>JAGNSY010000214.1 GCA_017987825.1 Sphingorhabdus sp. | reverse complement strand
GTGGCGTCGTCTGGCTTTGCCCTGGTTCATCACGGCATTTCTGGCAACCGTTGCGCTGAATTCGCTGATCGCCATTCCGTCTATGGTTGCCGAATATGCGCTTTCAGCATCAAAGGGTTTGCTATTACTTGCGGTTACCGCAACCGCGATGCGCAGCCGGATGGACCTGCTGCTCGACATGGGCTGGCGCGCGACCATGCCGGTACTGAGCGCAACGCTGATCAGCTTCCTGTCGGCTTTGGCCTTTGTGCTGATCTTTATGTAAGCCTTGCCGCGCGATTGACTCACGGCGCGCGGCACTGCAACCCGGTGGCAGGATCCCCCGACACGCAAGGAACCCAAGGCCATGTCCGATATCGTTCTCCACCAATATGATAGCTCACCCTTCTCTGAAAAGGTGCGCATCTGCCTTGGGATAAAAGGTCTTTCGTGGGCGGCGGTTGATCAGCCTGTGATCATGCCCAAGCCTGATCTGGTCCCGCTCACCGGTGGCTATCGCCGTATCCCCGTGCTGCAAATCGGTGCTGATGTCTATTGCGACAGTGCATTGATTGTGCGGGAATTGGATCGCCGCCATCCAGAGCCCTCACTCTTTCCTGCGGGGAATCGGGGCACGGCGAATGCTTTTGAAATCTGGGCCGACAAGACGCTGTTCCAGTCTGCCGTGCTGGCGATTTTTGGTACCTTGGGTGATGGTGTGGACCCGGCCTTCATCAAGGACCGCGAGGCACTAAGCGGCCAGCCGTTCAACGTCGCCGCGATGAAGGCGCTTTCCCCCTTTGCGCTCACCCAGATCAAGGCGCAGGCCGCGTTGCTTGCCGAGCAATTGACCGACGGGCGGGATTTCCTCGAAGGAGCAAAGCCGGGGCTGGCCGATGCGGCGGCCTATTATAATTTCTGGTTCATCCGCACCTTCTGCCCCGGGCTGATCGATCGCCTTCCCGATGTGCCTTTTCTGGATGGCTGGTATGATCGCGTCGGCGCCATCGGCCACGGCACCCGTTCGGAAATGACGCCTTCGGATGCGCTTGCAGTGGCAAAGACAGCCAAGCCCATCGCACTCGACACATTGCCGGGTGATGCGCCGGTGCTCGGCAAGCGCGTCGCGCTGGCGGCGGCAGATTATGGGCGTGATCCGATCAGCGGGACATTTTCCGGCTCGACCCACTACAGCCTGTCGGTCGTCCGCGACGAAGCCGAACTTGGCGCAATCGCGGTGCATGTGCCAAGGCTGGGCTATTCGATCACGGTCGTTTGACCGGGCAAGATATGCAGGAAAATGGTGCCGCTTAGGTGATTCGAACACCTGACCCCATCATTACGAATGATGTGCTCTACCGACTGAGCTAAAGCGGCGACGGGCGGGCGATTACCAGTGTGTGGGCCGTAAGACAAGCCCCGCGCTGCGCAATCGACCAGCGCCCTTAAATTACTTGCCCGTCCAGTTGCCGGGGCGCTTTTCGATAAAGGCGGCCATGCCTTCTTTCTGGTCTTCGCTGCCGAACAGGCCGTGGAACAGGCGACGTTCGAAGACGACGCCCTGTTGCAGGGTGGTTTCAAAGGCAGCGTTGACCATTTCCTTGGCGGCGATGGCGGCAAGCGGAGCCATGCCAGCAATGGCTTCGGCAGATTTCAACGCTTCAGCTAGAAGATCTGCGGCTGGAACGACGCGTGCGACCAGGCCTGCGCTTTCGGCCTCGACGGCGTCCATGTTGCGGCCCGTCAGGCACATTTCCATTGCCTTCGCCTTGCCGACGGCGCGGGTCAGCCGCTGCGAACCGCCCATTCCGGGGGTGACCGCCAGCTTGATCTCGGGCTGGCCGAATTTGGCGCTGTCCGCCGCAATGATGAAGTCGGCCATCATGGCGAGTTCGCATCCGCCGCCCAGCGCCCAGCCCGCTACTGCTGCGATCCAAGGCTTGCGGGTCGCGGTGACGCGGTCATAGCCTGCGAAAAAGTTGCTGCGATACATGTCGGCAAAGCTTTGCGTGGACATTTCCTTGATATCGGCACCCGCGGCGAAGGCCTTTTCGCTGCCGGTCAGGACTGTGCAGCGCTGGCTGTCATCGGCGTCGAATTTGGCGAAGGCGTCGGTCAGGTCGGCCAAAACCTGGCTGTTGAGCGCGTTCAGCGCCTGCGGGCGGTTCAGCGTGATCAGGGTGACCGCACCCTTTTGTTCGACGAGGATGGTTTCGTAGCTCATAGCGGTTTCCATTCTTCCTGTGGCGGCAAGGGCGCAAAAATAGCGTCGAGCAGCTCGTCGCTCACGCCCTCTGCCGTTGCCGGATTCCATTTGGGGTCATTGTCCTTGTCGACGATCACCGCGCGCACACCCTCGGCAAAATCGGGGCGGACCAGCACGCGGCTGCCGATGCGATATTCCATCGCCATATTGTCGGCGAAATCGCCAAGGCCCGCGCTCGTCGCCAATTGGCGCAGCGCTACCTTGCAGGTCTGTGGGCTCTTGGTGCGCAGCGTGGCGAGTTCCTTCATCGCCCAGTCGCTGTCGTCGGCTTCGAGGTTCGCCAATATGTCTTCGTAGCGGTCGGAGGCGAAGTGGCGGTTGATATCAAACAGATTGCCGACGATCCGCGCCTCGGGGGCCTTAGCGGCCAGCGTCCCCAATATGCCGTCGATGCGTTCGACATCCTCGGTCGCAATCCGTGCCTTGGCTTCCGCCAGCGACTCGCTGGAAAGATAATGGGTGGCCAAACCAAGCTCGAGACATTCCGCGCCATCGAGCCGCGCGCCGGTCAACGCCAGAAACTGCCCGACCCGGCCCTCAAGCCGGGAGAGATACCATCCGCCACCCACATCGGGAAACAGGCCGATGCCGGTTTCGGGCATGGCAAAGCGGGTGTTCTCGGTTGCCACGCGGAACCGCGCAGGCTGGCTGATGCCCACGCCGCCGCCCATGGTGATGCCGTCCATGAAAGCAACCACCGGCTTGGGATAAGTGAACAGCAAATGGTTCAGCTGATACTCGTCGTGGAAGAATTTCCGTCCGCTCTCGCCATTGTCGTTGAGCGCCGAATTGCGCAAAAAGGCGATGTCGCCACCTGCGCAAAAACCGCGGCCTTCGGCATGGTCAATGATCACGCATTTGACCTTGCTGCTCTTTTTCCATTTGAGCAAAGCCGCGGTCATCGCATGCACCATGTCCAGCGTCAGCGCATGGATCGCACCGGGCCGGTTCAGGCTGATTATGCCCGCATGCCCTTCGATTC
>JAGNSY010000052.1 GCA_017987825.1 Sphingorhabdus sp. | reverse complement strand
CGCAACACCAATATCCGCATGACCACTTATGACACCGCGCTGGGCGTTGATGCGGCGGTGAAGAAGGCGGTTGCCGATGGTAACAAGCTGATCCTCGGCCCGCTGCGCAGCGACGATGTGGTTGCTGTTGCCAATATCGCCAAGCCTGCGGGCGTGCCGATGATCAGTTTCTCAAACGATGTGGGTTCGGCCGGGCCGAATGTGTTCCTGCTCGGCCACCTGCCATCGCAGTCGATCGATCGCGTCGTCAAATATGCCAAGGCACAGGGCTATACCCGCTTTGGCGGCATTGTGCCCAAGTCAGTCTATGGTCAGCGCGCACTTTCGAATATGACGAATTCGGTGCGGGCCGCCGGAGGGGCACTGGTTTCGGTGCAGGAAATTGACGGGTCAACCGTCTCGATCGATGCCGCCGCGCGTAAACTGAATGCGGCGGGTGTGATTGATGCCGTATTGATTGCTGACAATGGCCGGGTTGCGATTGCGACCGTGCCTGCGCTGCGCAAGGCAGGCCTCGCCAGCGCCAAAGTGTTGGGAACCGATTTGTGGAACATCGATGCAAGCGTTGCCGCTAACCCGATGCTGCGCGGTGCCTGGTTTGCCAGTGTTTCGGACGCGATGTTCCGCCAATATGCCGACAAATATCGCGCCCGTTTCGGCCGCGCCCCGTCACGCCTGTCGAGCCTTGGCTATGACTCTGTGCTGCTGGTCGCCCGTGTCGCGCAAAGCTGGAAAGTGGGAACCCGCTTCCCGGTTAGCCGTTTGACTGATCCCGATGGCTTTATCGGCATCGACGGCGCGTTCCGCTTTGCCGCGAACGGCATGTCCGAACGCATGCTGGAGGTGCAGGAGGTGCAGGCGGGCAAATATGTGACCGTCGACGCCGCCCCGCGTGGCTTTGCGCCAGCAAAATAGCAGCCCGGCACATGCCGATTGAACAGGCCCGCCGCTATATGGAGGCCGCGCTCGATCTGGCGCGGCGGGCCGCCGCGGCGGGCGAAGTTCCGGTCGGCGCGATTGTCGTCAAGGATGGCGAAATTATAGGCCGTGGAGGCAACCGTCCGATTGCGGGCCACGACCCCACCGCTCACGCCGAAATAGTTGCGCTGCGTGAGGCAGCGGCAACGCTTGGCACCGACCGGCTTATCGGCTGCGACCTTTGGGTAACGCTGGAACCCTGCGCGATGTGCGCAGGCGCCATCGCCCACGCCCGCATTGCCCGGCTCTATTATGGCGCGAGCGACCCCAAAGGCGGTGCTGTCGAGCATGGCCCAAGGCTATTTGAACAGCCGACCGTGCATCACCGGCCTGAGGTGTATGCGGGGATTTGCGAAGAAGAGGCACAGGCGCTGCTACGCAGCTTCTTTGCCGTCCGTCGCTAGGCGAGCCGCTCGCGGCTTTGGTAGCACCATTTTTCCACCCGGCTTGGCTGGCGCCAGCAACGCGAGCAAAGGGCGTTCGATCGTCAGATACATACCGCATCCGACAGCAATCATCACAGTAAATGCGACAACTGCGAAGGCGGCGTTTCCATAGTCAAAATACGGCCAAAGGCTGGAAACGGTGCCCAATGCGAGCAGGTGGAACAAATAAATCGAATAGGATGCTGACCCCAGAAAATTGGCGATACGCCAATGGGGCAACCGGTCTTCGAAACGCAATGCTCCCGCGACAATTACCGCAGCCGGCAGGCCAAGCGACCAAAATCGGTCAATATCGCTCGTCTGAAGAGCAATCATGGCAACGAACCCCAGCGGGATCGCGAGAGGAGGCAAATAAATCCGAAAACGGGCAATCGCCATCCCAAGCACAAATTCGAGCAGAATAGTACGCGTGTAAAACTGAAAGACGTCGCCGCCCTCTATAATTTGTCCCAGCGCAACCAGCGCCAGAAACAACATCGAAACGGCAAATATGCGATTTTTCTCTTTTAACAACAATGCAGTAGCGAATACCAGGTAGAAAAACATTTCGTAATTTAGCGTCCAACCCGGCTCAAGGATCGGCTGCATCATATTGATTTCAGGGTTCATTGCCGGAAGGAACAACAGGCTGAGAATCTTCAGTTGCCATTGTCCTTCCACCTGCAACATCATCGCGAAAGTCGCGATCCAGTATAACGGTACAATGCGTCGAATGCGGTGAATTGCGAACTGCTTTGGCGAGATATTGCGACCGTCAGTCGACTGCACCATTACAAATCCGGAGATAATGAAAAATATATCGACGCCGGCGCGCATCCAATAGACTGCGCCGACGTCCTTCGACATGAAGCCGACATTACTAAATATGTGAAAAACAGCGACCAGCAGGGCCGCAATACCGCGAAGATAATGGATCGATCTAAAATGCACTATCGTCGCCCAGGCACCCGTTGCCGGTTTGCAGTTTAGGGCTGATAGATTAAAATCGCCTTACATCGTCACCGGATGCAAGTCGCGATAAGCATCAACATTTCTGGCGTTCGATTCACATGCATCAAGCGCATGCGCTCATGATAAATGCTTCCCGAGAAACGCCATTGTCCGGCTCCACGACAATTCCGCCGCCGCCTTGTCGTAACGCGGGGTCGTATCATTGTGGAAGCCGTGCTGGGTGCCCGGATAATAATGCACCTCGAACGGCTTCTGGTTCGCCAGCAACGCCGCCTGATAGGGTAACGCAGCGGCATTGATGCGCTCGTCAGCCTCGGCATAATGGATCAGAAGCGGGGCCTTGATTGAGGGCACCTCGGTGGCCGTCGGCTGGCGGCCATAATAGGGAACCGAGGCCGACAGCTCGGGACAGGCAACCGCCAGCGCATTGCAGATGCCGCCGCCATAACAAAAACCGACTGCACCGACCTTGCCGGTCGACTTTGCGTGCAACCGCAAGAAATCGAACGAGGCGATGAAATCTTCGAACAGTTTCTTCGGATCAAGTTTCGCCTGCAACTCGCGGCCCTTGTCATCGCTTCCTGGATAGCCGCCGACCGACGTCAACCCGTCAGGTGCAAAGGCCAGATAGCCCGCCTTGGCAAGGCGACGCGCGACGTCTTCGATATAGGGGTTGAGCCCGCGGTTTTCGTGGATCACCAGCACTGCCGGAATTTTGCCCTTTGCCTTGGCAGGCATTGCGAGCAGACCCGAAATCGACCCATGACCTTTCGGGCTTGCGACACTCGAGCGCTCGGTTTGGATTGCAGGATCATCTGCCTTCACCTGCTGCGCCAAGGCATAGTCGGGGCGCAACTGGTC
This sequence comes from Sphingorhabdus sp., assembly GCA_017987825.1. Classification (GTDB taxonomy): domain Bacteria; phylum Pseudomonadota; class Alphaproteobacteria; order Sphingomonadales; family Sphingomonadaceae; genus Sphingorhabdus_B. The sequence goes on along the minus strand of JAGNSY010000052.1, from coordinate 8,728 downwards.
GAATATCATCGCTCCGGTAACGCCCGCTGCGGCAAATTTCCCGGCCTGTGTGATAAATTCGCGCTTGCTCAATTTGCCATGAACATAGCCGTCGAAAATCTCGAGGATCGCCGGATGAAAATCGGCGGCGGTTTTGCGCTCTGCCATCGTCAATGCACAAACCTCGCCACCACATCGCGATAGCTGCGGCTGACCTTCACCTGCGCGCCCGATTCCAGGATCAGGAAACATTCGCCATTGGTGTGCGGCTTCACCTGCCGGACGAGGTCGAGATTGACGATCTTTGAACGGTGCACGCGCTGGAAGGTGCGCGGGTCTAGCCGCTTCTCCAAGTCCTTCATCGTTTCGCGCAGGATAAGCGAGTTATCGGCGGTGATGATGCACATATAGTCGCCTGCCGCCTCGATCCGTTCGATCGTGTCGACATCGACGCGGAAAATCTGGCCGCGATCCTTGACGTTGATCAGCTTTTCAAACCGGCTGCTCGACATTTCTTCGTCGGCAGGCGGCATGTTTTCGGCGGCTTCAGGCGCCACTTCGTTGATCACGCTGCGCAGCCGTTCAATTTCTTCAGAGGTGCGCTTGTCGGCCAGCCGGTTGCGCACACGTTCCATCGTGTCGGCCAGCCGGTCGGGCTCAACCGGTTTCATCAGATAGTCGATCGCCTGTGCTTCGAACGCCTTGATCGCATGTTCGCTATAGGCGGTGACGAATACGAACAGCGGCGGATCGATATCCATAACGCCCTGCACCACCGAAAAACCGTCAAAGCCCGGCATCTGGATATCGAGGAAAACCAGATCGGGTTTCAGCGTCTTGATCTTGCGGATCGCCTCGCGCCCGTTCAGGCAGGTGGCAACAATTTCTACATCGTCAAATGCTTCCAGCCGCAGCTGGAGGCCCTGTGTCGCCAGTTTCTCGTCATCGACGAGGATGGTGCGAATAGTCATGCGGTTACTGCTCCTTGAACACCGACGCCCGCTGTTACCGCCGGTGCTTCGATGGCTTTTGTTTCGCCCCCGCTGTTGTTGGTCTGATAGGGAAATTCTATCACAACCTCAAATCCTCCGCCGCTCCTTGTATAGCTGTCAAAGCGCTGTTCATCGCCATAGGCCTGCAACAGCCGCTCGCGCGTGTTGGCCATGCCTACCCCTGTCGACAATTTGGGGTCGGGTATGCTCGACTGCAACCCCGGCCCGGAATCGGATACAATGATACGTACGCGATCGCCCACGCGCCGCGCGTTGATCGAAATGTCTGCGCCATCCTCTTGCGGCGTCACCGCATATTTGATCGCATTTTCGACCAGCGGTTGCAGCAACAACGAGGGCACCAGCGCATCCTTGACGCCCTCTTCAACATCGAAATCGGTACGCAGCCGCTCTTCAAAACGCATTTTCTCTATGTCGAGATAGAGTTTGAGCGTTTCGACTTCGCTCGCCAGCGTCACTTTTGCGGTTGTTTCATTGACCAGCGTGAAGCGCAGGAAGGACGACAGCCGCGACAGCATCGCATTGGCTTGCTCGGTCTGTTTGAGCAGCACCAGCGTTGAAATGCTGTTCAGTGTGTTGAATAGGAAATGCGGGTTGAGCTGGTAACGCAGCATCGTCAGCTGCGCGCTGGTCGCCGCCGCCTCAAGCCGCAGCAGCTGGTCCGCCTGTTCTTCAGCGCGCACGAAATAGTTGATCGCGTAATAGAGCGCCGACCAGGCGACGAGCAAAACGCCGTTGATGAAGATCGCGCCAACCATCAGCTGGGCAAAGGGCGTTTCGTCCGCGCCTTCGCGAATGGTTTGCAGCACCCAGACGTCAATATAGGCGTAGATCAGCGTCGCTAGGATCACCGAGACGCCGGTGACGCCCCAAGTCAGCAGTGGTCGCCGATCGATCACATTGCGGAACACGACTGACAGGATCAGCGATACCGAAAAGCCGGTGACCGCCGAAATCAGAACCGGAACCAGCGCGCTGAACGGCTGGCCGTTCGCAATGGTCGAAGCGCTGCGCACCAGCGCCGCCCCGCCCCAGCCCGCTGAATGCAGGTTCCAGAACGCCCGGTTCTTGTCCGAAAAGAAGGGCTGGTCACCCAGTTCGAGTACGGCCATGTCTGGTGTCTAGCGCGATTTTCCTATCGCATGAAGCCCTTGTTTCGCAAATCGGGCACGTTTTCGACCAGCGTCTTGGGCAAAGAAAAGGGCCGCCCCGGAAAGGACGGCCCAGTATGGCATATTGCCAGTTAGGGAGGAAAGCGTGCCCCAAATGATAGGCACACAAGCTTCCTAGCGGTTCATGGTTAAATAAAGCTTAACGCAAAGATCAGCAGCCTGCCGAGCGCCGCCCTTCGACCGAGAAAGAGAAAGGCGACCCGTCGTGGATGCCCTGCGACTGAATCTGGATCAGGCGCGGCGATTCCTTGCGGATCGTGGTCAGCCCCTGCCCCGCACCCTTGCAACTATAGCTGATAGTGACCGAAGTCGGCGTCGAACGGACAATAAAATGGCTGCACTGGACGTTGGCCCCGTGCTTGATTTGCGCCAGCATCCGCGGATCGCCAACACAATATTGGCTCGCCCCGGCCGTCGACGCGCCGCCGCCGACCGCGCGCAACTGCCACAGGCCGCGTTCGAGCGATTGCAGCAAATCGGGCGTGTCGGACTGCGCGGCCATGCCTATGGCAGCCGTTCCGACCGCAGAAAGTGCGGCGATGCCCAACTTCAATCTTGAAAATTTCATGCTTTTGCGTTCCGTCGTTTCACTTGCCCCAGCGACCCGACCCGATGATCTAATTCGGCTATTACCGATTGATTGTAACCGTTGCCACGATAAACCGTGGCCTATGAACGATGAATGACATGAATTTGGTTAATCGGGACTGAACAGCCCCGGCAGCTCAATTGTTGAGGCTGGCCAGACTGATCGGGAATTTGCGCGAGCAAAATTCGCAATTGACGACGATATCGCCCGTTTCATCAGCCATATCGGCACGGTCGCTTGCGGGAAAGCGTGCGATCACGTCGCGGATATGATGCGGATCGCAGCGGCAGCCTTTGGTCATTGGCTGCCCGTCGACGATCCTGACCTCTTGCTCCTCATGAAACAGCCGCCAGGCAATTTCTTCGAGCGGAAGTGCGGGATCGGCGAGCTCTTCAGCCTTGATCGTTTCGGAGAGGATGCGGACATGTTCCCAATCGGGGTGGTCGCCGCGCGCCTCGATACGTTCGCGGCCTTCCTCGCCATCGGGCAGGTGCTGCACCAATATGCCGCCTGCGACACAGCGCCCGTCGACATGGTCGATGGCGATGCGGATGAAGGTCGGGATCTGTTCCGACTGGTCGAAATATTGCATTGCCGCATCGGACAGATTGGCACCTTCCAGCGGAACGATCCCCTGATAGCGCCCACCGCCTTGCGCTTCGGGCAACGGGCGGTCGAATGTGACCGCCAGATAACCCTTGCCGAACAGCGCGAACAAATTGGGGTCCGACGGCACCTCCGCCAGCTTCGCCAGATCGAATTGCGCATAGCCGCGCACCGCGCCGTCGATATAGTCGGTGACGAGCAAGGAAAGCGGGCCATTTTCCGTCTGCGCCTGAATGGTCAGCTGCCCCTCGCGCTCTTTAAGCGTTGTGCCCAGAAGCGCGGTCAGCACCAGACCTTCGCCCAGGATTTTTTCGACCACGGGCGGATAGGCGTGCGCAGACAGCACATCATTGAGCACGGCATCGAGCCGCACCATCCGACCACGCGCATTCAGCGCGGGTATCGAAAAGCGCAATGGCTGATCGCAGCGGGTTTCCGACTGCTCGGGCATCACAGCTTGTCGAAGCACCAGAGCAGGATGGACTTTTGCGCGTGCAGGCGGTTTTCCGCTTCGTCCCAAATTACCGATTGCGGGCCATCAAGCACACCATCGGTCGCCTCTTCGCCGCGATGCGCAGGCAGGCAGTGAAGGAATTTGGCGTCCGTCTTGGCCGCTGTCATAAGCCGGTCGTTGACCTGATAGGGCATCATCGCGGCAATCTTGTTATGCGCATGCTCCTGCCCCATCGACACCCAAGTATCGGTGACAACAACATCGGCCCCAGCCACCGCCTCTGCAGCATCGCGGGTGACTGTGATGTTCGCGCCAGCGGCGCGCGCGGCTTCGATGAATGTGGGGTCGCTGTCATAACCCTGCGGCACGCCGATGCGGACGTTGAACTTCATCAGCCCCGCCGCTTCGACAATCGAGTTCAACACATTGTTGCCATCGCCAAGCCAGGCGACTTCAAGGCCCGGCAGCGCCTTGCCATGTTCTATCAGCGTCAGCAGATCAGCTATGATCTGGCAAGGATGCGACAGGTCGGTCAGTCCGTTGATCACCGGCACGCTGGAATAAGCGGCGAGTTCTTCAATCTTCGCATGATCGTCGGTGCGGATCATGATGGCATCGACATAGCGCGACAGCACGCGCGCGGTATCGGCAATGGTTTCGCCACGCCCCAGCTGCATCTGGCCCGAGGCCATGAACATGCTGTCGCCGCCCAACTGCTTGATCGCCATTTCGAACGAGGCGCGGGTGCGGGTCGAGTTTTTCTCGAAGATCATGCCCAGCGTGTGCCCGGCAAGCGGCGCATCGGCATCCGCCTTGCCCTTTGGCCAGCCTGCACGTGCCGCCTTACGGTCGATGGCGTCGTTGATCATCGCCGCGATGGCGTCGGCACCGGCGTCGGCGAGGTTCAGGAAGTGTCTGGTCATCTCACCATTCCCCTTCTTTCGTCACCCCCGCGAATGGGGGGGCCTATCCCCTGACATTCGGTTTACACCGACAGCGCGGGGGATGGGTTCCCGCCTTCGCGGGAATGACGAGTTTATTTACTATTCCGGCATCTGATAGTCGCGCGCGCCCGCCGACAGTCGTTCGATACACTCGGCGATATGATCTTCGTTGATCACCAGCGGCGGCAATACGCGGAAGACGTTCTCACCTGCGGCAACGGTCAACAGCCCGTGATTGTCGCGCAGATGCGCAACAAAATCGCGGCTAATAGCAGGATCCTTCATCTTGATACCAAGCATCAGGCCCTTGCCGCGGATTTCCTCGAACAGATTGTCGTGGTTCGGGATCAGTTGCTCAAAGGCTGCGCGCAGGCGATCGCCCATCGCGGTCACATGCTCCAGAAAGCCGGGTTCGGTCATCACATCAAGGATCGCCTGACCTGCTGCCATTGCCAACGGATTGCCGCCATAGGTCGAGCCATGCGTGCCGGCGACCATGCCTTTGGCTGCCTCTTCAGTCGCGAGGCAGGCACCCAGCGGAAAACCGCCGCCAATGCCCTTGGCTGAGGTCAGGATATCGGGCGTGATGCCATAATGTTCATAGGCCCACATCTTGCCGGTACGACCATAGCCGCACTGGATTTCGTCGAGGATGAGGAGCAGGCCATGCTCGTCGCAGGCCTTGCGCAGGCCTTGGATGAACTCGGGCGTGCCAGCCGTCATCCCGCCTTCGCCCTGCACCGTTTCGACCAAGAAACCGGCGGTTTCATCGTCGATCAACGCCAGCGCGCCTTCGAGATCGTTGAACTTCGCATAGGCAAAGCCCGGCAACAGCGGCTCAAACCCGTCGCGCATCTTTGCCTGATCGGTCGCCGAAATCGCACCGAGCGAACGGCCATGAAAGGCATTTTTGAAGGTGATCAGCTTGTGCCGCTGCGGATTGCCATTGGCGAAATGGTAGCGGCGCGCGGTCTTGATCGCGCATTCGATCGCCTCGACGCCCGAATTGGTGAAGAACACCGTGTCGGCAAAGCTGTTGTCGACGATGCGCTGCGCCAGCGCCTCACCCTGCGGGCTGCCGTACAGGTTCGACACATGCATCAGCGTCGCAGCCTGCTCCTGAATCGCCTTGGTCAAATGTGCATGGCCATGGCCAAGCGCGTTGACCGCGATACCAGCCGCAAAGTCTAGCGCGCGGCGGCCATCCTCGCCAATCAGATAGCATCCCTCGCCTCGCACCGGCCGGAACCCGCAACGGGGATAGACGGGCATCAGGGGGGTGATCGACATGGCGGAATCCTTTCCATTTGGCCAAAAGGCAAAAAGCGGCCCCGGGGGACCGCCATTGCTAAAATCCAGCTATAAGCCTGCCCAAATGGTGAATCAACCCCTGCTTCCGTTGCTGGTTCACCCAAGCAGCGTGTTGATATTGATCTGGTTGGTCAGCGTGCGATGAACGGGGCATTTTTCGGCAATCTCGATCAGCTTAGCGCGCTGCTCGTCATCAAGCGGCCCTTCGAGGCGGACGACGCGGTCAATCATATCGACTGGCTTGCCATCATTTTCACCCGCACGTTCCTCCTTGGAGTGCTCAAGCGTTACGTGCACCTTCTCGAGCGGCCAGCCCTTGCGCGCCGCATACATTTCCAGCGTGATTGAGGTGCAGGCGCCCAGCGCGGAAAGCAGCAACTCATAGGGCATCGGGCCGTTGTCGATGCCGCCATCCTCGACCGGCTCGCCCGCCGCCCATTCATGCACCCGCGCCTTGATCAACTGGGCATAGGTGCCGTCGGAGCTTTCGACCGTGGCGCAGGGGTTATCCTTCATTTTGTTCGTCCTTCTGGCGTTTGGCGGCGTTGATGCGGCGTTGCAGAAAGCCGTAGAGCAACAGATGCGCGCCGACCAATAGCAGCAAGACGATGACCACGACTTTGACCATGATCAATCGCTCCCTCCGCCATCACAGCTGCCGCCATCGGCGGTTGAGCAATCACTTCCGGAGCTGTCGCCTGCGGGAGTCGAACCGCCATCGCCATTCGGTTTCTGTTTTGCCTTGGCACCACGCCGCGCGATGAAGACGGCGAACAGGCTTATGGCAACAGCGCCTAATGAAATGAACAATGCGGTACTCATTGGCTCTTCTCCAAACGCGCTTTTGCTTCTTCCCAATTGCGACCATCGAACTGGACCATCGTGGGTGTCAATCCATATCCATCGTCGAGGCAACGGTAGTTCACGCTCCATGCCTCAGGATGCGAACGGGGCTGGTAGTGGGATTTGACCCCGCAATTGCTGCAGAACAGATGCTCCGCGGCTCGCGTTCTGAAACGATAGGAGGTGAGTGCCTCGCGCGGCGTGAGCAATTCGAAGTCGCTGTGCGGAACAATCAGATGGAGAAAGCCGCTCCGGCTGCACATTGAACAGTTACAATCGAGTAACTCTACCCGAGGCGAAGGCAGTGCGAAACGAAAGCGCACCGCACCACAATGGCAACCTCCCTCCGCTATGATTTTTTCGCTCATGGCCTGTTGTTTCCCGAACACCCTTTGCGGTCAACCACCATTTTCCCGATACCCGCGCACAAAAAATATTGCCCGGACAAAAGCCCTATGGCAGCGGCATCGAACGACAACCATCCCAAGAGACACCCATGACCCTGCGCCCCCATCTGTTTGCCGCCGCCTTGCTCGCCACTTCGACCGGCGCCGCGGTCTATGCCCAAGGCGTCCCGATGATGGCGGGGCGCTATATGTTCAATTGGAGCAATGATGCGGGTTCGGGTTCGGAAGAAGTCTGCCTGGCCGACATGCACGAATTTCGCGATCCGGCGCATATCGTCGCAATCTATGTGAACAACTACAGCAACACCTGCTCCACTGAAGCCAAGGGCGCTGGTGTCTATGGTGTCAGTTGCACCGGAGCTTTGGTCGAAGGGACGCTGACCGTACTGTCAGCAGGAGCCACGTCCTTTTCGGTATCGGGCGGCGTATTGGTGAACACCGACAATATGGGCGGACGCACAAGAACCAGCATGCGACTTTCCGCCCAGCGTCTGGGTGACTGCTAAGGTGCCCGACCCGCAGCGTTAATCACTCAAAGAGACTTCGCGGCTAAAGCCTCCTTCGTCAGGAGTCTTTTTGCATGAAGTTCATTACCCTTAAATCGCGCGGCGGCAATTATCTGGTGGTTGCCTCCAACATCGCCTGGCTGCGCTCGGCAGAAAATGGCCAGACGCAAATTGGCATCGTCGGCGGCTCGCCCCTGCTGGTCACCGGAACGATTGAAGAGACTGCTGCTGTCATACTCGCCGAATCCAGCAAGGCCGCCTGAGTAAACCGACAGACCGGGTTTCGGCTAAGGTATAGCCGAAGGCGCAATCGCCTTTGCCAAGGCCTCGCTCGGCAGGTTGAGCGCGCGCAGCATCGCCCAGATTTCCTCGCGGGCATTGGGCTGCAGCTTGCCCAGTTCCGGGATCGCCTCCAAATCGAACAAGGTCAGCCCCATCGGGAACAGTTCGCGATAAGTCACGCGTTCGCGCAATCCGGGGACAAGCCGGAAGCCCGCCACAGGCGCGATTTTCTCCAGCGCATCGAGCACCTTGCGTTCATTCTTCGTGGCAAAATTGCGCGAGCGATTCTGCATCACTACCCAGTCTAGTGCCTTGGGCCGGATCGCCATGCCCGGTTCCTTCAAATGCTCGACCAGCCGGGCAAAATTGCCGAGTGTGCGAAGCTCACCAGTGCGCGGATCGATGCGGCCGAGCATGTCGAGATCGATGAAACTGTCATTGACCGGCGTGATGATCGTGTCGGCCATGAAGATCGCCTTGCGCGCAATCGGCGAGTCATGTCCGCCCACATCGATGATGATGAAGCTGTGGTGGATACGCGCCATGCGCAGCTTTTCCTCCAGCTCATTCTCATTCTGTTGCGCGAGCAATATCTGCTCCGGTCCCGGCAGCTTCACGCCAA
>JAGNSY010000213.1 GCA_017987825.1 Sphingorhabdus sp. | reverse complement strand
TGTTCTCAGGCCGTCCGGTTTATGCAAATGATCTGATCAATATGTCTGACGCCTTCATCGCGGCATGGCTTCCGGGCACAGAGGGACAAGGCATCACCGATATTCTGTTTCGCGGCGCAAATGGCCGCATGGCAAAAGATTTTCAGGGCAGGCTCCCCTTTGATTGGCCGGGCGCCTCCTGTCCCGAAACCGCAAAAAAGCCGGTGCTGTTCGCGCGCGGCTATGGCCTGAAACTTGCCAAGAAATCGAACTTGGGCCGCTTGCCAGAGGATGGGGTTGAAACCTGTCCGCCATTAGCCGAATAATCCCGACGGAGCAGAGAGGACTTTCAACAATGTCGGGTCGATTGAAGACAATATTGATCGTCGGAGGGGGCTCCTCCGGCTGGATGGCGGCGGCGTTGCTGTCTCACCTGTTTCAGGGGCTTTACAAGATTCGGTTGGTTGAGTCGGAAGATATCGGCACGATCGGTGTCGGTGAAGCCACGATCCCGGCAATCAAAAAATTCAACGAACTGCTCGAACTTGACGAAGTGCATTTCATGCGCCTCACGCAGGGCACTTTCAAACTGGGTATCCAGTTCAACAATTGGGATCATATCGGCTCCAGCTATATCCACGGCTTTGGTGTTATCGGGCAGGATCTGGGCTGGCTGCGCTGCCACCAATATTGGCTCAAAATGAAATTGATGGGCGAAGCATCGGACTTTGCCAATTTCTCGATCAACACAGCGGCCTGCGCGACGAACAAATTTATGACGGCAAGACCCGATATGGGGGATTCGCCGATCGCCCATATCGCCCATGCCTATCATTTCGATGCAGGGCTCTATGCCCGCTACCTGCGAACCTATTCGGAAGATCGCGGCGTCGTTCGCACCGAAGGCAAGATCACCGATGTTTCGCTGCGGGCCGAGGACGGCTTTGTCGAGGCTGTCACGCTTGAAGGCGGCGAACGCATCGAGGCTGATCTCTTCATCGATTGTTCGGGCTTCCGCAGCCTGATCAGCGAACAAGCCCTGCAAACCGGCTATGAAGACTGGACGCACTGGCTGCCTTGCGATCGCGCGTTGGCCGTGCCCTGTGCCCGATCAGACAATTTCACGCCCTATACCAAGGCCACCGCGCACGGCGCAGGCTGGCAATGGCGCATTCCGTTGCAGCACCGAACCGGCAACGGCCATGTCTTTTCCAGCCAATATATGGACGAGGAAGAGGCGGAGCGCATCCTGCTTTCAAACCTTGATGGCGAGCAGCTCGCAGAGCCGAACCGGATCCGTTTCACAACCGGCAAACGCAAGAAAGTGTGGAACAAGAATTGCATCGCAGTCGGGCTCGCCGCCGGTTTCCTTGAACCGCTTGAATCGACATCGTTATTCCTGATCCAGTCTTCGCTTATTCGCCTGATAAGGCTCTTCCCCGATGGTGGCTTTGACCAAGCCAATATCGATGAATTCAACCGCCAGACCGATTTCGAATATGAACGCGTACGCGATTTCATCATTCTGCACTATAAGGCAACCAAGCGCGACGACACGCCCTTCTGGCGCTATTGCCGCGACATGGAGGTGCCTGCAACGCTGCAACGGAAAATGGACTTGTTCCGGGCTAGCGGTCGCATCTTCCGCGAAGACGAAGAATTGTTCAGCGAAGAAAGCTGGATTCAGGTGATGCTAGGCCAAGGCATAGTTCCGCAAGGATATGATCCGCTCGTAGATGTTCAAAGCGAGGCGCAGATCGCCCAATTCCTAGGCAATATAGAAAATGTCATCGGGAAATGCGTTGATGTGATGCCGACCCACGCTGACTTTGTGGCCAAATATTGCGATGCGAAGGCAATCGCGTGACCCCATTCCTTCGCAAAGGCTGCCTGTTGGCGGCCATTTTTTCGGTTACTTTTGCCGCGCAGGCGAAATCGCCATCCGTTGAGGGTTGGCTGACCAGCGCCGATGGCAGCCAGCGGCTTGCCCCGATGGCGGGGATAGTAGCAATTCAGCTGCCAGCGGGCCAGCAGGCTGACATCATAGTCGACCCCAAACAGCGCTTTCAACGGATGGCGGGCTTCGGCGCCTCAATCACCGATGCGACGGCCTGGCTGATCCAGACGAGGATGACGGAGAAGGCGCGAAACGAACTGATGCGCGAATTGTTCAGCCCGCGCGATGGCATCGGTTTCAGCGTTACCCGGATCACCATTGGCGCATCGGATTTCTCGCAGAAACATTACACTTATGCGGACACCCCGGGAAATCCGGTGGCAGACATTGCACCGGCGCGGGAGCATCTGATCCCGACGCTGAAGACTATGCGAAAGATCAACCCGGGGCTGCAGGTGATCGCGACTCCATGGAGTGCCCCCGCCTGGATGAAGACGAGCAATAGCCTGATCAAGGGCCGGTTGAAGCCCAAACATTATGGCAGCTTTGCGCGCTATCTTGTCAGCTACACGCAGGCGATGCGCAAGGCAGGCGCACCCGTTGATATTTTGACCATCCAGAACGAGCCGCATTTCGAGCCGGACAATTATCCGGGCATGCGCGTCGAACCTGCCGAGCGCGCCGCTTTCATCGCCAATCATCTCGGCCCGCTCATGCGCCGCTCGCTTCCGGGCATAAAGCTGCTCGACTGGGATCATAATTGGGATCAGCCCGAAAGTCCGACTGCGGTGCTGTCCGATGCCAAGGCAGCGGCCTTTATCGACGGTGTGGCGTGGCACTGTTATGCGGGGGACGTTGCAGCGCAGTCTGTTGTGCGCGATCGTTTCCCATCCAAGCAGGTCTGGTTCACCGAATGCGCAAGCGGTAATTGGAGTGGTGATTGGAGCAAATCCTTTAATTGGACCATTCGAAATCTCATCATCGGTTCGACGCGCAACTGGGCGAAGGGCGTAGTAATGTGGAATCTGGCGCTCGACGAAAAGCATGGCCCACATCTGGGCGGCTGTGGCAATTGTCGTGGCTTGGTGACGATCAATTCGCAAAGCGGCGAAGTCACCCGTGAGCCGGAATATTACGCCTTTGCTCATGCAAGTAAATTTGTCCGTGCAGGCTCTGTGCGTGTGGCCAGCATGTCCACCGACAAAGCTATCGAAAGCGTTGCCTTCCAGAAGGGCAGAAATGGGCCGATCACATTAATCGCCGTCAATGGAGGCGAAGCTGAGCGAAAGCTGTCTTTTGCGATCGGTCGCAAAACCTATTCAGCTACGCTGTCGGCAGGCGCAGTTGCAACTTTCAGGGTTCCGGC
>JAGNSY010000051.1 GCA_017987825.1 Sphingorhabdus sp. | reverse complement strand
CTGTCCGGCTATATGGTCGAAAACGCGCTGGTCGCTGGTTTTACCAGCGTCGGCATGGATGTTGTCCAATTTGGTCCCATCCCGACCCCGGCAGTCGCGTTGCTCACCCGCTCGATGCGTGCCGATCTGGGTGTGATGATTTCAGCGAGCCACAACCCCTATGAGGACAATGGCATCAAATTGTTCGGGCCCGATGGCTTCAAGCTCTCGGATCAGGACGAACATGCCATTGAGGCGCTGCTCGACCAACCACCTAAACTTGCCAAATCGATGGACATTGGTCGCGCACGGCGCGTTGAGGATGCGCGCGGGCGCTACATCCATGCGGTTAAGGCGACGTTGCCCGAACATATCCGTTTCGACGGACTGCATGTCGTGCTCGATTGCGCGCATGGCGCGGCCTATCAGGTTGCGCCTGCGGCTATCTGGGAATTGGGTGCGAAGGTGACCGCGATTGGTGTCAATCCCAATGGCAAGAATATCAATGATCGCGTCGGCTCCACGCACACGGCGACGCTGCAGGAAACCGTCGTCGCTGCCGGGGCAGATATCGGCATTGCGCTCGATGGCGATGCGGACCGGCTGATCGTCGTCGACGAACAGGGGCGGGTTGTTGATGGCGACCAGATCATGGCGCTGCTCGGCACTGCGATGAGCCGAAGCGGTTTATTGCGGGGGAACGGGATTGTTGCGACGGTGATGTCCAATCTCGGGCTCGAACGCTATCTGCAGAGCCAAAATCTCGAGCTCGTTCGCGCCAAAGTTGGCGACCGCTATGTGCTGGAGGAAATGCGCGCGCGGGGTATGAATGTCGGTGGAGAACAATCGGGGCATATGATCCTTCTCGACCATGCCACAACCGGTGATGGAACCATCGCCGCGCTACAGGTCCTCGCCGAACTGGTCGAGAGCGGAACGAAGGCGAGCGAAATGCTGCACCTCTTCGACCCCGTTCCGCAGCTGCTCAAAAATGTGCGCTATTCGGGTGGCAAGCCGCTCGACAATGCTGCGGTGCAATCGGTGATTGCCGGGGCCGAAAAGGAACTGGAAGGCATCGGTCGCCTTGTCATTCGCCCATCGGGTACCGAGCCGCTGATCCGTGTGATGGCCGAAGGCGACGATGCAAAACAGGTGCGGGCTGTAGTTGACCGCATCTGTGCAGCTGTCGAGGAGGCTGCCTGATGCTCGAAATGCGCCCTGATTGCGAACGCTGCGGTGTCGACTTGCCAGCACAGTCCGGCGGCGCTTTCATTTGCTCGTTTGAATGCACTTTTTGCGCGGAATGTGCCGATGCAATGGACGAGCGCTGCCCCAATTGCGGCGGCGAACTGCTCGACCGACCGACGCGCGCGGCGAAATTGCTGGAGAAATACCCCGCGTCAACCGAGCGGAAGTATAAAGGATGAGCACTGCACGCATCCTGATCATCGCTGGCTCCGACAGCGGGGGTGGGGCAGGCATTCAGGCCGACATCAAGACCGTGACTATGCTGGGCGGCCATGCGATGACGGCAGTGACCGCGATTACGGCGCAAAACACGCTAGGCGTCGATGCCGTGCACATGATTCCGACGCAGATGGTGATCGACCAGATTGCAGCGGTGGTCAGCGATATTGGCGTCGATGCAGTGAAGATCGGAATGATCGGCAGCGCCGAGACCGCGCATGCGGTTGCCGATAGCCTGTCGGAACTGACCTGCCCGATAGTGTTCGATCCGGTGATGGTCGCGAGCAGCGGGGCAATCTTAGCCGATGATGAAACTATTTCAGCATTCGAACGCTTGATGCGGCTTGCAATATTGACGACACCCAACCTGCCGGAGCTCGAGGCGCTTGGCGGGCGAGAGGCTTTGCTCGAACGGCATATTCCGCTGCTCATCAAAGGTGGGCATGCAGATGGTGATTTGATTGTAGACCGCCTCGATCTGGCTGAGGGCCAAAGCGTGGATTGGGCGGACCCGCGGATTGAAACGCGCAACACTCACGGCACCGGCTGCACGCTCGCCAGTGCCATTGCGACCGGATTGGGGCAGGGCTTCACGCTCGAGCAATCAATCGAACGCGCGCGCCTGTTTGTGCGCCTTGCGCTGCACGATGCACCGGGGCTGGGGCAGGGGCATGGACCCATGGGGCACCAATATGTCCGTGAAGATGCGATGGTCGAAGGACCTTCGCTCAATCAGGTGACGGTGGGGTGCACTAACTATGCAGCCGCAGTCGATTTCTACAAGGCGCTGGGCCTACAGCAAATCGTTGATAGCCCGTCAAATGGCTATGCGCGGTTTGAGGTGCCTAATGGCGTAACATTTTCGATCCACGCGAGCGAAGATATCGGCACCTCGACTGTTGTCTATTTCGAAAGTAAGCGGCTCGACGCTTGGGTCAATGAACTTGCCAGTGAGGGCTTTGCCTTCGAGCAGATGCCACAGGATGAAAGCTGGGGCTGGCGCGAGGCGCGGTTGCTGGATCCGTCGGGCAATATCGTCTGCCTGTACAGCGCAGGCGAGAACCGCCGCTATCCTGCTTGGCGGATATGATTGTCGGTGTCGACGAAGCGGGTAGGGGGCCGTTGGCCGGGCCTGTGGTCGCAGCTGCCGTGGTGCTTTGCGAGGGTGGCATAGAAGGTCTCGACGACAGCAAAAAGCTGAGTGCGAAGAAGCGCGAGTTGCTTGAGGTGCAAATAAAAGCGCGCTGCCGTTGGGCTGTTGGCGTCGCCGATGTTGGGGAAATCGACAGCATCAACATATTGCAGGCAACGATGCTGGCGATGACGCGCGCTGTGGAAGCACTAGCCATAGAGCCAGCACAGATACTCGTCGACGGCAACCGCTTACCCAAATGGCGTTACACTGCGCAGGCAGTGATTGGTGGCGATGCGATTCATCCCTGTATCTCTGCCGCCAGTATCATCGCCAAGGAACATCGCGACCGGTTGATGCGCAGCTATGACGCGATGCATCCCGGCTATGGCTGGGCCTCGAACAAGGGCTATGGCTCTGCTGGACATCTCGAAGCGCTGCGTCGGTTGGGACCGACACCGCTCCATCGCCGGAGTTTTGCGCCGGTCGCGCAGCTCGAATTACTGTAACTGAATGTAAAATCTTTGGCGGTGAGTCTTTCAGGCAACACCACTAGGGGTTGAGTCCTGCTGGAATCGCAAGACTCCATATCTTGTGCCGGACTCCTTTCGTTCCGCCCATATTTGCGATTCCGCGAGGGAATCCAACGAGTCGCGCCCATCGAAACTGCTTGACCTGCGAGTCCCGAAGACTCATCGCTGGCTCCTGATTTGCGCTGTACAGGCGGGGAGCCTCGTTCAATGGGTGTTATGGAAAAGATTGCGGTCAAACCGAAAGCCGCAACAAAGGTCGCGAAAGTTGACAAGAAAAGCCTGCCGCTCGACAGCATCCTGAAGATGGATTGTATAGAGGCGATGCGCTCGCTTCCTGACGCCTGTGTCGACATGGTCTTTGCCGATCCGCCCTATAATCTACAACTAGGTGGTGATCTTCAGCGGCCCGATGGCAGTCAGGTTGATGCAGTCGATGATGATTGGGACAAGTTCGACAATTTCGCCGCCTATGACAAATTCACGCAGGAATGGCTGGCAGAAGCACGGCGCATATTGAAACCTGACGGCACCTTGTGGGTGATCGGCAGCTACCATAACATTTTCCGCGTCGGCGCGACCTTGCAGGATCAGGGCTTCTGGATCCTCAACGACATCATCTGGCGCAAATCGAACCCGATGCCCAATTTCAAGGGCACGCGCTTCACCAATGCCCATGAAACCCTGATCTGGGCAGCGAAGAGCGACAAGGCGCGCTACACCTTTCACTACCGCTCGATGAAGACACTCAACGATGAGCTGCAGATGCGCTCCGACTGGGTGATCCCGATCTGTGGCGGCAAGGAGCGATTGAAGCTCAACGGCACCAAGGCGCACCCGACGCAAAAGCCCGAAGCCTTGCTCTATCGCATCTTGCTCGCCTGCACCAATCCGGGCGATGTCGTACTCGATCCCTTTTTCGGCACCGGCACTACGGGCGCTGTCGCCAAACGGTTGCAGCGGCACTGGATCGGCTGCGAGCGCGACAGCACCTATTGCAAGGTGGCCGAGGAACGCATCGAAACGGCCTTGCCGCTGGATGAAAGCTCGCTGGAAACCATGCAGTCGCCCAAGTCGCAACCTCGGGTTGCCTTCGGCCAGCTGGTCGAAAATGGCTATTTGCGGGCTGGCGCGCAATTGACCGACAAGAAGCGTCGCTTCGGGGCGATTGTCCGCGCTGATGGCTCGCTCGTGTGGAACAACAAATATGGCTCGATCCACAAGATCGGCGCGCTGGTGCAAAATGCCCCCAGCTGCAATGGCTGGACATATTGGTATTACCAGACGCGCGAGGGCGAACTCAAAGTGATCGATGAGTTGCGGCAGACCTATCTGCTCGCCAATGAGCCGTGAGGCAGATTTACCTAAGGCCCTGCGCATGCATCGAAACGCCCATCGGTTTTGACGGGCAGGCCGCCCGGCTTGCCGGAACGATGGTCTATTTCTCTGCGGTTGAGGTGATCGAGACTGCGGGTGGCAAGCGGGCGTCGAAGGCGTTTGTGCCTTTGACCGATCTGGACGCGCATCTAGCCGGCCTACCCGCTGAATTGGCCGAAAAGGCTAGGTCGCAATTTGCAAACATCACCTCACAGCGCCCCGCCTTGAAAATGGGTGCTCGGAATATCCTGCTCGATCAGCCGCGGGTTATGGGCATTTTGAATTGCACGCCCGATAGCTTTTCCGACGGGGGCAAGCATGGCGATGAGCCGGAGGCACTTGCCCAAATAGGTGGCGATATGGCTGCGGCGGGTGCTGCAATCATCGATGTCGGCGGCGAATCTACCCGTCCCGGCGCGCCGCTGATCTGGGAAGGCGACGAGATCAAGCGGGTGCAGCCCGTGGTCAAGCGCCTGGCCAATGCGGGGCATGCCGTCTCGATCGACACCCGCAAGGCCGCTGTCATGGAAGCGTCCCTGCAAGCGGGGGCGACGATGATCAACGATATCTCGGCATTGCTGTTCGATGACCGCTCGCTTGAGGTCGCCAAGGCGAGCAACTGCCCGATTGTGCTGATGCACGCCCCCAGCCAGTCGAGCGATCCGCACAAGAGCGATGGTTATCATGACGTGCTGTTCGATGTTTATGACTGGCTTGAGGAGCGCGTTGAGGCATTGGGCGCAGCCGGAATTTCAAGAGACCGTTTATTGGTCGACCCCGGCATCGGTTTCGGCAAATCGCTGTCCGACAATCTGACTTTAGTGAACAATCTGTCGTTGTTCCACAGTATCGGTTGCCCGCTGCTGTTCGGCGCCAGTCGCAAGCGGATGATAGGTGCCCTGTCAAACGAAGCGCTTGCCAATGCTCGACTGGGAGGATCAATTTTCCTCGCGATGAAGGCGGTGGAGCAGGGCGCACACATCGTCCGCGTCCATGATGTGCCGGAAACCGTGCAGGCCATCCATGTCTGGCGTGGCTTGCGCGATGCCGCTTTGACAGCAGGCTAGGCGGCGGGTTTCGCCCGTATCGTTTGATTTGGCCGAGATGCTATCCTGAAAGCAGGAGATTGAAGCATGATCGCAAAATATATTGTCGCCTATATTGCAACGGGTGCTTCCTTCGCGCTGATCGACAGTGTGTGGCTGCGGACGATGTATGAGCGCCTCTACAAACCCGAAATTGGCGATTTGATGTATGAAGGCGGATTCCGGTTTGGTCCGGCCGTTGCATTCTATCTGCTCTACATATTGGGCATGATGATCTTTGCCGTTGGTCCCGCGCTGCACAGCGGCAAATGGCAGACCGCTTTGCTTTGGGGCGCGCTGCTCGGATTTTTCTGCTATATGACCTATGATCTGACCAACTATGCGACGCTGAAGGTGTGGAGCACAAAGGTGACGGTGCTCGACATCATCTGGGGAACAATATTGACCGGTTCCGTTTCGCTGGCCGGATGGTGGGCGACAACCCTGATCTTCGGAAAGAACTAGGCCGCGCTGCTTTCGATGCCAAGGTCGGCCAGCTTGCGGTAGAGCGTCGAGCGGCCAATACCCAAGCGGCGGGCAACCTCGGTCATGCGACCACGATAATGGCCGATGGCTAGGCGGATGACGTCTGCTTCGATTTCTTCGAGCGGACGCATATTGCCGTCCTGTTCGAACAGCGAAACCCCGGCACCTTCCTTATGGCTGGATACAGCCTCGGTTCGTCTGCCAACGGCTGTCGCAATTTGCGGAAACTCGTCGGGCGTCAGCGCATCGCGCTCGCACAATACGGCGGCGCGGAACAATGCGCTTTGCAATTGGCGGACATTGCCCGGCCAGTCATAGTTGCGTAGCAACTCCAGCGCTTCTTCGGTGATGCCCAAACTGCGCAGCCCGGGCTGGTTCGACATACGACCCAGAAAATGGCGCGCCAGTGCAGGGATATCGCCGATACGGTCACGAAGCGGCGGAATGTTAAGCTGCTCCACGTTGATGCGATAATAAAGATCTTCGCGAAGCGTGCCGCTCGCAACCTTGGCCATCAGATCATTGTTGCAGGCGGTGATGACGCGCACGTCGATCCGATAGCTGTGTGGCGAACCCAAAGGCTGGATTTCGCCTTCGGTCAGCAAGCGGACCAAACGAACCTGCGTTTCCGGCGGCAACTGATCGACTTCGTCGAGAAACACGGTGCCGGTGTCGGCCTGTTGAAGTATCCCAACGCGGCGATCGAATGCACCGGCGAATGCGTCCTTTTCATGTCCGAACAGCACTGAATCGAGCAAATTGGGAGCCAACGCACCGCAATTGATTTTCAGGAAAGGCAAGCGCGCGCGGGGCGAGGCCGCGTGGATCGCGTCAGCGACAACCTCTTTGCCTACTCCACCTTCTCCTTCGATCAGGATCGGCGCCTTGCTGCGCGCCGCTTTTGCGGCAATGGCCAAAGCGGTGCGGAACGCAGGCGCTGAGCCGATGATCTCGTCAAATTCAAGCTGGTGACCGATTTTCTCGGTCAAAGGCTGCAATTCGCCATAATCCTTGGCATGCTCCGCTGCGAGGCTGAGCGCAGCGATCAGCCGTTCTGCTGCGACCGGCTTGATAATATAGTCCGAAGCACCCGCACGCATCGCATCGATAGCGCTGTCGGTTGAACCGATTGCGGTCATCAGCAACACGGGCAAAGCGGGGCGGCGAGATTTGAGTTCGGCGATCAGCGAGGCGGCATCCGATCCCGGAACCCATTGATCCAGAAGGATGGCATCGAGCATCATGCCGTCTTGTGTGCCGAGCATGGCGATGGCGGTTTCGGCATCGCGAGCGAATATCGTCCGCCAACCGGCACGACCGGCAATAGCCGACACCAGCCTGCACTGGGCAGGCTCGTCATCGACAAGCATTAGCAATCGTGTCTCTTTTTCCGCCATCGAAATCCCATCGGGCACTTGGTGAAGCAATGCGGTAACAAAGAGAGGTAAAGAGGCGATTAAGCATGCAACAAAATTTCTGTGGCCGAGGTGCTTGAGCAATAGCCAGCATCTGGCTATTAGCCGCGCATGGCCTATGTTTGGGGCAGATAGCTAGGGAGGCTGAATTGGCTGGAAATCAGGACATGCGCGCAGCAAGCGAAACTTATTCGGGTTTTCTCTCGCTGTTGAAATGGGGAACCATTGTCTCGGTCGCGGTTGCCGCTCTCGTCGTGCTGATCATCGCATAACGTGACCAAAATCGCAGTTCTCAAAGAGACCGCATCCGGCGAAACCCGGGTCGCGGCCTCTCCGGAGACGGTGAAGAAATTCATCGCACTGGGTGCAGGCGTCGCGGTTGAAAAAGGGGCTGGCTTTGCTGCCTCGATTTCCGACGCAGAATATGAAGCCGTCGGCGCCACAGTTGGAGCAGCCAGCGCGGTTGTAAAAGACGCCGCTATCATCCTCGGCGTGCAGGGCCCAGATCCCAAGGCACTGAAGGGCGCGGCCAAAGGCGCTTGGATAGTGGCTGGCCTAGATCCCTTCGGTCAGCGCAAGCGCGTGGATGACTATGCCGCCGCCGGTGTCGAAGCGCTGGCGATGGAATTCATGCCGCGCATCACCCGTGCGCAATCGATGGACATCCTCTCCTCGCAGTCGAACCTGTCGGGATACAAGGCTGTAATCGATAGCGCCGCTGCTTTTGGTCGCGCCTTTCCAATGATGATGACCGCAGCAGGCACGATTACGGCGGCGAAAGCGTTTATCATGGGCGTAGGTGTCGCTGGGCTTCAGGCGATTGCTACCGCGCGCCGTCTGGGCGCCGTGGTATCTGCAACCGATGTGCGTTCGGCGACGAAGGAACAGATCGAAAGCCTGGGTGCCAAGCCGATTTTCGTGGAAAATGTTGCGGGCATCGAAGGCGAGGGTGCTGGCGGCTATGCCACCGAAATGTCGCCCGAATATCAGAAAGCGCAGGCCGAACTGGTATCGAGCCATATTGCCAAGCAGGACATTGTGATCACCACCGCGCTAATCCCCGGGCGCGCCGCGCCGCGTCTGATCACCGACGCCCAGATTGCCAGCATGAAGCCCGGCAGCGTGATTTTCGACCTTGCTGTCGCACAGGGCGGCAATGTCGAGGGCTCGAAACCCGACGAAGTCGTCATCAAACATGGCGTCAAGATCATCGGCTATTCAAACACGCCCGCGCATCTCGCCGCCGACGCTTCGGCGCTATTCGCACGCAACCTGTTCAACTTCCTCTCGGCCTTTTGGGACAAGGAAGCGGGCAAGCCGGTTTTGCCCGATGACGACGAGATTACCGCAGCTATCCGCCTGACCAAGGACGGTAAGGTTGTGAACGAACGGCTGCTGGGCTGACGGAGACAAATAATGGACTTCATCTCAATCCTATCGATCTTCGTATTGGCCTGCTTCGTGGGCTATTATGTCGTCTGGTCGGTTACGCCTGCGCTGCACACGCCGTTGATGGCGGTGACCAACGCGATTTCATCGGTCATCATCGTCGGGGCGCTGATTGCAGCGGCAGCCGCGGGGTCCACCAGTTCGAAATGGCTTGGCCTGCTGGCAGTGGTTTTCGCGAGCATCAATATTTTTGGTGGCTTTGCGGTGACTGAGCGCATGCTCGCGATGTACAAAAAGAAGGACAAGTAAGTCATGGAACATGCAGCCGTTCCCGCATGGGCCATGCTCGCTTATCTCGTTTCGGGGGTGTTTTTCATCCTAGCGCTGCGCGGGCTGAGTTCGCCTGCATCGTCGCGCAAAGGCAATCGCTATGGCATGGCTGGCATGGCTATCGCGATGGCAACCACGCTTTATACGCATGTTCCGATGCTTTCGGGGGATGCGGCCAACAGCTATGTCGGACCTGACTTCGCAACACTTGGTCAGATTTTGGCCGCTATTGCCATCGGTGCCGTGATCGGCATCGTTACCGCGCGCAAGATCGCGATGACAGATATGCCGCAATTGGTGGCGGCGTTCCATTCGCTGGTCGGTATGGCCGCTGTGCTGGTGGCGGCGGCGGCTTTCCTCAATCCTGATGCTTTTGGCATTACTGGCGGAGATGGCGTGATCAATGGGGCCAGCCGTGTTGAAATGATTTTGGGTGTCGCCATTGGTGCGATTACCTTCTCCGGTTCGGTGATTGCCTTCTTGAAGCTGGCGGGCAAAATGTCCGGCGCGCCGATCATGCTGCCCGGGCGGCATATTATCAATCTGGTGCTTCTACTCGCGATCGTTTTTTTCACCTTTGGTTTCTGGCATTCGCAATCACCAGTCGATTTCTGGATCGTCGTTGGCTTGAGTTTCCTGATCGGTTTCCTGCTTATCATCCCGATTGGCGGGGCGGACATGCCGGTCGTTGTGTCGATGCTCAACAGCTATTCGGGCTGGGCGGCGGCGGCGATGGGATTCACGCTGCACAATAGCGCGATGATTATCACGGGCGCGCTGGTGGGCTCATCGGGCGCGATCCTGAGCTACATTATGTGCAAGGCGATGAATCGCAGTTTCATCAGCGTGATTCTGGGCGGATTTGGCGCCGAAAGTGGTGCCAGCAGCGGTGAGACCAAGGAACAGCGCCCTTGGAAACGCGGCTCGGCCGAAGATGCGGCTTACATGATGCAGCAGGCCGAAAGCGTGATCATCGTGCCCGGCTACGGCATGGCGGTGGCGCAGGCTCAGCATGCGCTGCGCGAAATGGCCGATCTGCTCAAAAAAGAAGGCGTCAGCGTCAAATATGCCATCCACCCGGTGGCAGGGCGTATGCCCGGCCATATGAACGTGCTGCTCGCCGAGGCCAATGTGCCTTATGACGAAGTGTTCGAGCTGGAAGACATAAACAGCGAATTCGCGCAGACCGATGTCGCCTTCATCATCGGCGCGAATGACGTGGTGAACCCGGCGGCAAAAACGGATAAGTCTTCACCGATTTACGGTATGCCCGTATTCGATGTGGATAAGGCCAAGACCGTCTTCTTCATCAAGCGCAGTATGGGCGGCGTGGGCTATGCAGGTGTCGATAACGACGTTTTCTATATGGACCAGACGATGATGCTGCTTGCCGATGCGAAGAAAATGGTCGACGATATTGTGAAGGCCTTGCAGCATTAGGCCTGAGCGCGCTATCCGCTGAATCAACACGTCGCCCCGGCCTGCAAATCCGGGGCGATATGATTCCATTTTAGGGAAATTCTATATGCGCAAAATCGGCCTGATCGGCGGCATGAGCTGGTATTCGACCGAATTTTATTATCGCCGGATCAACAAGCAGGTGCAGCGCCGTGCCAATGTAATGTGCAGCGCGCCGATGATCCTAGATAACCTCAATTTCTGCGATCTGGCCAAAGCAAACACTGATCAGGATTGGGATCGGGTAGCAGAAGTGTTGGTCGCGTCGGCCAAAAGGCTTGAGGCAGGCGGCGCAACTGCGATCCTGATCGGTGCAAACAGCATGCACAAGGTGCATGACCGGGTGTCGGCCGCAGTACAGGTTCCGGTGCTGCATATCGCCGATGCCGTCGGCCAGAAGATGAAGACGGACGGCGTCGAATCTGCCGCGCTTATCGGCACGCGCAATGTGATGGCCGAAAACTGGTATCGCCAGCGGCTTGTCAAGCATGGCGTCACGCTGCTCCCGTGGGAAGCGGATGACGTCGAGGAACTCGATCGTATTATCTATGAAGAGCTGATGGCGGGGCAGGTGGTGCGCAATTCCGAACGTGCGCTGAAGACGATGATCACCGAAATCGACAAGGATGGTGCCGACGCGGTGGTGCTTGGCTGCACCGAATTGGGCATGATCGTCGACACCAAAGCCAATGTCCTTCCAATTTATGACAGTGCCGAAATCCACGCCGATGCTGGCGTTGACTGGATTTTCGGCGACGCGCCCTGAGGAAGCTCTTGGCAAGTCTGCGCGGATATTGCAGACTTGTGAAATGAGGATGAGGGTCAAAGGCATAAATGCCATCGCCGCTGCCAGTCTTGCAATTGCAGGCTCTACAGCTTTTGCCAAAACCATATCGGTAGCTGCAGGTGACGACGCACAATCGCGCTTGCAAGAGGCGCTGATAAGCGCTGCTCCGGGTGATATCGTCGAGCTTGGCAGCGGGCGGTTCAAGCTGACCGACGGCCTTTCGCTCGATGTCGCCAAGGTGACGATCAAAGGGCAGGGAAGCGGCCAGACCATATTGGACTTCACCGGGCAATTGGGTGCGGGCGAAGGCTTGCTGGTGACGTCTGATGATGTCGTTCTGCGCGATTTTGCCGTCGAAAATACCAAAGGTGACGGCATCAAATCCAAGGGTGCCGACCGTATCGTCTATTATCAACTCCGCGTCGAATGGACGGGTGGGCCGAAGGAAACCAACGGCGCCTATGGCATCTATCCGGTCGAAAGTCAGGATGTGCTGGTCGATAGCGTGCTGGTGCGCGGGGCTTCGGACGCGGGTATCTATGTCGGCCAGTCGCGCAACATCGTGGTGCGCAATTCGGTCGCGCTGGAAAATGTCGCGGGGATAGAGATTGAGAATAGCTACGACGCCGACGTTCATGACAATCTGGCGACGCGCAATACAGGCGGCATAT
>JAGNSY010000212.1 GCA_017987825.1 Sphingorhabdus sp. | reverse complement strand
CGCTCGATGATGTTTCGCAGGCACCGGATTCGAAGAGAGTCGCGAATCCGGTGCCAACCGGAAAATTGGAATCAAAAGAACGGGGGATTCCAATGCAGTATTTTCAGAAAAAATGGCCGGCGCCGCTGGCGAGTGCTTTCGCCGATTGTGTGAAATATTTCAGGTCTAGCGCCGCATTCAGCGCACTGGTCAATATTCTGTTTCTCGCGCCGACAATCTATATGATGCAGGTTTATGACCGTGTCGTTCCGACCGGCGGGATTGCGACATTGGCCTGGTTGACAGTGGTTCTAACGGCCTCGCTCGCCGTGCTCTCCTCGCTTGATAACGCGCGGTCGAAATTGATGGTCCGGGCATCACTCCGTTTGAATGACGCGCTTTCAGCCAAAATATTTGAACGGGTGCTGGATCAGGAAAAAACCGGCACCGGCAAAGCCAAAGCTGCACAGGCGATGCGCGAATTCGATACGGTTCGCCAGGCTATGGTTGGTCCGGGGCTGATGGCGCTGTTCGATATGCCGTGGACGCCGATTTACCTCATTGTGGCCTTTCTTCTGCATCCCGCCCTTGCATTGCTCATCATAGCAGGCGGCGCGCTCCTCGTTGCTCTCGCGATGCGTAACGAGCGTGCGGTTCGGGAAGGCATGAAGCAATCGCATCAAGCCGTTGCCGGGGCGCATGCTGCGCAAGATATAGTGACGTCGCAGTCCGAACTGGTCAGGGTTCTTGGCATGCGGAAAGCAATGGTAAACAGGCAGATTGGACATCGCAATGAAGGATTGCGCCTGTCGACCATAGCGCAACTCCGCGCTGCGCAGTCAAACTCGGTCGTCAAATTTGTGCGCATGCTGCTTCAATCGCTTGCGTTGGGTCTGGCCGCGTGGCTTGCCGTCGGTGGGCAGATATCAGCCGGTGCGATTATTGCCGGTTCGGTTCTGCTCAGCCGCGCGTTGCAGCCGATTGAACAGCTGGTTGGCGCATGGCCCCAGTTGATGCAAGCCAAGCAATCGCTCGACACGCTGGTCGACATTTTTGAAACGAGCACGGATTCCAAAGCCGTAAAGATGCTGTTGCCCGAACCCGAGGGTCATTTGTCGCTCGCCGGGATCGCGCTGCGCAATCCGCAACAGACGGCTTTCATCGTCCGGGGCGTGCAATTCGAAGTCAAACCCGGTGAGGTCGTCGGCATATTGGGACCGTCCGGATCGGGCAAATCCACTCTGGCACGGATCGCCGCCGGGGCAATTCTGCCCGATGTCGGCGAAGTGCGTATCGACGGTGCGGAATATGAAAGCTGGGAAAGCGAACGCCTTGCCCGCCATATTGGCTATTTGCCGCAGGATTGCGGGCTTTTGCCCGGGACTGTTCTTGAAAATATCTCGCGCTTTGCAGGAAGCCTTGGAGAGAGCGCAGAGACGGTGGCCGAACGCGCAGTGAAGGCAGCCAAACTGGCGGGAATTCACGACCTCATTCTAAAATTCCCCGATGGGTACGGGACTGAAATCGGTGCTTCGGCATTGCGTTTGTCTGGTGGGCAAGCGCAGCGCGTGGCGCTCGCCCGTGCGCTATACGGGGATCCGAAACTTCTGATCCTGGACGAGCCGAATTCGGCACTGGATGCCGAAGGCGATCAGGCGCTGGTTCGGACGATTGAGGCCGCTCGTCTACAGAACCAGGCAATTATCCTGATATCGCACAAGCCTCAGATGCTTCAACTTGCCGACCGACTGATCGTGATGGTTGACGGCAGCATTTCGATGCAGGGTCCACGTGACGAGGTTATCGTAACGCTCAAGGAAGCTGCCGAAAAAACCAATGTCGTCGAGATGAAAAAGGCCTGAGCCAATGAACGACCTGTCAGCATCCCTGTCGCTTGAAGACAGCTTTGAAGAATTGCTTTCGCCTGAAAAGGACTTGCGAAAGGGCTGGTTGATAGCCGCTGGCTTCTTCGTGGTCCTGCTGGGCTGGGCAGCCCTCACACCGCTCGATGCAGGTGCGATGGCGCAAGGTGTAGTCGCCGTTTCCGGCAACCGGCAGGCGGTGCAGCACCGCGATGGCGGGGTTGTGACCGCTATCAACGTCAGCGAAGGGCAGCTCGTCAAAAAGGGTGATTTGCTCGTGACGATTTCGGCGCTGGAGCTGGTTGCGGCGGAAAAGGGAATGGCTGGCGAGATAGCCAATCTGCTAGCAATGCGTTCGAGGCTCGAAGCAGAGCGTGACGGCAAAGGTACGATGGTGCGGCCGGCAGAGTTTGAGGCGATGACCCAACAGGATCTGGTGCTGGCCGAGGAAGCTTTTCATGGCCAGAAATCGCTGTTCGATGCGCGCCGACGTTCGATTGCGTCCGAACGCGACATAATCGGCCAGCAGATTCAGCAATATCGCTCGCAGATCGGTTCTTTCGAACATCAAAGAGAAGCCAATCGGATCCAGCAAGGCCTGATTGGTGACGAACTGAAGGGTATGAAGGAACTGGCCGAACGCGGTTTTGTGGCGAAGAACAGGATCAGGGCTATGGAAAGGGAGGCTGCCCGCCTCGATGGCGATTTTGGTGCCTATAATTCGGAGATTGCAAGATCGTCAGAGGCGATAGGCGAAGCACGCATGCAGTCGGTTTCCATCGAGCGACGGACGATCGAGGATGCGGCCACCCAATTGCGTGAAGTGCAAGTGAGGCTGGATGAAGTCATGCCCAAACTGGCTGCAACGCGCGAGCAACTGAAAGCATCGATGCTTCGTGCACCGGCGACTGGGAAAGTTGTCGGACTAAACATCTTCACGGTTGGCGGCGTCGTTGGCCCAGGTGAAAAACTGATGGAAATTGTTCCGAACAACCGGGCGCTCGTGGTCGAGGCCAAGGCCTCGCCGAACGATGCTGACGACATCAAGATCGGCATGGAAACGCAGGTCCGCTTCAGCGCCTTGCAGGAAAAGAGTATTCCCATTCTCAACGGAAAAGTGAGCAAGATTTCAGCGGATAGCCTGGAGGATGAGCGCAGCGGCGAACGCTTTTTCATGGTGGAAGTGACTGTCCCGCCCAGCGAAATGAGCAAAATCGCCAAAATCAGGAACGAGGCACCGTTGAAGGCTGGCTTGCCTGCAGAGGTGATGATTCCACTACGCAAGCGGACAGCGCTTCAGTATCTTCTCGAGCCTCTCACGCAAATGCTGTGGCGCACAGGGAGAGAAAATTGAATCCATGTAAATGGAGACCGATTCTAGCATCGCTTAGACCCTAAATTGTGGCTATTTGCTGACCCTGTTAA
>JAGNSY010000211.1 GCA_017987825.1 Sphingorhabdus sp. | reverse complement strand
ACATTGGCCTTGCTGTCGCCGCGCTTGATCAGATCGCCGATACGCAGCGCATATTCCTGGCTCTTGCCCGTCGCCTTGTTAAAGCGCACGAGCCGCGCCTTGTTGCCAGCGGCATATTCTGAAAGCCCGCCCACTGCGATCATGGCATCGAGCAAGGTCATATCGGCGCGGAAGGGGATCGACGCAGGTTTCTCGGTCGCGCCCACGATGCGCACCTGTTGATTATTGGTCGCGGCAAATTCGTTGACGATCACCGAGACGATTGGATCGTTGATATATTGCGAAAGCTGCAGCTTGATATCCTGCTGCAGCATCGTCGCAGTTTTGCCGGCAGCAGGCATGTCGGTGATCAGCGGGGTGGTGATACGGCCATCGGGGCGCACTTGCACCTTCGCGCCGAGTTCGGGGTTGCGCCAGACGAAGATGGTAATCTGGTCAAGCGGGCCGATGAGATATTCATCGCTCGCCTGCTGTTGCAAGGGAATCGAGGGCGCCGCAGGCAGGTTCGAACCGCCCGTGGACGAGCAGCCGGTGATAGCCAAACTGCTCGCGCCAACCGCAAGCAAAGCCTTTAACTTCAGCGACTTGTTCATCAAACATCCCTTTCAGCCCGCACAGAAACCAGACGTTTCCAGCGGAAATCCAAAGCTGCACTACGCACAGCATCGCATTCCCTATGGCGGAAAAGGGTGAACAGACCGTTAGTATTAAAGAGCCGGGGATGTAAAAACCCCGCTATATCCGCCAGCTAACGCAAATCTGCGCTATAGCGGAAGTTATAGCATAGGGATTAGCGTCGAGTCAGCTATCATAAGGCGGTGCATTGCCCGACAGGACCGTCTTCGCCGCCGCTAACACCCAGTCCATCGCTGCAGCCCAGGGCCGGTGTCCGTGGCTGATCCGGGCTACCCCGAGTTCGGCCAATTCATCGCGACTGGAGAACCCCCCAGCTGAGGAGGGAGTCCAGATGATGTTGACGGGCAATGGCGATCTTTCGCAAATGGAGGCGATGCAAGCGCGATTGGTCGTGAAGGGCACGAATAAGCCGTTCGCTCCGGCATCGGCATAGGCGTGCGCGCGTTCAAGAACCTGTTCGACCAGCTCAGGCCCATGACTTTCCGACGCTTTGCCCCGAAACACATCGCAGCGCGCATTTACAAATATCCCGCTTGCCGCAGCCGCCGCAATCCGGCGTGCCTGTTCCGCCACGGGGGTCAGCTCGGCCATCCCCGGCATGCGGTCTTCGAGGTTGATGCCAACCGCACCCGCCGCACGCGCCGCAGCCACCGACCGCCCGACGTCCTCGGCGGTCGCGCCATAACCCGATTCCATATCGAGCGTGACTGGCAAGTCGGTCACGCCCACGATGCGTTCAAGATTGGTCAAGGCAAGGTCCAGCGTGAACGCCTCGCCATCCTTGAAGCCCTGCGCTTCGGCGACGCCATAGCTGCCGGTGGCGATTGCCAGCGCGCCAGCTTCAGCAACCGCCTTTGCGCTGCCCGCGTCCCAGATGTTGAACAGGATCAACGGATTGCCCGGGATGTGAAGCCGCGCAAATGTTTCGATCTTGCTGGTCATATCGCTTCCTTTTCTAACAATATCCGCTTGCGCTCCAACCCATAGGCATAGCCGCCGAGCGTGCCGTCGGTGCGGACAACGCGGTGGCACGGTATCAGCACCGCGACATTGTTCGCGCCATTGGCCGAGCCCGCCGCACGCACCGCCTTGGGTTTACCGACTGCTGCCGCGATGTCCGCATAAGTCCGCGTCTCGCCAATCGGGATCCGGCGCAGCTCCTGCCACACCGCCTCCTGAAATGCCGTACCCGCTACATCGAGCGGCAAGTCGGGCATGCGCGACGGATTTTCGACCGCTTGCACAGCGCCCTCGATCAATGCCTGTGTTGTCGCATCAGCTGGCAGAATCTGTGCCTTGGGGAAACGATCTGCAAGCGCCTCTTCGGTTTCGTCGAAGGAGAGGCGGCAAATCCCTTTTTCGGTTGCAGCAACAAGCATTTGGCCAAGCGAGGTGGGCACCACCGCCCAGCGGATGATCGCCCCCGCCCCGCCATTCCTCCATGCGCTCGGCGTCATCCCCAAACGTCCTTTCGTGTCTTCGTAAAAACGGCTTGGGCCTGAATAGCCAGCCTCGTAAATCGCATCGGTCACGCGTGCTTCTGTCGCCAAAGCCGAAGTCGCCCTTTTGGCGCGTTCGGCGCGAGCGAAGGCGGCAGGTGTCACCCCGGTCGCACGCTTGAACAGCCGGAGGAAATGGTGCGGCGCATAACCGACCGCCGCCGCCAGTTCGTCAAGCGCCGGAGGCTCATCCGAACGCAACAGATCGAGCGCCTTCGCCATCGCCACCTCGTCGCGCCCGGCATCATCGGGCAGGCATCTTTTGCACGCGCGCAATCCGGTTGCCTGTGCCGCCGTTCCATCGGCGAAAAAACGCACATTGGTGCGCGATGGATGGCGGGCCGCGCAGCTGGGGCGGCAATAGATTCCGGTTGTCAGCACGCCGGTGACAAAGCGCCCGTCAAAGCCGCGGTCGCGGCGCAATACAGCGGCCCATGCGGTATCGGCGTCAATCATCTCAGTTCCGTTCTATCGCCGCGGAGAAGCATCCATGCGCAGCGTTATGGGCATGGATATAGGCGATCTCGCTCGCATCGAAAAGTTCGCGAATGCGCGCATCGGCCTGACCGGGTAGTGCGAGGGCCGCATTGCGCAGATTTCCCTCCGCATCAAAGCCACGCAGCGCAATCGGGCGGCCTTCAAACACCGGAGGAGTTTGGTCGACATAAACGGCAGCCTGCTGCGCGGCTTCGCGGATATAAACCGCATAAGCCGAGCGATGGGGCGTCGCGACATCATGGCTGACATGGTGGAAGAGGATCAAGCTCTCGCCTTCACTCGCATCCTCCAGTGACACGCGGCAGGGGAACCCTTTGCTGGCAGCCGCCGTCACGCGCCGGGCATTGATCGCGGCAAGTTCGGCATCGCTCATCGCAAACAGATGCGCATGGGCGGCGGGCGAGAGTCCGGTAATTTTATAGGTCATGGCTTTATCCTCATCTTTGATGTGGATTTCGCTATTAGCCACAGGATCTAAGGCCCGCGTCCCGATTCTTGCGTTCAAACATTTCGGGCTGAAAATCCTAAACTGATCAGTCTTCAGGGATTTTCAGTTTTCAACTGCGTCGCATATTTATAAGCATTTTGCATGGCCAAATCGATGGCTTGCCGGTTGTCGCCGGGAACGTAGGCGTTA
>JAGNSY010000210.1 GCA_017987825.1 Sphingorhabdus sp. | reverse complement strand
TTTACGTCCAAAGAAATCGGGCGTTTGCTCGACCTCTCTCCATCGACCGTCGACAACCATGTCACCGCCGCCGTACAAAGCCTGGGCGCGACAAATCGCGGGGCAGCGGCGCGCGCACTCGCCGACCTCGAGCTTGGGCAGAAATTGCCTAGGCAACCGCAACAGCTTGTCCAAAACGATCAAAGCGCCATCCTGACTGCCGGATCGGAAGGCAGCAGTTTCAGCCACCTAATGCGGCAGTTGCTGGTCCTTCCCCCGGTAGGAGGGAAGCGAAATGACCTAGATAGCACATCGCGAACTTTGCGCATCCTGCAGGTCGCGGTTCTGGCTGTTGCATCGGTGATTGCATTGACAATCCTGGTATCCGGTCTCTTCCGGACATTCGGCTGAACCTCTCACCCCTGAACCTGGCACCAGCGGCAAACCAGAGCCGCGATCTGCCGGATGCGTTCCTGATATTCCGGCAAAGGTCGGCAATATGCAGGTCGAAGCCACCACCCCGACTTGCATATTGCCACGGTCGATGGTCTTGACAGGACATGCCAACTACTTCTCTCCCCGACGCTCTGATCATCAGCCTGTTCTGGGTTTTTGCTGCCTTATGTTGCGGTTTCGCCGCGATTGCGGGAGGCAAAACGGGTCGCACAGGCGCTGCGATGATCATGGCAGCAAGCGTCGCTTCAGCGGTAGCTGGTGAGTTTGGAAGCTGGGCGCAAACCCATATTCCCGTCATGGCCATCGACCTATTCCTTCTTCTGGGTTTTTACTGGCTGGCCCTTCGCAGCCAAAGCTTCTGGCCCATTTGGGCCACCGCTTTCCATCTGATTTCCGTAACTTCGCATCTCGCCATCTTCTTCAGTGAAGGTGTCCAGCAGATGCTATATTATGGATTTGGGGCATTCTGGTCATTGCCGGTGATGCTCGCAATGGTGATCGGCATCGCTTTGGACCGCGCGCGAACACCAGTGGAACCCTGAAACGTCTGCAACCCGCTGGACCATCCCGGTCGATCCTGACCGGCCAGCTGAGCTTGGACCGCAGGTTCGATGATATCGCCATTGGCTTATTCCTCAATCTGGTTGACGCTGGAGAATTGGCAGCATGAGTTGCTGCTGTTCAGCGCGATCTGGTTTCTTGTCGGCGCGCTTGATGATCTGGTGATTGATGCCTTGTGGCTTTTGCACCGGTCTGGACGGTGGCTGGCGCGCTATCGCATTGCGCCGCCGATGCGCGCCAGCGAACTGCCCGTTCCGCAAGAGGCAGGGTTGATCGCGATCTTCATCCCGACATGGCGCGAGGCAGAAGTTATCACTACGATGCTGGCAGGTTGCCATAATGCCTGGGCAGGCAGCGCGACCGATTACCGCATCTATGTCGGCTGCTATCCCAATGATCAGGCAGGCGTAGCCGCTATAATGGTCGGGTGTCGGCAATTTGGGAATGCCCGCCTTGTTCTATGCGACAGCGATGGTCCGACGTCGAAAGCGGATTGCCTGAACAGATTATGGCGAGCGTTAACGCGTGACGAACTGGCCGCAGGGATCAAGGCCAAGGCAATCGTACTTCACGACGCCGAAGATATGGTCCATCCCGACGAACTGCGCGTGTTCGATTATCTGATCGAACGGGCGACAGCCGTCCAATTGCCGGTCATTCCGGTGCGGGTTCCCGGCTCGCGCTGGATCAGCGGGCATTATTGCGACGAATTTGCAGAGGCGCATGGCAAGGCGCTGGTCGTGCGCGAGGCAGTCGGTGCGGCGATCCCGTTGGCAGGTGTCGGTTGTGCGATATCGCGGACGCATCTTGGGCGGATCGCGCTGGCGAATGGCGGCCTGCCCTTTGACCAATCGTCGCTGACCGAAGATTATGAGCTGGGGCTGGGCGTTGCCGGCGAGGGCAATCGGACCATTTTTGCGCGCATCCAGGATGCGTCGGGCCAATTGGTGGGAACCCGCGCCTGCTTCCCGGACCACTTGAGCACCGCCGTTCGGCAAAAGGCGCGCTGGATGACCGGTATCGCGCTAGCCGGCTGGGACAGGCTGGGCTGGCAAGGCGGGTTCATCGAATTCTGGATGCGGTTGCGCGACCGCAAGGCGGTTTTTGCGGCGATCGTGTTGACAGCTGCTTATGCGTGCATTTTTTTGACGGCTGTTTTGATCCTCGGCCATCTCGCCGGATACCATCAACCAAAACCTCTCAGTGATTTCCTGTTGGTGGTTTTGGCAATCAACGCGGCTTTGTTGATCTGGCGGCTAGCGGTACGCGCCTGCTTTGTCGCGCGCGTTCACGGCAAGGGTGAGGCGTTGATTTCGGTGCCACGAACGCTGATCGCCAATATCATTGCGATCATGGCCGCAAGGCGGGCAGTAATGGCCTACCTCCGCCATATTTTCGGCGCGGCCTTAAGCTGGGACAAAACCGTGCACAGCCACTTCCCGGGCTCGTCAACCAGCACCAGCTGATCGGAATCAGCCTTCGCCGAACAGATCCTGCTGGGTGGTGGCGGGTCCGCCTCCCGATGACGGCCTGACCTTTTGCGTCGGTGCTTTGCTGCCCTGCACCAACGCCTCTACGCCGCCATCGGCGAAGTTGAGGCGCACCGCGCCTGCCGCCACGGCCTGCGCGCTGCTGACGATGGTCGACTTGCCATCCGGTGTTGTCACACGAGCGAAGCCGCGTGCTAGCGGTGATTCTGGATGGAGCGAGTTGAGCAACCGGTCGAGCCCCATCAGCCTGGATTTGCGCTCCGCCAATTGGCGCTCGATCAGCGCCGTCGGCAGCCGGAGTGCTTGCAACCGCTCTTCCGACATCGCGACGCGACGCCTTAGCATAGCGGGCGACAAACGGCTGCTGACTCCGGCAAAAGCGACCCGCGACAGGTCTGACCTTTTCTCCAGCCCCCTGCGCAGCCTATCCCCCAATTCGTCGGCCTTTTGCTGGCGCGCGCCGACAATGTCCGTCGCTTTGGGAAGAAGTCTGAGTTGTGCGGTCAGACGTTCGCGCGCGCGATCGACAAAACGGCGGAGCCCGCCGGTAAGCCGCATTGCGTTCTGCGCCAGTTGCTGGGCAAGATCGAGCCGCACCGGCACCGCCATTTCAGCTGCAGCAGTCGGCGTCGGTGCGCGCAGGTCGGCGGCGAAATCGCACAAGGTCGTATCCGTCTCGTGCCCGACCGCCGAAATGACCGGGATCGAACATTCGGCGACCGCACGAACCACCGCTTCCTCATTGAACGCCCACAAATCCTCGATTGAACCGCCCCCGCGCGCGAC
>JAGNSY010000050.1 GCA_017987825.1 Sphingorhabdus sp. | reverse complement strand
AAGGGCCGCGACATAGAGAGCCGCGTGCTCGCCGCCGCCGTGCGCGACCATCTGGATGACCGCGTGCTGCTCAATGGCAGCAAGACTGTCGTTTTCCGCAGCTAGCGCACCGCGCCTTTGGTGAGCAATTTGGGAACCAGCACGAACGCCGCCAGCAGCGGCCATTTGCGCTGCCAAGGCTTTATCTCGATCTGCGTTCCCGCATGGCGGTTTATCTTCCAGGCCAGATAATCGATCCCGCCCGAATAGGTGAAGGCGGCCTTGGCGAGCCGGGTGATAGACAGCAATTTGCCTTCAACTCGGCGGCGCGCCCAGCCGCCAGCCTTGGCCCCTACAGGGATCGCAGCCATTGCTGGAATGCTAAACCGCTCGTAGCGGGCCGGGTCTGCATCGACCACCGAGCTGGAGCGACTTTTGCGTTCAGCGCGCAGTTCGACCGAGTAGGTGAGCGCAAAAGCGCGTCGCCACCAATCGAGCGGGGCCTCGCCATCGATTGATCCGGCGGCGGCCAGCAGAGTTGGTGCGGCGCGCGAAACGGCTTCGATCGCTTTCGTCATTGCGTCTTTGTCCGCACTCCACACCAGCCGCGCTGGTTGCGAAAAGCGAGCCCAGACCGAGACATTGCGCGTTTCAGGGCCGTTCAGCCGGTGAAAATCGGCTTCGCTCAGCACCGCATATTTGGCCATTAGGCCTTGATGCTCAAATGGGAAGACATTGGGCGGGATCAGTCTATTTGCCCGCGCCAGCCAGCCTTTGCCATATGCCGCTTCATAGCTAGAAACGATGAGATAGAAATCGAGCATCAGCCCTTCGAGCTGGCTTTCGCGCAGGCAGCTTCCGTAAAACAGCACGGCTTGCGAAGCGCTGGGATATTTCGCGGCCAGCGCCTCGGCCATATCGCGCACGCGCGGGTCGACCGGCTGTGCCAGTTCATCTGCAACAAGCTGTGTAAGCGAGGACATGCGACGGCCTTAGCGGCTTTTTGCCGGTTATGCGATTGCCTCAGGCAGCAAGCTTGAGGAAGGGCACGGGTGGGGTTGAGCGCAGCACGATCGGTCGGTCGCTACCTGCCTCGAACACTTCGCCATCGAGGATCACATTGCTGCGTCCGCCGTCGATCTGGATGATATCGCCATTGCTGATATGGATGCCGTCCATACGCCTTTTGCCCAACAGGCCGAGTAACGATGCGCCTATCATCCGCAACAACACCCAGGGCCCTTGGTCGACCGCCATCAGCTTCAGATGCCCGCTGCCTTCAGTACGCACGCGCCCGCCGAGCAACAGCTTTTCGAGAGTGGTGACGATCAGCACCGAGAAGCGCCCTTTCAGTTCACCGTCGCGGATCAGCGAAATCCGGATCGATTCGGTGCGACGCGGAAGGAAATCTGCTTTCAGGCCGAACAGCACCGTGAAAATGGCGGCAATTGCGGCAATAACATGGCTGATCCCGTTGGGCAGGCCGAGCGGATAGATCTTGTTGCGGCAATAGAGAATCGTTTCCGCCAAATAGGCCCCACCGAGGAACATGCCGATCACAGGGCGGACATTGTCGGTGCCTTCGGACAGCGCGATCAGTTCACGGGCGACGACATGGCCCGACAGGTCGCCCTTCGCCAGTTCCAATATGTCGGCCAGCGCCTGCAGCGCATCCCCGCTTGCGCCCAGATCGAGCGCAATCAGGTTGGTCTTGCCATTGGGCAGAACCGCCACGGGAGGAGGCGTGCCTTTGAAATGGCCGCCATGATAGAGCTCGGTCAACGCTGCCTGAACGGTGCCATCGCCGCCATTGACGACGAGCACCTTGGGCTTGACGCGCGCTATCATTTCGAGCGCGCGAGCAATCTGGCCGACCTCTTCAACTTCATAATGGAAGATGTCCGGGTTCTTCGCGCAAAAGCTCCGCACCTGCGGCAACAGGCTCTTGTTGCCGGTCGAGTGCGGATTGGAAAGAAGCGCGACTAGAGCCAAATTACCCCCTGAAACCTCACATATATTTCATGTTGATCGTTACCGTCGTTACGCCGGAACCCGCATAAAAGCTGACTTTCCCGACCGAGGGCTTGCCCAGATTGAGTATATTGATCGACGGGTTGTTGGAGAAGCCGCCACCGTCGGACGAGATGTCGGTCTTGCCGTTGCCATTTTTGTCGTGCCGTACGGCGATGGCATAATTGCCGGCGGACGCCAAAGGAATGCAAAAGCTCATCGCACCTACGCGGGCTGACGACTCTATGCGGTGCAGCCATTGTGATTTGTTGAGCCAGGCAGCTTTGGTCGCAGGATAGTTTTGAACCCTTATCCTGCCTGCTGACGCTTTTACGCCATTTACGACAACTTTAACCGCAGGGCCCTGACCGGCGCTGCAGCGGCTCATATCGTTTGAAATCACGCTTCCGGCCGAGGCCGTGCCCGTCATAGCGAGCGCGGCGGCAGCGAAAGCGGCAATGAAACGTGCCATTGCTGTAACTACTCCGTACCATTTGCGTTGATCATATTACGACCAACGATATTGCTCCTGATCTTGATCGGGTATATCGGAACGATTTGCGGCCAAATTAGGGTGACAGGGCGACCATAAGTTGAAATTTTTGACCGCCACCGACCGCTATATTGCTCGGCTCGTAACGCTACCGCTGGTCAGCACGCTTGTGATTGCCGCGATGTTGCTCCTGCTCGACAAGATGTTGCGGCTGTTCGATTTCGTTGCTGCCGAAGGTGGGCCGGTCAGCGTTGTCTGGCGGATGCTTGCCAATCTGATCCCCGAATATATGTCGCTGGGCATTCCGATCGGACTGATGCTCGGGATATTGCTTGCCTTCCGCAGGCTCGCAAC
Source organism: Sphingorhabdus sp. (assembly GCA_017987825.1). Taxonomy (GTDB): domain Bacteria; phylum Pseudomonadota; class Alphaproteobacteria; order Sphingomonadales; family Sphingomonadaceae; genus Sphingorhabdus_B. Next base: position 9,392 of record JAGNSY010000050.1, on the reverse strand, counting down.
CACCTCTGAAATCGATATTTTCCGTGCCGTCGGGCAGAGCTATTGGCGGCTGCTGAGGGTGCCCTATCTTTTTGCAATCGTACTGGCGCTGGCCAATTTTGCCATTGTCGGCTGGGTTCAGCCAACGTCGCGCTATTTGTATGAAGAGCTGCGGTTTGATCTGCGTTCCGGCGCTTTGGGCGCCTCGATCAAGGTAGGCGAGTTCAACAATCTGGGTGACAATCTGACGGTCCGAATCGAAGAAAGCCGCAATCAGGGCAATGATCTCTCGGGCCTGTTCGTTTTTGCAGAGAATAAGAAGGGCCAGTCGATTTCGGTTACCGCCGAAAAGGGCCAATTTCTGCGCACCGACGATCCCGATACGATCATCCTGCGATTGACCAACGGCACGCTGGTGCATGATGCCCCCAATTATCGCAGCGCCCGTGTCCTCAGTTTCTCGAACCATGACGTGCCGATCGACCTGCCGCAGATCGAGCAATTCCGCGGGCGCGGCGGCAAGGATCGCGAATATACGCTCACCGAGCTGGTAAAGGTCGGCAACGACATCGAGCGGCCCAAAAGTGAGCGCAACGCGGCATGGTCCAATTTCCACTTCCGGCTGGTTGAGGTGGCGATGATGTTTTTGTTGCCGCTTTTGGCCTTGGCGCTGGCCATACCCCCCAAAAGATCGACATCAGCGCTCGGGGTGTTTTTATCGATCGTGATGGTGGTGACCTATCACAAGGTGAACGAATATGCGGAATCGCTCGGTGCGATGGGGCAGGTTCCGCCCGCTGTTGCACTTTGGGTGCCGTGCTTTGCCTTTGCCGCGCTGATTTTCTGGATGTATCATGTGATCGCGCATGTGCCGGGTGGACAACCAATCGGCGCGCTAGAGGTGTTTGCCGCCAAGGCGGGCAAATCGATCAAGAAACTGTTCCGTTTCGGTCGCCGCAAGTCGCGGCTGCTGGTGCAGGAGGCTTAGGCGGTGCGGCTGCAATTCTTCCCGTCGCGCCAGATCGGCTGGTATATGGCGCGGCTGTTCTTGGTCCGCACGCTTGCCGTATTGCTCATGCTGGTGCTCGTGCTGCAGACTCTCGATCTGCTGGGCGAAAGCGGCAAGATCCTCTCGGTCGCAGGCAACAGCGAATCGGCCCTTTGGCGCTATGTCGGGATGCGCGCGCCGCAGATCATAGCCCGCTTCCTGCCCTTTTCGGTGCTGCTGGCGACGCTGATCACCTTTGCGACGCTCAGCCAGAACAGCGAAGTGGTGGCAATGAAGGCGGCGGGCCTTTCGGCGCACCAGATATTGGCGCCTATGCTGGCGGCAAGCCTGCTGGTTGCCGGTGTGTCCTTTGCCTTCAATGAAACGGTGGTCGCCCCTGCAACCGCTAAGCTGAAGGTCTGGCAAGACGTTGAATATGGCTCGGTGCCCAAGGATGATGGCATTCGCACCAATGTCTGGGTGCGCGAGGGGCGCGATCTGGTTCAGGTGCGAACGGTTTCGGGGAAAGGGACCGCCACGAAATTGCAGGGCATTCGCGTTTACCAGCGTAATGAAGGCAGTCTGAAACGCGTAATTCAGGCAGAATCCGGCAGCCTTAGCGACGGCGCATGGAAGCTTGAGAATATCGAGATATTCGATGTTGCAAAAGCCGAGCAAGAAAAGCTGCCCGAACTGATTGTCGGACGCGGGATTGAACCCGAACGGTTCAACCGAATCAAGGTTGATGGCGATGCGCTGGGTTTCGTGCCGCTGATGCGCGCCATAGACGATCTGAAGGCAGCCGGGCGGCGAACCGATACGCTTGAAGGCATATTGTGGCACAAGATTTCAGGGCCCTTGTCGGCGCTGCTGATGCCTTTGCTAGGGGCGGTGGCTGCCTTCGGGCTGGCACGTTCCGGCGCTTTGTTCCTACGCGCCGTGATCGGCATGGCGTTGGGCTTTGCCTATTTCGTTGCCGACAATTTTGCCTTGGCGATGGGTAATTTGGGCGCTTACCCGCCATTTATTGCTGCATGGGCGCCCTTTCTGCTGTTCTTGCTGATCGGCGAAACGGTGCTGGTCCGTACAGAGGAATGAGCGGGCCGCAAGAAGAGGCGCTGATCGGGGCGCAGGCGCAGACCATCGATCGCAAGGATGTCGCCAAAGGTGCAGGGCTGGCGGCAGTGGCGCGGCTCGGTGCACTGATTGAGGTTATTGCCCAGCCTGCATATACGTGGATGTTTGGTCTCGCAGGCTACGGCGTCTATGTTGTTTTGTGGGCTGCGATCAATATCCTGACGGATCTGTTCGATCTTGGCCTGGCAAAGGCGTTGCAACGTATTGTGCCGGCAACCGGGGATCGGGAACGGCAGCACGCGGCTGTGCGTTTTGCTTTGCTGGCGGGCACCGGCGCCGGCCTTGTTGTCGCGGTGATCGTTGCGCTGGCAGCGCCTTGGATCGCCGAATCCATTTCCGCACCTGAGTCCGTCCGACCGATATTGCCACGGGCGATCGCGATATTTGCCTTCAGCCTGCCGTTGTGGATATTCATCGAGATTGCAACGGGCGCCGCCAGGGCAATGCGCGCATTTGGCCCGGAAATCCGTTTGCGCATTTTCTGGGAACAGGTTGCACGGCTGGTTTTTGCAGCGCTGTTCTATTTTGCAGGCTTTGGTGTCGAAGGTCTGCTGCTAGGGCATCTCGCATCATTGGTGCTGACGAGTATCCTATCGTGGCAGTTGTTGGGCCGCTTTTTCGACTTGCATTTGTTACTGCATGTTCCGGTGCCAATGGCGCTGCGGCGTGAGGCGATCAAGGCTGGAATAGCACTACAGCCGCCTTGGCTTGCGCGCCGCGTTTACAGCGATTTGCCGCCCATATTGCTCAACTTGATGTTGCCTGGCGTGTCGGGCGCCACTGCGGCAGGGCTGTTTGGAATCGCACGCAAAATTGCCTCGATCCCGCTGATTGTCCGCTTGTCGTTTCTTTATGTCTTGGCCCCGCTTTCATCGGCACAGGCTGCAACGAAAAGGAGGGAGATCGGACCGCTATTCAGCTTTTCAACCCATATCTCCGTATTGTTTGCATTGCCGATAGCCGGTTTCATGATGCTGGTTGCAGCAGATGTTCTAACCGCTTTTGCACCTGGCGCAGAGGCGGCGTTGCCGGTTGTCCTTATCCTGCTGCTCGGCCGGTCGGTTGAAGCTGCGCTCGGGCCCGCGACGCCGATTGTCGAGATGACAGGACATCGTGCATTGCCCTTGATCAATAGCATATTGGGCTTGGCGCTGTGGCTGGGCCTCGCGGCATGGCTCGTTCCTTTGGCACAGGCGGTAGGTATGGCGGTATCGGTGACGGCTGCTATCATTGTCACGGCCTTGCTGGCGATTTTCGAGCTTTGGTGGAGTGATCGCCTGTCGCCGTTCGGCTTTGGTTTCTGGCGCGCGCTGCTCGCCAGCCTTGCAGGTATCGCGCTCCTCTGGGTGGCGGGAGAAGTGGTTGCCGGATTTGGCCAGCGTATCCGGGCCTTGACCTTGCTTGCTCTATTCTTCCCCACTTTGTGGTTGATCTTGAAACTGGGGCTTGTTCGAGATGACAAGGCCGGTCTTGGCAAATTGGCAGCTCGATTGCGCTTGTAAACCGTTGTCGAGCGTCACACAGGTCCGCATAAGATGCTGTAACAGTGACTAGGAGGTTGGAGAGCATGCAGGCAGGCGAAGTGCGCGTTACGCCGGTGAACGGGAAGCAGGCGCTGGCGGAGTTTGTCGACCTGCCTTTCCGCCTTTACGCGAGCGACCCGAACTGGGTGCCGCCGTTGAAGGATGAGGTATATGGCCTCCTCACGCCTTCTAAGAACCCCTGGTTCGAACATGCCGAAGCGCAGCTTTTTCTCGCGCGTCGGGCAGGGCAGGTGGTCGGCCGGATTTCGGCGCACATCGACCATCTCGCGCTCAAACAGCCTGTCGAGCAGGGTATGGGCCCCGGCACCGGCTTTTGGGGATTTTACGAGGCGGAGAGCGCGGAGATTGGCAACGCCCTGCTCGCCGAAGCCGAAAAATGGCTGCGCGCCAAGGGCATGACCAAAATGCTCGGTCCCGTCAGTTTCGCGATGTGGGATGAGCCGGGTTTGCTGATCGAAGGGCATGACCATCCGCCGACGGTGATGATGGGATTCAACAGCGCAGCCTATCAGGGCTGGATCGAAGCTGCAGGGTATCAAAAGGTCGAGGATCTCTACACGTACGCGCTGCCAATCGTCGAAGATTTCCCCGAATTGACCCGGCGCATCGTTGCGATGGGAGAAAAAAGCGGCAAGATCCAGATCCGCCGTGTCAACAAGCGCAAGTTTGACGAGGAAGCGGCGCTGATCCTGTCGATCCTCAATGATGCGTGGAGCGACAATTGGGGCTTCGTCCCCTTCACGCCTGCGGAAGTCGCCTATGCCGGGAAAAAGCTGAAACCCATCGTCTTTGAAGACCTGATCCGCATCGCCGAAATCGATGGTGAGCCGGTGGCTTTCATGATGACGGTGCCCGATCTGAACGAGCAATTGGTCAAATATGGCGGGTCGTTATGGCCGTTCAACTGGGCGAGGCTGCTCTCGTGGCTGAATGTCGGCACGCCGCAGGTGACGACGATGCGCGTGCCGCTGATGGGCGTAGTTAAAAAGCTTCAGGGAACGCGCATGGCCGGTCAGCTGGCCTTCATGCTGATCGAATATATCCGTCGCGATGCGATCACCAAATTTGGCGCGACGCGTGGCGATTTCGGCTGGGTGCTGTCGTCGAACGGGCCGATGGTATCGGTGGGCGAGGCCGTCGGCGGCAAGGTGAACAAGATCTACCGGATATACGAAAAGGCGCTCTAAAGGCTGCGGCCTTCGCGTCCGGCCAGTTCCACCGCGTAATGCCACGCCACACGGCCCGATCGACCACCGCGCTGGTGAGCAAAGGCGAGGGCATCGGCCTCTTCCCAGTCGAGCCCGAAATGCACGGCGTAAGCGGCGACCATTTCCAGGAAAGCTGGCTGATCGGGATATTGAAAGCCCAGCTTGAGCCCGAAACGGTCAGCGAGCGCGAGCCGGTCGTCGGCGACGTCGCGGGCGTTTACAGCGGCATCTTCGTCATCCTGCCGCCGCTCGACGATATTACGCCGGTTCGAAGTGACATAGAGCCGGACATTGGCGGGACGCGCCTCCGATCCGCCCTCAAGCATTGATCGCAACCGGCGTGGACCGGCATCGTCACCTTCGAACGCCATATCGTCGATGAACAAGACGAAACGGCGCTCGGATTTGCCGAGCAATGCGAACAGATGCGGCAGGTTGGCCAGTTGGTCCGCCGTGGTTTCGACCAATGCGAGAGGCAAGCTCTGTTCCTGCAAAGCGCCGGTCACCGATTTTACCAAGGCCGATTTCCCCATCCCGCGCGCGCCCCATAGCAGCACATCATGTGCGGCATGGCCTTGCGCATGTCGTCGGCTGTTCTCGACGATCGCGTCTTTCTGCCGGTCGACGCCGACGATCAGGCTGGCGGGAAGTGGGACGAAAGTGGTGACGGCGGCAAGCGTTCGGCCGTCCCAATGGTAGGCGGGGTGGGCAGAAAGATCTGCCGGTTCGCCCCTCGGCGGCGCAAGCCGTTCCAGCGCATCGGCGATGCGGCGGAGCAGGTCTTCGCTCAAGCGGCCAGCCCTTCGGCATCCAATGCATAGAGCAAGTCCGCCCCTGCCATCGCGCTGCCTTTGAGCGACAGCGCCTCGGGCACCATCACATCGAGATAATAGCGACAGCTGGCGATCTTGGCCTTGAGGAATAGCGTATCGCCACCCTCGGCCTCGGCCACGCGCAATTGCTTCGCCATCAGGCTGCCGCAGGTCGCGACCGCCATCATCGTGGTGAAGGGATAGCTGCCAGCCAGCTTGTCATCGGTCGAAGCGCTGCCGATCATCCATTCGGCTACCTCTGTGCAGGCGCCCGCAAGTGCCTTGAGCGCAGCATGTTCGCCCGCCTCTTGCCCGATATGTGACAGATGCTCGCGCACGGCATCGCCACCGCGCATGCCTAGTTTGCGCCCAACCAGATCGGCTGCCTGAATGCCATTGGTGCCTTCATAAATCGCGGCGATGCGGATATCGCGGTAAAGCTGCGCTGCGCCGGTTTCCTCGATAAAGCCCATGCCGCCATGCACCTGGATGCCGAGTGAGGCGATCTCGCTGCCCATATCGGTGCCATAGGTTTTGGCGAGCGGCGTCAGCAGATCGACCATTTCCTGCGCGCCTTCTATGCCGAGAGCTGCGCGGTCGACAAAACCAGACGCGCAGTAAAGCAGCGCACGTATCGCCTGTGTGCCCGCCTTCATCCGCATCAGCATGCGGCGGACATCGGGATGCTCGACAATCGCAACCGAATCGCGGCTGGCGCCACCTGCGCGGGCCGACTGGACGCGATCGTGGGCAAAGGCGACGGCCTTTTGCGTCGCGGCTTCTGCGATCTGTACGCCCTCAAGGCCGACATTGAGGCGGGCATTGTTCATCATCGTGAACATCGCGCGCATGCCGCCAAATTCGGGGCCGATCAACTCGCCGATGCAATCGCCTTCCTCGCCAAAGGCCAGAACGCAGGTCGGAGACGCGTTGATGCCCATTTTATGTTCGATCGACACCACCTTCACATCATTGCGTTCGCCGAGCGAACCATCGGCATTGACCCGATATTTTGGGACGAGGAACAGCGATATGCCCTTGGTGCCGGCCGGTGCATCGGGGGTGCGGGCGAGGACGAGGTGGACGATATTGCCCGCCATGTCATGGTCGCCAAAGCTGATGAAAATCTTGGTGCCCCTGATCTGGTAGGTGCCATCACCGCGCGGGGTCGCGGTCGATTTGAGCGCGCCGACGTCGGATCCTGCCTGCGGTTCGGTCAGGTTCATCGTTCCGGTCCATTCGCCGGTCGACAGCTTGGGCAAATACATCGCCTTTTGCGCATCCGAACCATGATGGTTGATCGCTTCGATCGAGCCCACCGACAAGATCGGGCAAAGCGCAAAGGCCATGTTCGCTGCGCCCAGCGAATCGAGCGCAACGGTTGCGAGGCTGAAGGGCAGGCCTTGCCCGCCAAAGTCCGCAGGAGCGTTGATCGACCCCCAGCCGTTGGCGACATAAGCCTTGTAAGCTTCGACAAAACCTTCGGGCATGACGACCTGCCCGTCGACCAGCCGCGCACCCACCGTGTCACCAATCCGGCGCAACGGATAGAATTCCGCAGCGGCAAATTCACCGATTCCGCCGACAATTGCCTCGACCATATCGGGGCTTGCATCGGCAAAGCGTGGATGCGCGGCGAGTTCGTCAATTCCTGTGATATGCTTCAGGACGAAAAGCTGTTCGGTAACCGGTGCGGTGAATGTCATTTTGAGGCCTGTTGCTTGCGGGTTTCACGGCCTATAGCGCGGTATGATGACAGGCTCAAATCCCCTAGGACATCGCCGGATAGCGAAGGCCGACTCCGCTGCGATTGCGGAGGCGGTGGAACGGCTGCTTGTGGGCGATGTTGTCGCGATTCCGACCGAGACGGTATATGGGCTGGCCGCAGATGCTTCGAACGCCGAAGCGGTGGCCCAAATCTATCGCACCAAGGGTCGGCCCGATTTCAATCCGCTTATTGTGCACGTGCCCGATCATGCCGCGGCCGAACGGCTGGCGCAGTTTGACGACCGGGCATCGATGCTCGCCTTCCGCTTCTGGCCGGGGCCGTTGACCTTGGTATTGCCGCTACGGCCTGATGCACCGGTGGCCAAAGCAGTCACTGCTGGCTTGCCGACCATCGCGCTCCGCTGCCCCGCGCATCCGGTGATGCAGGCGGTGCTCAAGCAGAGCGGTTTGTTTCTGGCGGCACCCTCGGCCAATCGCAGCGGGGGCGTCAGCCCGACCCGCGCCAAACATGTCGAGCGCAGCTTTGGCGATGCGATGCCGCTGGTGCTCGATGCAGGGCCCTGCGCGGCGGGGCTGGAATCGACCATCGTCGCGGTGCGCGACTTTGGCTGGCAATTGTTGCGCCCCGGCCCAGTTACTGCGGACGAGATTGCACATCTGCTCGGCGAACCGCCCTTGCCTGTGACGGAAGCCAAAATCGAGGCGCCGGGCCAGTTGGCCAGCCATTATGCGCCATCGAAGCCGGTGCGGCTGAATGCCAGCAATGCGCTTGCCGATGAATGGCATATCGGCTTTGGTGGCGTTGCCGGGGATGACAATTTGTCGGTCGACGGGGATATGGCCGAAGCGGCTGCACGGCTGTTCGACGCGCTGCACACAGCCGATGCGAGCGACAAGAAGGCCATTGCTATCGCCCCCATCCCCGACCAAGGCATCGGCGTTGCCATCAACGATCGGCTGCGGCGGGCTGCGGCATGAAACTGCTCGCTTTGTTCTTTGCCGTTATTGCGCTTTTCGGTGCGGTTGCCGCAACGCAGGACGAGGAACCCAAAGACCCGGTCGTTGTCGCCTATCAGGACCTGATTGCAAAGGACTTGCGGCTCGCGACGGTCGGCTATCATCTGGCCAAAGGCAGCGCGGATTTTTGCCGGAACAAATGGCGCAACCCCGGCTGGGTGTTGCACGACGAACGCCAATATCTCGATCTTGGGCTGGCTCGCAGAGTTTTCACTTTTCGCCAGCCAATCAGCATCGCCGCGGTGGTTGAAGGTGGGCCTGCGCAACGCGCCGGACTCACGCCCGGAGACGGGCTGTTTGGCGCCGATGGTAGCGTCGTCTGGTATGGTCCAGCGCCGAAACGCCACCAACCCTCGTCAGAGCGGATTGACGGGCTGCGCGACGAATTTGCAACCCGACTTTCCGAAGACAGGCCTATCCCGTTCCAGATCGACACTCCAAATGGCCGCCGCGATTTTCTGCTTGATTCGCCCGTCATCTGCGCCTCCGATTTCTGGGTTGATGCGCGCGCAAAGCGTGATGCCGGTGCCGATGGCGTGCGGGTGCGGGTGACCAGCGGGCTGATCGACTATGTGCTCGACGATGACGAGTTGGCGGCGGTCGTTGCGCATGAAATGGCGCACAACCTGCTCGATCACCGTCCGCTTATCGAGGCAACAAAGCGCGGCAAAACCAAAGTCATCAAGGCGACCGAGGCAGAGGCCGACCGGCTTTCGGTATGGCTGATGGCCAATGCCGGTTATGATCCCGAAGCGGCGATTACATTCTGGCAACGCTATGGCAAGGCCACCGGCCTCGGCATTTTCAGCGCGCCAACCCATTATCGCTGGCAGACACGGGTGGCGATGCTGCGCGAAGAAATTGGCCTTATGGCACGATCTTCCGCCAATGAAGGCCCGCACGATCCGCCCTTGCTGGCCGCACATAGGGCAAAGCAATAAATTGCATTGCGAAATGCAATCGACTGTTCCCTTGCGGC
>JAGNSY010000209.1 GCA_017987825.1 Sphingorhabdus sp. | reverse complement strand
ATGTCCGGCTCGATGACGCGGATAACAGCGGCAGCTTGGCGGGCGAAGTGCTGCGTGCTGCCGAACGGCATGGGACCACGCATGTCCGCGTGACCGAACCGGGCGAATGGCGCGTGCTGCAGGATTTGCAGGCGCTTGATAGTGCCATTGATCTCGAAATCCTGCCCGACGACCGCTTCATCGCCAGCCATGCGGAATTTGACAGCTGGGCCGAAGGCCGCAAGGCGCTGCGCATGGAATATTTCTATCGCGAGATGCGACGCAAGACCGGGCTGCTGATGGACGGTAGCGAACCGGCGGGCGGGCAGTGGAATTTCGACCATGACAACCGCAAGGCAGCAGCACGCGACCTGTTGATGCCACAGCCGCTGTGCTTTGCCCCCGATGCGATTACGCGTGATGTTCTTGACCTTGTAGGCGCTCGATTTGCCGAACATTTCGGCACACTCGAACCCTTCTGGTTTGCCACCACCCGTGCCGATGCAGAGGCGGCATTCGCTCATTTCCTGAAAACCGCGCTACCGCGTTTCGGCGACTATCAGGATGCGATGCTGGCGGGGGAGAAGTTCCTCTATCACGCGGTGGTTTCGCTCTACCTCAATTGCGGCTTGCTCGATCCGCTGGTGATGTGTCGCGCGGTTGAGGCCGAATATCGCACGGGTCGCGCCCCGCTGAATGCGGCAGAGGGTTTCATCCGCCAGATCATCGGCTGGCGTGAATATGTGCGCGGCATCTATTGGCGCGAAGGGCCGGATTATGTGCGCCGCAATGCGCTGGGTGCCACCCGGCCGCTCCCCGATTTTTATTGGAGCGCCGATACCAAATTGGCCTGCATAAAGGCGTGCATCGAACAGACGCGGGATGAGGCCTATGCGCATCACATCCAGCGGCTGATGGTCACCGGCAATTTTGCCCTGCTCGCGGGCGTCGATCCGCACGAACTGCATGAATGGTATCTCGCGGTTTATGCGGATGCCTATGAATGGGTCGAGGCCCCGAATACGGTGGGGATGAGCCAGTTTGCCGATGGAGGTCTGCTCGCCTCCAAACCCTATGTGGCGAGCGGGGCCTATATCGACCGTATGTCCGACTATTGCCGCGGCTGCGCCTATGATGTGAAGGCGAAGGCCGGGCCCAAGGCCTGCCCGTTCAACTATCTCTATTGGGATTTTATCGCGCGCCATCCCGACCGGCTGAGGGGCAATCCGCGCATGGGCCAGATGGTGCGGAGTTATGACCGGTTCAGTGAAGACCGCAAAGCCGAGATAGCCTCAGACGCTGCCACTTTCCTGTCGCGCCTTTCCTGACCGGCAGCGGTCGGAGCAATAGCGGACATTGTCCCAGTCGCGCGCCCATTTCTTGCGCCAGGTAAAGGGCAGGCCGCAGGCTGCGCAGTTCTTGGTCGGCAGGTCAGATTTCTTGCGCATTTTTGGCATGGGTCAGAGCGCCAGCTTTAACTGATCGGCCTTGGCGCCTTCGTGTTTCCAGTCGGCGGTGCGTTCGCGGCTGCCATGTTTCTGGACCACTGCTTTGGCCTCGGCGCGCGCTTCGGGTTTGCGGCGCAGCGCATAGATCGCGTCCTTGGCCGCCTTGGCCGCAGCCGCATGGTCGACAATGCGATCGGGATAATCGGGGCAGAGTTGTGCGCGCTCGGCATCGCCCAGCTTCCACGGTTCGTGCAGCCATGCGTCAGGCACATTTGCCAGTTCTGGGACCCAGCGACGGATGAAGACGCCTTGCGGATCCTGATCATAGCCTTGCTTCACCGGCGAATAGATGCGGATCGTGTTGATACCCGTCTCCCCCGCTTGCATCTGGCATTGCGGCCAGTGGATGCCGGGTTCGTAATCGATGAATTTGCGCGCGAGCGCGAGGCCGCTTTCCTGCCACGGCAGCCACAGATCGTAGCTGGCAAAACTCATCAGCATCGCGCGCATCCGGAAGTTGATCCAGCCGGTGGCGTTCAGATAGCGCATCGCCGCGTCTATAAAGGGATAGCCGGTGCGGCCTTCGCTCCATGCCGCGAGCTTGGCCATATCAGCCGGTCGCGGACGCAGCCCGTCATAAATGCGCGCCATCGGGCGATATTCGGCCTCTGGCTCGCTCTCCAGTTTCTGGATGAAATGGCAATGCCAGTGCAACCGCGCGATAAAGCTGCGCAACGATTGCCGCCAGGCCTTTTCGGACAAAGGTAGTTCGCGATAGCGCGATTGCGCCGCTTGCAGGGTTTCCCGCATCGATAGCGAACCATAGGCCAGATGCCATGACAGCCGCGAGCAGGCGGTTTCCCCACTCAACGGCGACGACATTTCGCGCGTATAATGCTCTCCACGTTCGTGGAGGAAGCTGTGCAGCGTGGCCAAGGCTTCGGCGCGGCCTGCTTGCGGAGCTATTTGCAAGCCATCGTCAGCCAGACCCAATTCGGCTGCATGGGGCAGGCTATCGCTCTCGCTCCGCTCCCACATCAACAAAGGCGGAGTGGGCTGTGCCGGCATCGCCATCATCCGGTCCCATGCCTGCGCCCAGCGATCACGGTTGACACGGCGCCCGCGCCATACGCCGAACTGGCGGCTTTCCTCGAACGCGATTCCTTCCGCCTTGCACCAGCGGCGCACCGCCTTGTCGCGCTCGAATGTCCAGGCATTGCCCGTTTCCTCATGCGCGCGCAGCACAAAGGGGCCGTGTGCTGCTTTGATCGCCGCCAGCGTCTCGACCGCGTCGCCGACGCGAATGCGCAACTGCCCGCCTTTGGCCGCGATGCTGTCGCTTAAATCGCTGATGCAAGCGCGCCAGAAATTCCATTGCCGCGCCGAAACATCGGGTTGCTGCCAATAGTCTGGTTCGACGATCACCAGCGGCAAGATACGATCGCGGATTGCGGCCGCACACAGCGCCGCATGATCCTCCAGCCGCAAATCGCGTTTGAACCAGACGACCTGCAACATTTTAAAAAGGGATCCTTGCCCCGTCCCAGGCGAACAAGTGCCCGCTTTCTTCGGGCGTCAGTTCACCGAGCACCTGCAACATCCGTTCAGCGGCATAGTCGGCGGTAAACAGCTTTTCAGGTGCGACACCGCGCTGGAAGGGTTGCGACAAGGCTGTGTCGACGGTTCCGGGGTGCAGTGCGACGATGATCGCCTGCGGATGGGTGCGCGCCATTTCAAACGCAAAATTGCGCACAGTCATGTTGAGTGCTGCCTTCGAGGCCCGATAGGCATGCCAGCCGCCCAAACGATTGTCCGAAATCGAACCGACGCGGGCGGAAAGCACGGCAAAGACGCTCCGCCTGTCT
>JAGNSY010000049.1 GCA_017987825.1 Sphingorhabdus sp. | reverse complement strand
GCGCGGGGCGGTTTCAGCTTTATCCAGCGGTCCGGATAGAAAAAGGCCGGGCGCTTTTCATAAACAATGCCGGTCAGTTGCGCCAGTTTCCCGGCATCGGGGCTCATCGCGATCCATTGCGATGGGCGCATGCCCTGATCAACCGACGCAGTTGGCGGGCTGTCATGACGCAGCGCGGCAAACCATTTGCCCGATGCAGCCTCCGCCGCGATCACGGGATTGAGGTCAAAATGCCGGTTCGAGATATGCACCAGCAAAAGCCCATCTGGCTTGAGCGCGCGACGATAAACCTCGAACGCCTCTTTGGTCAGCAGGTGGAGCGGGATAGAGTCCGAGGAAAAGGCGTCGATAGCGAGCATGTCGAACGTACCCGCTGGTTGCTGCGCCAGCGTCAGCCGCGCATCGCCCAGATGCATTTGGGTATCTGGTGCGCATTTTTCGAGGAAGCTGAATATCTTCCGGTCGCGTGCTATTTCGACCATCAGCGGGTCGATTTCGAAATAGTGCAAAATCTGCCCGGGCTTTTTATAGCAGGCGAGTGTGCCAGTGCCGAGCCCTACAACCCCCAAGGTCGCGCCAGCACCATAGAGTTCTTCAGCACGTTGCCAGGCCAAGCCGACGCCCGATGTCGCCCCATAATAGCTCACCGGTAAGGTCGGCTGATCACGCAACTGCATGCCGTGCATCGTTGTACCATGGCTCAGCCAGCGCACACTGGCATCTTCGCTTTGATTTATCGTATAAGTGCCGAAATAGCTGCGCAGGCGGGCGCCGCTGCTGCTCAACTCGACATTATCCCAGCCCCCATTGCCCAGCATTGCCGCCATCACCGCCAGTGCGAACGCAATGCGCCGACCGGTCACGACCAGACCGGCGATCAGGATGATGGCGATCAACGCGGTCTTCAGATGACTTCCTTCGGTCGGAAAGGTCATCCCGATATACAGCCCGATCGCGAGCGCGGCGATAGCGATCACCAGCGTCGCGATAGTCCAGCCTCTTTGCCCGAACGTCGCCTCCTCACCCAGCGAAAACAGGCGTAATTGCGGCAACAGCAATGCGGCGGCGATCAGCAGGATCGGATGCTCCCACGTCCAGTTGAACAGCAAGGGTGCGACGATCGCGCAGAAAAAGCCGCCGATCACCCCGCCAATCGACATCATCAGATAGAATTCGGTGAGGCGCGAAGCATCGGGGCGGGTGCGATACATTTCGGCATGCAGCGCCACCGCAAGCACGAACAACAGGCTGACGCTGACGATCAGCCCATTATAGGCGGCCTTGCCCCAGATCATGAACACGGATGCGCCGCCAACAACCAGAATGGCAGGGGCGATGCGGCTCAATATGTCGGCGGGGAGGCGATAATCGGCAAATGCCACCGAGAAGCTCAGCAAATAGAGCCCGAGCGGGATCACCCAGATCAGCGGCATCGCCATCAGGTCGGTCGTCAGGTGCGATGTGGTTGAGAGCATCAGGCCTGAAGGCACCGCCGAAAGAGCGATCCAGTAGAGCCGCTGCCGCCAGCTGATGGGTGCTGCGTTTGCGGGCGCGGCGGCCTCGCTCGTGATGTTTCTGCCTGACCAGATTGCCCGCGCACAGACCAGCACGAGCAGGAAGAGCAGGGCATAAAGCCCGCTCCACACCCATGTCTGTGCCTTGATCGGCAGGATGGGCTCGACCAGCAAAGGATAGGCGATTAGCCCGCCAAAGCTGCCCAGGTTGGAGGCGGCGTAGAGCGCATAGGGTTCACCGCTATTGCCCGCGAGGCCGAACCAGCGCTGCATCAGCGGGGCTTGGGCTGCGACAGCAAAGAATAGTGGCCCTATCGAAGCGAGCAGCAACCACGGCACCCAGAAAATAGGCGAACCATCAGCCGGGATGGCAAAACTCGCCAGACTGATGGGAAGCCATAAGGCTGCAGCGATCAGCACTGCCAGATGCACACCTGCCTGCCGTTTCGGTGCCTCGCGCGATAGCCGGTGCGCATAGGCATAGCCCGCGAGCAGCAGCGCCTGATACACCAGCATTGCACTGTTCCACACCGCGGGCGCGCCACCCAACCGGGGCAGTGCCATGCGCGCTACCATTGGCTGGACAAGGAAGAGCAGGAAGCTGCCGGTGAAAATGGTAAGGACGAAAAGCCCCCGTCCGCGCATTCCGCTTGCTTCGCTCATTCGGCCTTATCCCCTTTGACCCCAATCCAAACGGTCAATGCGATAAGTTACATGCCTTAGCAAGGGGCTGTCGGCCGGCACCTGCGGATGATCGAAATCGAGCGTAGGGTCATAAACCATGCCGATCCGCTCCATCACCGCGCGGCTGCGGCGGTTGTCGGTGTTGGTGATCGCCCAGACAGCGTCGTCGGGCAGATGGTCGAACGCCCATTGCACCGATGCGACCGCGGCCTCGGTGACATAACCCTTGCCCCATGCCGAAGGCGTCATCCGCCAGCCCGCCTCGGGCTTGCCGTCGATCGAGGTGCCCGGCCGCCCGCGAATGATCCCGCACCAGCCGATCAATTGCCCATCCTCCTTGCGCTCCATCGCCCAGAAGCAATGGCCGTCTTCGACCTGCATCCGATACATCCGCGCCACCAGAGCCGCGACCTCATCGCGCGACATCAAGGGCCCAAGCGTTTCCATGACGACCGGATCGGAACAGATAGCGTGAAACGGATCGATGTCCTCCTCGCTCCACTGGCGAAGGACAAGGCGAGGGGTTTGGAGGCGGAATTCAGGCATGGGCTGTTTATTTCACGTCGCAGGGATAGGCCTTCGCCATCGCTTCGCGGAACAGCAATATGGCAGGCTCGCCCAATTTCCCATCTGACGCCTGTTCAAGATACTCGACGAACAGCGCCTTCTGCTTGCCAAGATCGAAATCGAGGCTGGGTGGACAATAATCCGGGAAAAATGTCGGTGCGCGTGATTGAGTCCAGCCATTTCCCGCCGATGCGCCGTTGATCCACGAAATGCACACCAGCTTACGTGCGAGATCCGTTTTGTCTCCGCAGGTAATTTTGGCGTGGTTGCCTGTGTTCATGATCATGGGCGGTTCATTGCGCGGCGCCGGTCGATCAATTTGCGTAGCGTTTTGAACTTCTTGAGCCGCAAGAGGCGAAGTCGCGAGCAAAATGCTGAAAAGGACTGCAAGATGTGATGTAGGACGAATTATCATGAGGGTTATTTAGTCAGATACGAAGCAAGTGCCTAGCGGCAGTTTCATAACCGTAACAACAGACTTGATGCCGTGTTGGTCCGGCGCAACCCGATGCTTCGACCTGCTTTCCTACTCACCCCGCCGCGAATTGCGCAGGTATCTCCGGATTGCTCGTATCGAGCAACGGTATTGCCCCTTCGGGCAGCGCGGCATAGGATTTGGCCCATTTGGCGACCCAATCGGGATCGCGTACCTTGGCCGGGTGGTAATAGGGCAGCAACGAGCGCAGCATGGCCGGGGATGTGTGGATCAGGAAGCGGGCGACCATCGCATATAGCCGCAACCGGCTCGACAGCTTTGACCAATTGCCATCGCGCATCAGCATGCGTCGATAGGCCTTCCGGCTAGCCCAGGCGACATGCGCGGTGGCGAAAATCACGCCCCAGACCCTCGGCCAGAAATCACCAAAGCGATCCTGATACAGATCATAGGCGACATTCTTGTGCTCGGTCTCCTCAACCATATGCCACAGGATCAGCGAGGTGACCGACGGATCGGCGCCGGTGAACAGCATCCCTCGCGCGGCAATCAGCCATTCGGTGATGCCCATCGTCATCGTTTCAAAGCCTGCCGTATAGGCGAGGCGCCAGCGCAGGCTTTTCGTCTGGAAATGCTTGTAGTCCGCATTCAGCTCGTCCTCAACCTCGGCCAAGTCGGGATAATCGCGCTTCAGCAATTCATTATAGCGCCGGTGGTTCTGGAAATGCTGGCCTTCCTGACCGACAAAGGCGTGGACGTCTGCCTTCAGCCGCGCATCCTCAATCTTGGGCAGCGCCTCCATAACGGTCTTGATCAGGAAGGGCTCGAGATAGGGCATGGCGAGCGAAGCGCCATTGACCATATGGCTCCATTCGGGGCGCGCCGGATTCCAGATCGCGGCAATGGGTTCGGAAAAGGCGAAGGGCATCCGCCGGACGATGATGTCGCTGTTCATGCGCTGTCCTCCAGGTGCCGGTAATGTTGCCACATGCCCCAGAATAGCAGGCCAAAGCTGATATGGACGCCGATAACCGAGGGCCAACCGGCGAGGAAAATCAGATTGTTGATCAGCACGTCTCCCGGGAAGGGGCCGCCGCCAAATTCCAGCCCGCGCGTGCCGAACATCGCATTGGCAATAGCGGGCAGGGTGAAGAACCAGCCAAAGGCGATCGTTGACCAGAACAGCCAGCTTTGCCCGCGCGCGCCCAGCCGGACAAAGCGCGTGGCGAAGGCTATCGCGATGAACAGCGTGCCGTTGGTGATGCCTTCGAGGTGCGCCATATTCCATGCGCGCCGATCACCGGGTATCGAGACCGGGATATCGGTTACAATTGGCCAGAGATCGATCGCGCCAAGGGTGAAAAAGAAATAGATCCAGCCAGAGGCTACCGCCGAAAACAGCAAGCCGACCCCGTTCAATGCCAGCAATGTGCGGCGCTTTTCACTCAACATCCAAATCTCCCCATTTGGCGTCGTCGAATGGGTAGCCTAGTGGCCCGATATTAATGAGACAAGCCTATTCGCGGGCACGCCAAGCGTCGCGCGTCAGGCGATAGATGATCGTCGGATTTTCGTCGGGTGGATAGTTCGGGTCGACATAGTCAAGTTCCACAGCACGATCCATTCCCAGCTTTTGCATCATCGTCCAGGATGCACGATTGGCATCGCTTGTTTGTGCAAAAACTTCGTTCTTGCCGAAACGATCGAAGGCCATCTCGATGACAGCGGTCGCCGCCTCAATCGCATAGCCTTGCCGCCAGTGACTTTCGGCGATGCTCCAGCCGATCTGTACACCGGCGTTCAGCACCGGTCCCGCCGCTTCAACGTCGATCGGGCTCATCCCGCAATGGCCGATCAGCAGTCCATCAGCCTTTGTTTGCAGATACCAGAAGCCATAACCGTCTTTCGCCATTCCTGCCGCATTGCGGGCAAAGCGTGCTTCAACCTGATGCCGTTCCTGAACGCCGCCAAGATGATGCGTAACCGCAGGCGTATTTAACACCTCCATCCAGCGATCCAGATCGCCGGGGGCTTCGGTGCGGAGGATGAGGCGGGCGGTTTCGGCGACTATTTCAGGCATTAAGCAATCGTGCCGCATGCGCCGCATGATAGGTCAGCACACCCGAACATCCGGCCCGCTTAAAGGCGGTGAGGGTTTCGAGGACAAGGGCATCGCGGTCTCCCGCTCCTGCCGCTGCGGCCGCCTCGATCATCGCATATTCGCCCGAGACCTGATATGCAAAAACAGGGACTTGGAAGCTATCTTTCACACGGCGTATGATATCAAGATAGGGCAGGCCGGGTTTCACCATCACGCTGTCTGCGCCCTCGGATATGTCCATAGCGACTTCGCGCAGCGCCTCGTCGCTGTTCGCCGGATCCATCTGGTAGCTTTTCTTGTCCCCCTTCAGCAGCCCGCGCGAACCTACGGCATCGCGGAAGGGGCCATAGAATGCGCTCGCATATTTGGCGGCATAGCTCATGATCTGGACATTCACATGCCCGTCCATTTCGAGCGCGCGGCGGATCGCGCCGATGCGGCCGTCCATCATGTCGCTCGGCGCGATGATATCCGCGCCAGCCCTAGCCTGATTGACCGCCTGATCGACCAGCACGCCGACCGTATCGTCGTTGAGCACATAGCCCGCATCGTCGATCAGACCGTCCTGTCCGTGGCTGGTATAGGGGTCGAGCGCGACGTCGGTGAGTATGCCGATTGCGTCACCGTGCGCCTGCTTGATCGCCCGGATCGCGCGGCACATCAAATTGTCGGGATTGAGCGCCTCCGCGCCATCGTCGCTGCGCCGATCGGATTGCGTATTGGGGAACAGCGCGATGCAGGGAATGCCCAGATCAATCGCTTCCTTCGCGCGCACCACGATCTGGTCCACCGACCAGCGCGATACGCCGGGGAGCGAGCTTATGGGTTCCTCCACCGCCTCACCCTCGGTAATGAACAGCGGCCAGATCAGGTCTGCGGGCGTCAGCAGCGTTTCGCGAACCATCGCGCGGCTCCACGGGGTCGCGCGGCTGCGGCGCAGGCGGGTGTTGGGATAGCTTTGTGTCATTGCCGGTTCCTAGCGGACGATGCCGTCTGGCTCAATGGTCGGGAAAAAATACCGTATCCCTGAGCCTGTCGAAGGGCGGTTATCAGCGTCGAGCCGGCCTTAGAGGCGTGCTTCGACAAGCTCAGCACTTCGGTGAAATTTCGACGGGCTGCTTGGACTAAAGCGCGCTTCCGCCCTTCACTTTCGCCGCCGAAAGCCGGTCAATCTCGCGCTGTGGCTCGTCGGTGCGGCGCGATGCGGCGGGCAGGGGGGCGAGTGCAGCGCCCGGCTTCACTGCCTTTAACCGCGCCAGTTCGCCTTTGAAGCGCGAAAGATCGCCGCCCGAAAGCTGGGCGCGCTGGGTGAAGGTGATCGACAGTGGGTTGACCGGACGTCCGTCGCGATAGAGTTCATAATGGAGGTGCGGGCCTGTCGACAGGCCGGTCGAGCCGACATAGCCGATTATCTGCCCCTGCCGCACGCGCTGCCCCGGGGAGGCGGCAATGCGGCTCATATGCGCATAGCCGGTGGCGATGCCGCCGCCGTGATTGATCTGCACGAAATTGCCATAGCCGCCCTTGCGACCGGCATATGCAATAACGCCATTGGTTGCGGCGAAGATCGGTGCGCCATAGCCAGCCTTGAAATCGAGCCCGCTGTGCATGCGTTTATAGCCAAGGATCGGGTGGCGCCGCATACCAAAGCCAGAGCTGACCCCGCCATTGACCGGACGGCTAAGCTGCCCGCGCGATTCGCCGACGCCAGAGGCCTCAAACCATTGGCTGCTATCGCCATTATTCCATTTGAGCATCTGGATGCGCGGTTTGCCGCCGCGATCAATGCCCGCGAACAGCAGGTCGCCGACCAGCACTTCGCCGGTCGCGGCGCGCTTGTAATCGACGACAAGATCGAATTCGTCATCTGCAGCGATGCTGTTTAGCGAGGCGCGGCTGGCGATGATTTTGAGGAAATTCTGCACCGCTTCTGCGGGCGCCCCCGCTGCGCGGGCCGAGCGATAAAGGCTTTGGCCGACGACGCCGCGAATTCGCAGCGGAGTTGAATCTACCATGATCGGTTGGCGGTTGAGCGACAATGCGCCACTTTCGCTGCGGTTCACGGCAAGCTTCAGATCGAACCGTGCCCGGAAATCGAGGCTTTCGAGCGGGCGAGCGCTGTTCTTTGAGGTCCGCCGACCAAGCACGATCGCGACCGGTGTTCCCGGTTCGATGTCAGTGAGGCGGGTTGCGCCGCTGACCAGGCCGAGCACGCGGTCGACATCGCCGCTGCCGACACCGGCGCGTTGCAGCACGCGGGCGAAACTATCCCCCCGGCCAAGCGTGGCGGTGAGCTCGATGCGCGGGCGTTCGGGGCTTGCGGCGAGGGCGCGGACACTGTCATTCGCGGCCATACGCCGTCCTGTATCGCTGCCATAAGCGATCGGCATGATCATCTGCGCGCGCGCTTCTTCGAGCTGCGCGCCCGATGGCATCGGCGCTTGCGCACCATAAACCGGGCCAAATTCGGGAACCAGCGACAATGTTGCAACGGTCAGCAATGTCAGAGTAGCAAGGCCACGAAACCAGCGCAGCGAGCCGATATCCTCTCCCAGATCGGGAACCCAATCGACGGCGGCGAGTTTTGCACGCCAATCGGGCAGGGGCAGGCTACGCAAAGGCTGAATCATTGCGTCGGCAATTATCACCTCACCGCCGTTGCCGACAGCGGCAAAACCAGATTCTTTCTTGCCGAACACTATGACCCTTATTCCCCCGTTTGCGCTCCGGTCGGGCTTTCTTGCCGAACGGTTAGTAACGAGACAGGGTTAAAGTCAAATTAAGACCAAGGGCAAGCGCGTTTACCTGCGGTGAAGGGTGTAAATCGGACGACCGAAGAAAACCCGGCACATTTTTTTCTGTATTTATATCCCTGCCAATCAGCGGACGATGCCGCTGACGGCGCGATAGAAATTGCGCGCTCCCCAATTTATTGGCGTACCGACAGTCGATTTCAGATAGCATTTGGGCGGTTCGGCGCTGGACTGGTTCGGACGGGAGAAGCCATCACCGGTCCAGGTCCACGCCTTGCAGGTCGGGGTTTCGAGGCAGCGACGCGAGCAATAGGCGCCATCGTCATTGATCGTCTCGAATTCGGCATAATTACCGCCGGGAAACTCGACCCCGCGCGCCTTCACAAAACGGCGATGGCCATCCGGCCCCCAATCCCAGCCATATTTGAGCAATAGCTGCTTTTCGTCGGCTTGTGCGAGCGGGCGGACCCAATCGAGCTGGAATTGCTGGTTCGGCCCTGCATGGCATTGCCAGCGGATGATGTCGGCATCCAAAGCGACGCTACCGCCGCGAATGTCCCAGCAATTCTCAAAGTCCATGGTCTGGATCGTTGTATAGGCACCGTCGGCCCGGTTCACGATCTTGAAATGGCGCTGCTGCTGGTGGATTTTCAACTGATCGTCGCCGGCGCGTTCCAGAGCTTCGCTGCTGCAAATCCACATATCAATGCGTGGGGGACCGAACAGCACGCCTCCGGCCACTTGGGTGCAGCTGTAAAACTGGTTGTTGCGATAATCGAGCGCGGCGGGACGGATCGAATTCCCCCATTGGCCGGGCAGGATCGCGAAATGCTGATAACTGATCGCCGCATTGCACGGCCGCATGCGCAGGAAGGATTCCTCCATAGACATGGTCGGCGTGACCACCTGTTCGACGCACAGGTCGCTATTCTTCGCCCGGATCATGTAAACGCCGGGGCGGGTTCGATCGTGCACTGCGCCATAAAGGTCCTTGCGCTGTTCGGCGGTGATCGGTTCGCCACCAACTTCTGCTGCGGTCGCGGAACCGGTGGTGATGACCTGATCGGTTGGTGGCGGGATATAGGGGATCAGCTGGCCCTGTTGTGTGGTTATCACCTGGTCCTGTAAAGCAAGAACGGGTGCGGCGACACTGGTCAGCAACAATGAAGGGATAAGAAACTTACGCATAGAAAAGTCTCCTCAGTCGGAATTCAAGGTCGGATGATCCCGCTATTCACAAGGCGCATTTTGGGCTGGCCACGGAAATAGGCTTGGCCAACCGAGCTTTTGAGGTAGCACATGGGTTTTGCCGGCGGTTGACTGGACGTGAGGTCGACATAATAGCTGCCGCTTTTCCATGTATAGGCCTTGCATTCGGGAGATTCGACGCAGCGCATCGAACAATATTCGCCGCTGTCATTGATCGTTTCGAACGAAGCATAATCGCCGCCGGGAATATCCATGGCCCCAACGCGCGGGCGTTTTCGCGGACCATCGGGGGTTTGCAGCCAGCCATAGTTTTTCAGGGTTTCGGCTTCGATACTGGCGTCAAATGGGCGCAGGAAAATCAGGTTGAAAAACTGGTCGTTCTGACCATTGCAATCCCACTGGATCACATCTGTATTCACCCCGCTTCCGCCCCCGCGCATCGCCCAACAGCGGATGGTACCAAAGCCGTTGTCGGTCTTGATTTCGTGGGCGGATTTCTGTGCCGACCAGATCAGGTTCACTTTCTGGTCGCGATTGCCGACATAGTGCCAGCTTTGGTTCCCCGGGCCGAAATCACAATCGATCAGATCGATCCGTGCTGGGCCGAAGACCACACCTCGAGCAACGGTCGCGCAGCCAGTCAGCCGGTTTTGCGGGCCCAAGGACGTCATCGTGCGGATTGTGACAAAATTGGCATAAGAGGGCACAAGTGCAAAATGCTGATAGCTGACCTGCAGATTGCAATTGGCGAGCCGCATATAGGGCTTTTCCATTCCGCCGGCTGGAAATTGTTCGAGGCACAATTGCGCATTGAGCGGACGGATCAGGTAAATGCCCGGGCGGAATCGCGCGTCGCCTATCAACTCCGCCATTTGCCCTTCATTGGCGGGTTGTTCCAGAGGAGCGGCAAATTCGGGGAATTCCGGAATTTGCGGTTGGCGGCCCGGAAGACCTAGCCCGGATTGGGCGCTAGCCGGAACGTGCGTTGCCAACAAAGCCAAGGCCGCCAAAAAGATGGCTTTCACGCTTCCGAAACGAATTTTCATAGTGCTTCCTCTCATGGCCGGATCACTCCACTGAATATTTTGTTGAAGAAAGCGCGGCCTTTATTCACCGGTTGCCCAACGCTGCCCTTCCAGAAACACATCGGCGTGGCGTTTCCGGCGTAACCGGCAGCCGTCCAAGTCCATGCCTTGCACTGTGCGAGTTCGTGGCATCGCTTCATGCAGTAATCGCCTTTGTCGGCGATGGTTTCAAAGCTGGCATAATCACCACCGGGAATATCCACGCCGTTGGCCGCACTGCGGCGACGAGGGCCGTCGGGGGAGGGGAACCAGCCACTCTTCTGCAAAGCCGCGCTTTCGATGTCGGCGGGCAGCGGCTTAACCAATTCGAATGTATAGTGCTGCTCCGGGCCACCATGACAATTCCAGCGCAAGATATCGACCAGATAACCGCGCGATGCATCGCGGACGGCCCAACAATCATTGGGGCTTTGTACGGGGCGGATTTCAAAATTGTCGGGTCCTACCGGCTTCAGGTTGAACCGTTGGTCTTCCACGCCAGCAAACGCCCAGTCGCCCGCGCCTGAAGGCAGCTCGCAGGCGTGCAAATCGATACGCGGTGCTCCGAAAACAACACCTCTGGCGACTGTGGCGCAATAGGGCTTTTGGTCAGGCGTGAAGGCACGTGTGCTTTGCGGAATGGGTTCATCGGTGCGGATAGTATAGCCGCCTGCAGGATGCGGGATGACCCAGAAATTGGTCGCAATACCCTGACATTCTTTTTGGGTGACATGCTCCTTTTCGGGCCAGACGACGGCGTTTGTCACACCCAGGCAATAACCCGAATGCAGGGGTTTGAGCCGGTAGACGCCGGGGCGCGGTCCGGTTTGTCCGAACAGGGCTGTCCTTTGGGCATCGGAAATCTCCGCAACCGTGCGGGTTTCATAGACAATCTGGTCGATGTCCTGATCGCCGTCCGCAGCATGCGCAATGATGGCTGCAAATACCGACGCAAATGCTGCAAGCACGAAAAAATAGGATCGCATTTGATTCTCCCTATCGGGAGAGTGAAGCATCTACGCGCGGGCAATACGCTACCCGTTCGGGTAGTATTTCTAATGTGCGGTCAAAAAGCGGTCGATCGGGTTTTGCCAGTTGAGCGGTGCTTCGCGCAACAGCGCCGCCAGTTCGGCTTGCCTGCCAACCCCGGTTTTGCCGAACACGCCCTTCATCAGGAAACGTGCGGCGTTGACCGAAACGCCCCGGTCACGGGCATATTCTTCCATCGTCTTGCCATCGGCGATGTAGGCAGCAATCTTGGCTTCGGACGGGGTCAGGTCGAACCAGTCGCGCAGCCGGGTGACGATTTCGTCCGATACATCACGCCTGCCGCCACCAACGAGCAGCACCGTTGCATTGCCATTCGCGACAGCAAAACCTGCCCCCGTTTGTGGATCGACCCGCATTGCGACGAGGAAGATGGTGTGTCCGCCATCATCGATCGGGATATTCTCGGTACGCGCATCGCCTTCGCCGCGCGCCAATCTTGCAAGCCGTTCCTGCGCTTCGCGATCAGCAAATCGCACTTTGCCGTTGGCGGCGACCAGCCCTTGCGCCTTTTCGAGCCATCGCTGCGCCGTCGCATTGGCATGGAGCAGTTCGAGATCGGGGCCGAGCGACAGGACAATCGAGGGGGAGGCATCAAGTGCCGCTTCCGCATTGGCGGCGCGCAAATCGGCCTCTCCGATCCGGCGGCTGATCCGGCTGGCGCGCTGGATATGCGGGACGAGCCGGGTTACAGCTTCGTGTAGCCCACTGGTATCGCGTTGATCCGGCCCTGGCATGCAAAGGCCGAGATGGTCATGCCCGTGCCGGTCGAGCGAGGCGATGATCGACACTTCGATATCCCAGTTGGAAAGGAAGCTTTTGTAGAACTCGTCTTGCTTGAACCGGTCGCGCGCGACGATTTCGTCGCTGTGCACCACCTGGCCGACGGGGATGGCATGTCCCGCCATGCTCCACGCCTGTCGCCCCGCGAACATCGTGATATATCCTGCACGGGCGAAGTCGTTCA
>JAGNSY010000048.1 GCA_017987825.1 Sphingorhabdus sp. | reverse complement strand
GTTTTGATTTTGTCGATGCTGTCGCCTTTGACTGCAAATCCTTTGGCGAGCAAGCCAGCCACCTTGAAAGGAGGAGAAGCCTCTGTTGTTATTTCGATAGTTGCAACTGCTTTTTCATATTCAACCTGAAGGGTCGCATTGTTCGTTCCATTGCGTTGCACCGATTGGACGGACAGTGCCTTGCCATATTGTTGCGTAAAACTGTCGGAGATCGCCTTGATCTGCGCAGGCGGGACGGCGGCCAGAAAACTGGGGGTGAAAAACGCCTCATACGCAATCTGCCCGTTCAGAACGGGCACCAATTGCTCAACCCGCATATCAAACGTTACTGCGGGTGCCAACTCTGCAACTATTTTAGGTTCTTTGGCCGAAACAGCGGTGGCCATCGTCGCAAGTGGAACAGCAAATAGCAGGGCAAAATTCCGGAACTTGCGCATGGTTTTAACCTCCTCAGGCGTCGATGGCTTCCTCATCCACGGTTGTCGCATGTTCCTGAATGAAACGGAAGCGGGCTTCGGGGCTTTTGCCCATCAGCTGTTCAACCCGTTCCTTCACCGCGACCTGTTTCTGATATTCGTGCGGCAGGGTGATGCGGATCAGCGATCGGGTTTTGGGGTCCATCGTGGTTTCGCGCAACTGGCCGGGGTTCATCTCGCCCAGACCCTTGAAGCGACCGACATCAACCTTCTTGCCCTTGAACTGGGTTGCTTCGAGTTCGGCGCGGTGCGCGTCGTCCTGCGCATAGGCGCTCTGGTTGCCGCTGGTCAGGCGATAGAGCGGCGGGCGGGCGAGGTAGAGATGGCCGCGCTCGACGATGGCGGGCATCTCCTGAAAGAAAAAGGTCATTAGCAGCGTGGCGATATGGGCTCCGTCGACATCGGCGTCGGTCATGATGATGATGCGATCGTAGCGCAGATTGTCGGGGTCGCAATCCTTACGCGTGCCGCAGCCCAAGGCCAGCCCGAGATCGGCGATTTCTGCATTGGCGCGGATCTTGTCATTGGTGGCAGAGGCAACGTTCAGGATTTTGCCGCGGATCGGCAGGATCGCTTGCGTCTTTCGATCACGCGCCTGTTTGGCGCTGCCGCCGGCGCTGTCGCCTTCGACGATGAAGAGTTCGGTGCCGTTGGGGTCGTCTGATGCGCAATCGGTCAGCTTGCCGGGCAGGCGGACCTTCTTACCGCTGGTCGCGGTCTTGCGCTTCACTTCGCGCTCGGCCTTGCGCTTCAGCCGGTCCTCAACCTTTTCGAGGATGAAGCCGAGCATCGCCTTGCCGCGCTCCATATTGTCGGCAAGGAAATGGTCGAAATGGTCGCGCACTGCGTTTTCGACGAGCCGCGCGGCTTCGGGGCTGGTCAGCCGGTCCTTGGTCTGGCTCTGGAATTGCGGATTGCGGATGAAGACCGAGAGCATCAGCTCGGCTTCGTTGAAAATATCCTCGGCGGTGATTTGCGCCGCTTTCTTGTTGCCGATCAACTCGCCAAAGGCGCGCAAGCCTTTGGTCAGCGCCGCACGGATACCCGCTTCATGGGTGCCGCCATCGGGGGTCGGGATGGTGTTGCAATACCAGCTATAGCTGCCGTCCGAATAGAGCGGCCAGGCGACCGCCCATTCGACACGGCCTTGCTCGTCAGGGAAGCTCTGATTGCCGTGGAAAAATTCGCTGGTGACGCAGTTGCGCGCACCCAATTGTTCTTTCAGGTGATCGGCGAGCCCACCGGGGAACTGGAACACCGCCTCTTGCGGCACGTCCTCGCTCGCCAGTTCGGGATCGCATTTCCAGCGGATTTCGACACCGGCAAAGAGATAGGCCTTTGACCGCGCGAGCTTGAACAGTCGGGCAGGCTTGAACTTTGCGTCGGCGCCGAAAATCTCGGGATCGGGGGTGAAGGCTATGGTCGTGCCGCGCCGATTGGGGGTCGGCCCCAATTCTTCGAGCCCGCCCAAAGCTGCGCCGCAGGAAAAGCGCTGGCGATAGAGCAGCTTGTTGCGCGCTACCTCTACAACGGTGTCGGTCGACAAAGCGTTGACGACCGAGACGCCCACCCCGTGCAAGCCGCCCGAGGTGGCATAAGCCTTGCCCTCAAACTTGCCGCCCGAATGGAGCGTGGTCATGATGACTTCGAGCGCTGACTTTCCGGGAAATTTGGGGTGCGGATCAACCGGAATTCCACGGCCATTGTCGCTGATCGTCAACCTGTTATTGAGCCCAAGCACAATCTCGATGCGGTTCGCATGCCCTGCAACTGCCTCGTCCATGCTGTTGTCGAGCACTTCGGCGGCAAGATGGTGCAGCGCGCGTTCGTCGGTGCCGCCAATATACATGCCGGGGCGACGGCGAACAGGCTCCAGCCCTTCGAGAACCTCGATCGCCGAAGCATCATAACCGCCAGATTCAGAACCAGCGGGTATCGCGCCGCCGAACAGGTCTTCACTCATGCTGGCTGCTATAGGCGCGGCGGAGTCTGCGAAGCAACCGCCGAACACGCCTCTGTTGTGGAAATGTTCTCCATCGAGCAGAAAGTGCTGCTTGACGAGGGCAAATCTTGATTGCGCCCGTCGAAGGGCGTCGACAACTCGTCGAACAGGCTTGGCAAGAGTTCTTTACACCTGTACCGTGTTGCCAATGCAATACAGAGGGGTAAGCCATGCTTGAAATTTCCGGTGTCAGCCATGTCTACGCAAACGGCACACGCGCGCTCGATAATGTGAATCTGTCGATCCCGCGCGGCATGTATGGCCTTCTGGGTCCGAATGGCGCGGGCAAATCGACTCTGATGCGCACCATTGCAACATTGCAGACCCCCACCGACGGCGCGATCAAATTTGGCGACCTCGATATTCTTGCCCAACCCGAAGAATTGCGAAAGCGCCTGGGTTACCTACCTCAGGATTTCGGCGTCTATCCGCGCGTCACCGCGATGGATATGCTCGACCATATGGCGGTGCTGAAGGGCATAGCCGACAAGGGCGAGCGCAAGGCGGTGGTTGAAACCCTCCTCAACCAGACCAATTTGTGGAATCATCGCAGCCACTTCATCGCCGGTTTTTCGGGCGGCATGCGCCAGCGTTTCGGCATTGCGCAGGCGCTGATTGGCAATCCCGAACTGATCATTGTCGATGAGCCCACCGCTGGCCTCGACCCTGAAGAACGCAATCGTTTCCTCAACCTGTTGGCCGGGATCAGCGACAATGTCGTCATCATATTGTCGACGCACATCGTCGATGATGTCGCCGACCTGTGCCCGCGCATGGCGGTGCTGGCGGGCGGCAAGGTGCAGTTGGAAGGCGCACCGCTGGACCTAATCGCCCAGACCAAGGGCCGCATCTGGAAAAAGACCATCGGCCGCGACGAGCTTGAGGCGCATCAGGAACAATATCAGGTGATTTCGACCCGGCTGTTCGCCGGACGCACGATCATCCACATCCTGGCTGACAGCAAGCCTGCGGGTTTTGACGATGTCGAAGCGGGGCTGGAAGATGTCTATTTCACCACGCTCGCCGATTTGCGCCGCGCGGCATAAGGGGGACCGACAATGCTCCTGAACGTCGCTCGGTTTGAGCTCAAATATCAGCTGCGCAATCCCGTTTTTTGGGTTTCGCTGTTTCTCTTTTTCCTTCTTGGCTTTGGCGTGACTGCCAGCGAGAATGTCAGCATGGGCACGCCGGGAACGGTGCATGAAAATGCGCCTTTCGCGATTGCCTCGATGATCGCGCTGTCGTCGTTATTCTATCTTTTCGTCATCACTTCTTTTGTCGCCAACGCCGTCGTGCGTGATGATACGACTGGCTATGGCCCGATCATAAAGGCGACCTCAATCGGCAAACGCAACTATGTGCTTGGCCGGTTTATGGGCGGGCTTGGTGTCGCCTTGCTCGGGTTCTTTGCCGTACCAGTCGGGATGCTCGTCGGTGTTTCGATGCCATGGGTCGACCCCGAAACAGTCGGGCCGAACAATCCGGCCTATTATCTCTGGCCCTATCTCATCCTCGCGGTACCCAATATCCTGCTGATGAGCAGCCTGTTGTTCGGCTTCGCCACAATCACCCGATCGATGCTGTGGAGCTATATCGGCGTCGTCATCTTTTTCATGGGCTATCTGATCACTACCACGCTGCTCGCCAGCAAGATCGAATATCAGCAGATCATGGCGATGGTAGAACCGCTGGGATTTGGCGCCCTGTCCGAATCGACGCGCTATTGGACCGCGGCGGATATGAACGCAAAGCTGCTACCGCTCGACAGCAATATGCTCATCAACCGCGCTTTGGTAATCGGGCTGTCGGTAATTTTACTGCTCGCGACTTATTGGCGTTTTTCGATGGCCGAGCGCGCACCATCCAAGCGCATGCTGAACAAGCTGGCCCGTGATCGCTCGACTGAAAGCGCGCCGGTCAGCACAAGCCGGATCGCGGTGGTGGCCGCCACACAACGGTTCGATGCTGGATCCGTGCGTGCGCAGTTCATGACCCGATTGAAGACCGAAATCATGCAGGTGTTGCGCAGCCCCGGCCTGATCGTGCTTTTGCTGCTCGCCGTGATCAATACGGGGGCAGGTCTGTTCCTGACGCAGACATTGTTCGGGACGCCATCGCACCCGCTGACCGCGAACATCATCACCAATGTTCAGCAAGGCTTTGCCATTTTCCTGCTGATTATCGCCGTCTTTTATGGCGGCGAACTCGTCTGGCGTGAGCGTGATGTAAAGATTGGCGAGATCATCGATTCGACGCCGACTCCCAATTGGGCGATCACGCTGCCCAAGGTGCTCGCAATCCTGCTTGTCCTGATGCTGCTCAATGGCGTCGCGATGGCCACTGGATTGCTCTATCAGTTGATCAAGGGGGCACCTGAATTCGGGCTTTCCAGCTATTTCGCATGGTTCCTCGTTCCGATGACGGTCGACATGCTGCTGATTGCCATATTGGCGGTGTTTTTTCAGGCGCTCAGTCCGAACAAATATGTTGGCTGGGGGCTGTTTCTGGTGTGGTTCATTGCCGGAATTTTCCTCGTCAATATGGGCTACACCAACGCGCTCTACCGCTATGGATCGAACCCCGCCGAGCCGCTGAGCGACATGAACGGCAGTGGCGGCTTTGCCTATGGCGCGTGGGTGCTGCGTGCTTATTGGATGGCCTTTGCGGTTATCCTGATGGTCGTTGCCCACATCGTCTGGCCGCGCGGCACTGATACGCGCTGGCGCAGCCGGTTGCAGCGCATCCGCCATGGTATGCGCGGGGCGCCGCTTGCACTGATCGGAGCTGCACTCGTCGCGATGATCGGAACGGGGGCCTATGCCTGGTATAATTTCAAGATACTCAACCGCTTTGAAACCAGCGACGAAATCGAAAAGCTGACCGCGGACTATGAGAAGCGCTATCTGAAATATGAAAAGCTGCCGCGTCCGGTCGTCACCGCAGTCAAGTTCGACGCGCAGATCTTTCCGAAGCAAAAGCGGCTGGCCGTGACTGGCCAGTACAAGCTGCGCAACGATACCGGCGCGCCGATTTCCGAAGTGCATATCCGCCAGGGAAACCGTGACACGAAATTCAGCGCGCTCGAAATCAAGGGCGCAAAGCTTGCGCGCTATGACGAGAAATATCGCTATCGGTTCTACCGGTTCGATACGCCGCTGGCACCGGGCGCGGAAACCGAGCTGAATTTCCAATCCGAAATCTGGCACCGCGGCTTCCGCAATGGCTTGCCCGAAACCAGCGTCAATCTGAACGGCACATTCGTCAACAATTTCGATTTCGCGCCGATTATCGGCATGAACCGGCAAAGCGCGCTGCAGGATAGAACCGTGCGGCGGCGGCAGGGGCTGCCAGCTGAGTTGCGCCCGGCAAAGCTGGAGGACATGTCGGCGACACGCGAAAATTATGTCCGCACCGATTGGGTGATGTCGGATATCACCGTCACCACCGATGCCGATCAGGTGCCCATCGCTCCGGGCCGCAAGGTGGCGGATGCGACCAAAGACGGTCGCCGCACCGCGCATTTCGTTTCGAGCGCACCGATCCACAATTTCCTGTCGATCCAGTCGGCGCGGTACAAGCTGACGAGCAAGAACTATAAAGGCGTCGAACTGACGATCTTCCACGATCCGCGCCACGAATGGAATGTGCCCGCAATGCTCAAGGCGCTGGAGGAGGGGCTCGATTATTATCAGGCGAATTTCGGACCCTATCAGTTCGATCACGCCCGCATCATCGAGTTTCCGGGCTATCAGGTGTTTGCGCAGGCCTTTGCCGGCACCATGCCCTATTCGGAGAATATCGGTTTTGCGGCAGATGTGACCGATCCGGAGTCGATCGACTATGTCACTTATGTCACCGCACACGAACTGGGCCACCAATATTGGGCGCACCAAGTTATCGGCGCGGATATGCAGGGCAATACGATCACCAGCGAAACGCTGGCGCAATATTCGGCGCTGATGGTGATGAAAAAAATCTACGGCCCAGACAAGATCCGCCGCTTCCTGAAATATGAGCTCGACCGCTATCTGGCCGGGCGTAAGGGCGATCCGATTGGCGAACTGCCGCTCTACCGCGTCGAAAATCAGGATTATGTCCACTACCGCAAGGGTTCGCTGGTCATGTATCTGTTGCAGGAACGGCTTGGCGAGGATGCGGTCAACCGCGCGCTGGCCCGCTTCATCCAGACATGGAAGTTCAAGGGCGCGCCCTATCATCGCTCGGTCGATCTGATCGCCGAATTCCGCAAGGAGGCGAAGACGCCCGAAGATCAAGCGCTGATTACCGACCTGTTCGAGCGGATCACCGTTTACGACTTCAAGGCGAAAGAGGCGAAGGCGAAGAAATTGGCCAATGGCCTGTGGCAGACGACAATCTCGGTTGAGGCGGCCAAATATTATGCCGATGCCAAGGGGAATGAGAAAGATGCTCCGCTTTCCGAACCGATCGAAGTCGGCCTGTTCAACGCCCGTCCCGGCGTAGGCGCCTTTGGCAAGGCGGATGTGGTGTCGATTGAGCGCAAACCGGTCAAGGGCGGAAAGCAGCAGATTGTCGTAACCTCGAAAGCCAAACCCAAATTTGCCGGTATCGATCCCTATAATTTTTACATCGACCGCAATTCGGACGACAACATCATCGATGTGACCGGCTAGGCTGAGGCCGGGGGTGCCGCCAAGATGGCGAAGCTCCCGGTCGCCAGCGCGACCAGCTTTCCACCCTGTTCAATCCGTGAGGTGAGGTGCGCAATGCTGCGGCCCTTATTGTCGATCTGCGTCGCGCAATGGATTTCACCGCTGGCAACCGGACGAAAATAGCTGATCTTGATTTCGATCGTCGCGCAGGCCTGACCGGTATCGAGCGTTGGGTAGAGCGCAGCACCCATTCCGGTATCGGCCATCGCATAGATCACCGCACCATGAACCACGCCGTGCGGGTTCATATGCTTATGTTCGGCAACCAGCGACGCTGTACTGCCGCCCTTGCCGTCGGGCGTGACGGCAAGATCGATCAGGTCGGCAAAGGGATGCAGGCGACTGGCCATGCGCCCCTGCGATCAGCGGACGCGTGGACCGCCAAAAGGCATCGGCGGCGGCGGGCGACGCACACCGCGCGGCAACTGCGCCTGATAGGCACGACCGCAATGTTCGACGCAATAGGGGAAGCCGGGGTTCACCGCGACGCCGCAGAAATGGAAGTCCGGTTCGCCGGGATGGCCCATCGGCCAGCGACAAACGCGCTCGTTCAGGTCGAGCAGGCTGGTCTTGTCGGCAATTTCGGGGCTCGGCTTGGCCGGAACCAGACGGCGCGGCGGGGCAGGGGGGATAGGTGCCTGCTGGTCGCCGGGGCCTTGACGCATAAAGCCACCCGGGCCGATCGAGACGATCTTGGGCATATCCGTGCGCGGCTGTGCGACGCTAGGTGTGGAATAGGCCGGGATGACGCGCTCGGTCGAACCCGAAGAGGGTGCGGACGCGCGCGGGGCGGCGGTTTTTTCGACCGGCTTTGCTTTCGGCTTGGGCGCGGGCTTGGCTTCGCCTTCATTGGCCTTCACTGGCGACGGGCGCGATTTGAGGCCAAGGCGGTGCGCCTTGCCGATCACGGCATTGCGGCTGACGCCACCCAATTCGTCAGCAATCTGGCTGGCGGTCAGGCCCTTTTCCCACATGGTTTTCAGGCGGTCGATCCGTTCGTCGGTCCAGGACATCGAAAACTCCAAAACATTCTGCCAAGCAGCGTGAAAGCGGCGCTTGTTGCAATTAGATATAAAAGCGCCTTGCCGCGCAAGGGGCAAGCCGATAGTCGATATTGCGATGACTAGCAACCAAACTTCCGGTCAAGACCAATCTAGTGTCGCTGCGGCACAGGTTCAAGCCGAGCCCGCCGAGCGGCTGATCCGCACCATCAACTGGATAGGGCTTAAAACGCTCTATCTGAAGGAAGTGCGACGCTTCATGAAGGTGCAGTTGCAGACAATCTGGGCACCCGCGATCACCACGCTGCTTTATCTGATCATTTTCACGGTCGCACTGGGCGGGGTGAAGCCTTCAGTGCTGGGCGTGCCCTTTGCCGATTTTATCGCGCCGGGGCTGATCATCATGGGGATGATGCAGAACAGCTTCGCCAATAGCAGCTTCTCGTTGCTGGTCGGTAAGATTCAGGGGACAATTGTCGACTATCTGATGCCGCCGCTGTCGAACCTCGAATTGCTGGTCGCGATGGTTGGCGCCGCAGTCACTCGCGCCATCTTGGTGGGCTTCGCCGTCTGGCTAGCGATGGCGCTGTGGCCCGGGGTCGGCGTTACGCCCGCGCATTATGGAGCGGTCATCTGGTTCGGCCTGATGGGATCGACTTTGCTGGCGCTGATCGGTGTGATCACTTCGATCTGGGCCGAAAAATTCGACCATGCAGCCGCCGTCGGCAATTTCGTGGTGGCACCGGCGGCGCTGCTTTCAGGCACCTTCTATTCGGTCGACAAGCTGTCACCGGCATTTCAAGCCGTCAGCCACGCCAACCCGTTTTTCTACGCGATTTCGGGTTTCCGCTATGGCTTTATCGGCACTGCGGACAGCCCCGTGCTGTTCGGCGGATTGCTGTTGCTCGGCATCAATCTGACTTTGGGCATCATCGCTTATGCGCTGTTGCGCTCGGGCTGGAAGCTGCGGAGCTGATCCATGTCCGACATCATTCTCTTTGACTATTGGCGCTCGTCCGCCAGCTACCGGGTGCGTATCGCGCTGAACCTAAAGGGTGTGGCCTATACTTCTGTGCCGACCGACCTGCTCGATGCCTCGCACAAGAAACCGGACTATGTCGCGCGCAACCCGCAGGGCTTTGTGCCGATGCTGTCGATCGACGGGCATGATCTGACACAGAGTCTGGCGATTATCGACTATCTGGATGCCAATTACCCCGATCCGCCGATGGTCTCCTCCGATCCGGCAGAGCGCGCAAAGACGCTGGCGCAGGCACTGGTGATTGCGACCGACATCCACCCGCTCAACAATCTGCGCGTACTCGGCCGATTGAAATCGCAATTTGGCGCTGATGATGCGGCGGTGGCGGAATGGTATCGGCACTGGATCGTCGAAGGCTTCACTGCGCTGGAGGCGATGGCCCCCGAAACCGGCCTGTTCGGCGGCGTGCAACCTAACCTAGCCGATGTCTGCCTCGTCCCGCAAATGGCCAATGCCCGCCGGTTTGAAACGCCGCTGGAGGCATTTCCGAAACTGGTGCGGATCGATGCCGCGCTGCGGGGGATAGAGGCTTTTGCCAAGGCGGCACCGGAGGCGGTGAAGCCGGAATGAAGCTGAGTGTGTCGCTAGTGTGGC
The DNA here is from genome assembly GCA_017987825.1 of Sphingorhabdus sp. GTDB lineage: Bacteria > Pseudomonadota > Alphaproteobacteria > Sphingomonadales > Sphingomonadaceae > Sphingorhabdus_B. The sequence continues at coordinate 2,575 of JAGNSY010000048.1, read as the reverse complement.
TGCCTCTGGTGGCGCTCGCGCAGCCTGCTTATGCGCAAACATGCGATGCAGAGTGCGAGGAATTGGATAGGATCGAACGAGATCTGGTTCATTATGGGCGCAGGATCGAGCGGCCTGCCAATTTGCCCGTTTCCATCATTTCAGCGGATGATCTCATCATAGTGACCGGCGGCTTACCGAACCCGAAAAGCGACATCACCGAAGATTCCGCTACCGTCAGATTGCCTCAATTGCCGGGCGAACGGCTTGAAAACGCATTGCTTGCAGTCAATGGTCTCCAGCAGTTCAGACGCTCCGATGCGCGTTCTGCCAATCCGACGAGCCAAGGCGTAACCTTGCGCGGGTTGGGCGGGAACGCCTCGTCACGCGCTCTGCTTTTCCTCGACGATGTACCGCAGGCCGACCCCTTCGGTGGCTGGGTAAGCTGGCCGGGCTATGATGCGCTGAATCTGGCGAGCATTCGCGTCCGCAAAGGCGGCGGACAACTCAGCGCCGGGCCCGGCGCACTCGCAGGCGTGATTGAACTCGACAGTACGCAGTATCTCGAAACTGCAAATCTGGCGCTGGCCTATGGAAGCCGCAACAGCGTCGACGGCAAGGCTAACTATGCCGGTAAACTTGGTGGCGGATCAATCACAGCGGCAGCCAGCTATGCGCGCGGCGACGGCTTCGTCCCGATCATCGCCAGCCAGCGAGGATCGGTTGACCGGCGCGCGCCTTATGAACAGGCAGGCGTATCGTTGCGCGGCGTGGCTCCGCTCAACGCCTCCACCGAATTGCAGGCCAATTTGCGCGCCTTTACCGACACGCGCGATCGCGGTGTCGATTTCAGCGACAATGCCAATAGCGGCATGGATGCCAGCCTGCGCTTGGTTGACCGCACGGGCGATTGGCAATGGTCGGCAACCGGTTATGTGCAGGTGCGCGACTTCTCATCTGAATTTGGCGCGGTTGCCGCCAACCGGAACAGCGTCACGCAAACTCTCGACCAATTTGCTACGCCTTCGACTGGACTGGGTGCTCGATTTGAAGTGCGCCCGCCAGTGGGCGAACAGGTTGAATTGCGGCTTGGCGGCGAATGGCGGCGGACCAGTGGCGAGACGCGCGAATTTTTTACCTATGTCGCGGGCGCGCCGACACGCTTCCGCACCGCAGGTGGGCAGACCGACAGCTATGGCGGTTTCGCTGAACTGAGCTACGAGCCAACCGATGCGTTGACGCTTTCGGCAGGAGGACGGCTCGATCGCTGGACGATTACCGACGGCTTCCGGCGAGAGGTCAATATCGGCGGCACCGTGCGTTCGGATGATCGCTTCGCCGATCGAAGCGGCACCGAATGGACCGGGCGGGCCGGTTTCGGCTGGGAGTTTACTAACGGCTTTACTTTGCGTGGTGCCGGTTATCGCGCATGGCGCCTGCCGACGCTTAACGAACTTTACCGGCCCTTTCGCGTAGGCGCCGATGCAACCGCCGCCAATGAAGCGCTGAGTCCCGAAACGGTCGAAGGTATCGATGCGGAATTGGCTTATAGCAATGGGATTGTCGACCTAGGCATCACCGCCTTTCGTAATCGTCTGAACGATGCCATCGCCAATGTGACGCTGGGGCAGGGACCCGGCAATCTCCCGGGTGTCGGATTTGTCGCGGCAGGCGGCACATACCGGCAGCGGCAAAATCTGGACGCCATCGTTTCCAAAGGGATTGAAGCCGATGCACGCTTTGAGTTCACCGACCGGTTGGCGCTGAAGCTTGGCTACGCCTTCGTCGATGCCGAAGTGCGCGGTTCGGGGGTTTCGGCCGCGCTGGATGGGCTGCGCCCGGCACAAGTGCCGCGCCATTTCGGAAATGCGACTCTGGAGTATGATGGGGTTGCAGTCTCCGCATCGACGACATTGCGCTATATCGGCAGCCAGTTTGAGGATGATGCCAATGTCCGTGTCCTCGACGAAGCAGTAACGCTCGATTTTGATTTGGGTTTCGATGTCGGCAGCGGATTGCGCCTGCAGCTGCGCGCCGAAAACCTGTTCGATGCGCGGGTCGAAGCCGCCATTTCGGGCAGCGGCGTGATTGAACGCGCCAATCCGCGCACCCTTTGGCTTGGCGCAAGCTGGAAATTTGATTAGCGTCGGGTCATGTCGCAACGCAAACTGACCCTTGGCGAATTCCTGCCCTATCAGCTTTCGATCACTTCGAACGCGGTCAGCGATCTGATCGCGCGCAGCTATCGCGGGCGCTTCGGTCTCAAAATCCCTGAATGGCGGGTGATGGCGGTTCTGGGTGAAAAGGGGAGTGCCACCCAGCGCGAACTGGTCGCGGCGACGCAGATGGACAAGGTTACCGTCAACCGCGCGTCGAAGGCTCTCGACGAACGCGGGCTGATCGGGCGCGCGCCCAATGAAACCGACGGTCGATCGCACCATCTGGCGCTGACTTCGATCGGCAAGGAGTTGTACGACCAGATCGTGCCGCTGGCGCTTTCGGTTGAATCCGAGATTGAAGGCATTTTGGGCAATGAAGAGGCGGCGCAACTCGCCGGCTTGCTCGCCAAGCTGCGCGCGCGGGTGAGCGAGATGGA
>JAGNSY010000208.1 GCA_017987825.1 Sphingorhabdus sp. | reverse complement strand
TCGCTTTCCGACGCGATTGAAACGCACGATATCTGGACCTTCTTCCGCGACGTGAAGTCGGGCGACCGCAACTGGAAGCTTGACGAAACCGACACGGTCTGATTCACCCCGGGGCATGAAAAGCCCCGCCCTCGCGCTCGCCCTGTCGACCCTGTTGCTCTCCGCCTGTTCGGGCGGGATCATTCCAAAGGGCGGCGCTTCTGCTCCATCGACAACGCCTGCGCCCGATATGGCCGCAAAACCTGTTCCCTCGACGCCAGTGCCGCCTATTGCGGCTGCTGCAGCTACCGGCGAAATTCTGAACGCGGCAAGTGCGGGCCTTGTTCGAGGGCCAGCAATTGCCAGCCTCAGTGTCGATCCACGCAAAACCAATTTAGCGCTCGCCTCTTTCCGCTCCTCCTGCCCGGGCCTGCTCAAGCGCACGGACAATTCAGGCCTGACGCAGGGCAGCGACTGGCAAGACGCTTGCGACGCGGTCAAAACATGGACTGGCGATGCGATCTCTTTCTTCGCAACCTATATGGATGCTGTGCAGGTGGGCGAGGGCAAGGCCTTTGTGACCGGCTATTTCGAGCCTGAAATTGCGGGTTCGCGCACCAAGCAATCGGGCTATGATGTCGCCATTTACAAACGCCCCACCGACCTGATCGATGTCGATCTCGGCCAGTTTTCAGATGATCTGAAGGGTAAGTCCATCCGTGGCAAGGTGCAGGGGACGAAGTTCATCCCCTATGACGAACGCGCCACCATTGTGGACGGCTCGTTGGCTGGACGGGGGCTTGAGATTGCCTGGGCGGCGGATCCGATCGAATTCTTCTTCTTGCAGATCCAGGGCTCGGGCCGGTTGCGGTTGCCCGATGGCGGGGTGATGCGGATCGGCTATGAAAGCCAGAATGGGCGGGGCTATACCGGCATTGGTCGACTGATGAAGGACCGCGGCCTGATCACCGATGGCTCGATGCAGGGCATCGTCAAATATCTGCGCGAAAACCCCGAAGAGGGGAAAAAGATCATGAACGAGAATAAGAGTTTCGTCTTCTTCCGTGAACTGACTGGCGCCGGGCCGCTGGGCGCAATGGGCTATCCGGTGGTGGGGGAGGCGAGTGTGGCCGTCGATCCCAAATATGTGCCGCTGGGCGCACCCGTCTGGCTATCGCTTGACCGGGCCGAACCCAATGGCGTGTGGGTGGCGCAGGATACAGGCGGCGCGATCAAGGGGGCCAACCGGTTTGACAGCTTTTGGGGCGCGGGCGACCGTGCCCGTGCGATTGCAGGCGGCATGTCGGCGCGGGGCAGTGCCTTGCTCTTCCTGCCCAAGGCCGCAGTCGCGCGCCTCGTCCCTGCCCAATAATGGCCCGTCGCCTCCATCCGGAGGAGCGGAGCTTGTGGAACCGCGTCGTCGAAACGATAAAGCCGTTGCATCCGGTGAAGGCCCCGCTGCACCCGCACCCGGTTGACGAAACGCCCAAGGCAAAGCCGACGGAGCCGAAGGCGGCGAAACCAAAGCCCAAGTCCAGCGCCGTCCGCACCCCCGCCAATCCACCCAAACCGATCGACAGCAATCTCGATTCGCACTGGGACCGGCGCTTTCACAAAGGCGCGGTGATCCCCGACATCAGTATCGATCTGCACGGGCAGGGGTTGGCGGGCGCACATGCACGGCTTGATCACACGCTGGAGCAAGCCATTCATCAGCGGCTGCGTGTGGTGCTGCTCGTCACTGGCAAGGCGCGCGCACATGACAGGACGAGTGGCTCGGGCAGAGGCGCGATTGCCGCTGTGGTGCGCGACTGGCTCGCGGCTTCGCGCCATTCTTCGCATATTGCCGCCGTCAGGCAGGCTCATCCGCGCCACGGCGGGGACGGGGCCCTTTACATTGTTTTGAAACGTTAGGCTGCGAGCAACCGCAACGTCACCCGCCGGTAAATCTCCGCCAGCGCATCGAGGTCAGCAATCGCCACCGCTTCGTCCAGCTTGTGCATTGTCGCGTTGCACAAACCAAATTCAACGACAGGACACAGTTTGGAGAGGAAACGCGCGTCGGACGTGCCGCCGGTGGTCGATGCCTCAGGTGCAATTCCAGTAACTTCCTCCACCACGGCTGCCATCACTTCCGAAAGCTCACCCGGTGGCGTGAGGAATGCCTCGCCTGAAATCATTGCTTCCAATGTGCCGCCACCTGGCTCGACAATGCCACGGATCAACTCGACCAGACTTTCGCCGCTGTGTAAATCGTTGAAGCGGATCGAAAGTCGCGCCAGCGCCTTGGCGGGGATGACATTGGTCGCCGGATTGCCGGTGTGCAGCTCGGTGATCTCGATATTGCTCGGCTGGAAAAACTCGGTGCCTTCATCAAGGACAATCGCCTTGATCTGCGCAAGAATCGCCACCAGTCGCGGGATAGGATTGTCGGCCAGATGCGGATAGGCAACATGGCCCTGTGTGCCTTCGACGGTGATCCACATATTCACCGAACCGCGCCGCCCGACCTTCATCATGTCCCCCAACCGGTTGACGCTGGTGGGTTCGCCGACAAGGCACAGTTCGGGCAAGGTGCCGCGCGCCTGCATATGTTGGATCAATGCACGGGTGCCGTGAATGGCAGGGCCTTCTTCGTCGCCGGTGATGATAAGGCTGATAGTGCCAGCATCTTCCGGAATATCGTGCAAGGCCGCGACAAAGGCCGCGATGCTGCCTTTCATATCGACCGCACCGCGCCCGTAGAGCAGATCGCCCTGTATAACAGGTGCAAAGGGCTCGCTCGACCAGCCATCGCCGGGGGGAACGACATCAAGATGCCCAGCAAAGGCAAAATGGCGGCCGTTTTTTCCACGGATCGCAAACAGGTTTTCCACAGGCCCGCCATGTGCAGGTTCAGGGTCGTCCGCGCCTGCCACGAAACGCTCGACGGTAAAGCCCAAAGGCGCCAGCATCGCCTCCATCGCATCGAACACGCTGCCGCGCGCGGGCGAAATGCTCTCGCAGGCCATCAGGCGTTGGGCGTAGTCTAGGGCAAGGCTGTCAGTCATTTGCACCGCATGGCAATCGCGCTATGTTTTGTCCATAAATTCTGAATGGAACCCTCATGCCCAAAATCGACATCGACGCCATCCCGCAATTGAACGCCACTGGCTATCCCGAACCCTTCGACAAGGAGGTTGAGGGCCGTTGGTGGCGCAGACTGGCGCCTGTCGCTGGCTTGACGCTGATGGGCGCCAGCCATGTGGTGCTGAAACCCGGCGGTTGGTCCTCGCATCGCCACTGGCATGAAAGCGAGGACGAAATGGTCATCATGCTCTCGGGCGAGGCGGTGCTGATTGAGGATGATGGGGAGACGGTCATGC
>JAGNSY010000207.1 GCA_017987825.1 Sphingorhabdus sp. | reverse complement strand
CATCGGGTCCGCTGGCCTTGGCCAATGTCGCAATCATTTCGCCGCGTGTGAACGGATCAGGATGGGTTTCGGGGTCAGACAGGATCTCAAAAGCCAATGCGTGCAGCGAATCCCCCGCCAGCACAGCCGTCGCTTCGTCAAAAGCCTTGTGCACGGTGGGCTTGCCGCGCCGCAGATCGTCATCATCCATGCAGGGCAGGTCGTCATGCACCAGCGAATAGACGTGGATTGCCTCCACCGCGGTACCCGCGCGGATCGATTGGGTTCGCGCCACGTTGAAAATGCTTGCGGTTGCGATCACTAATAGCGGACGCAGCCTCTTGCCCCCGCCCATCGCCGCATGCCGCATCGCTTCAAACAACTTTGCGCGCGCGTCGGTTGGAACCGCCAGCAGCGCGCCGAACATCGCATCGACATCAGCTGCGACCTCGGCAATCGCCTCTTCGATCGACAGGACGGAGCTGCCCATCAGGGTTTAATCCGCATCAAAGGGGCGGGTACCGGCCGGGGCACCATCGGCGCCAAGTACAATCTGCTCGATCCGCGCTTGTGCGGCATCGAGCCGTGCCTGACATTGCGCCCGCAATTTGTGCCCCTGTTCGTATAAGGCAATCGATTCGTCGAGCGCTGCTTCGCCGCTTTCGAGTTTGCGGACGATTTCTTCCAACGCTTTCAGCGCGGCTTCGAAACTGGGTTCTGGGTTATCTGTCGACATGCTTCAGCTTTGGCGCGGGGCAGCTTGCCGGTCAAGGGTTTCGCTTCGTCGACGGCTGGAGCTGATTTTACTTTCCGCAGTAACAAAGCTCGTGCAAAGTCCCGACTCTATGAAGAAATCCATTCTCCTCATCGCCCCGTTGTCCATGCTGGCGTTAGCGGCATGCAACAAGTCTGAAACCCCCGCTGCCGAAGGTGAAGCGACCGCTGCTACCGAAGCTGCTGCTGCACCCGCTGCAGAAATGCCGCCGGCAATCACTGCGCAGGCGACCTATCGTTGCGCCGACAACACCATCGTCCATGTCGATTTCCTCGGCCAGAATGAAGCCGCTGACATCCGCGTCGGTGACAAAACTGCCGCCGCCGTTCGCGTGAGCGGTGAAAAGCCCGCCGCGCCTGCTGAAGGTGCAGCTGCGCCGGCAGCCGAAGCGCCCGCAGGCCCGCTGAAATCCGAAGATGGCAAGACCATGCTGTCGGGTAGCGGCAAGCAGATCAACCTCAAGCTTGCCGACAAAGGCGCGCAGACCTGCAAAAGCAACTGAGGCTGCCCTCATTTGAATAGAGGAAGGGGTCGCTTGTCGGCCCCTTTTTCTTGCGCATTGCTCGGCCGCCGCTAGTCTCCCGATACAGGGGAGGGACAAGACATGTTTATCGGACATTTCGCACCGGCGATGATTGCCGCGCGCCATAAGGATGCACCCAGCCTGCCAGTGCTGTTTATCGGCGCACAGCTAGTCGACTGGGCCTTTTTCGGGCTGTTGCTGACGGGCATCGAAAAGATGCGGGTGACGCCTGGGATTTCGGTGATGAACCCGATGGATCTCTATCACATGCCCTATACGCACAGCCTGTTGGGATCGGCGGTGTTTGCCATGTTGTTTGGGGGCATAATTTCGCTGATTTCGAAAAGCCGGACGGCGGGTATTCTCTCAGCTCTTGTGGTTTTGTCACACTGGTTCCTCGACCTGCTGGTACATGTCCCCGATCTGACGCTGGCGGGCAGCCCGCCCAAGCTGGGGTTAGGCCTCTGGAACCACCCGCTGGTCGAAATGCCGCTCGAACTGATCCTGACTTTCGGCTCGCTCTGGCTCTATGCGAAAGTGGCTAAACCCAAGACGCTGCCCTTGGCTGTGCTGGCCGGCGTGTTGTTGTTGTTTCAGGCGGTCAACTGGTTCGGTCCAGTCGAACCCGAAGTGACTACGGGCACGAGCCTTCTTGCCTTCGTCGCCTTTGGCCTGATTACGCTTGCCGCATGGTGGGTTTATCGCAACGAAGGCCGCAAACAGGCTGGCTAAAGGCGGCATGCAACGCTAAAGCGCCGCGCATGACCCAGACCGCCTCCGAGATCACCCCGCAAGTCGTCGCCGACCACGGCCTCAACGAAGAAGAATATGCGCGCATCCTGAATGCGATGGGGCGCGAGCCCAATCTGGTCGAGCTTGGCATATTCTCGGTGATGTGGTCGGAGCATTGCAGCTATAAAAGTTCGCGCATCCATTTGAAAAAGCTTCCGACCGAAGCGCCGTGGGTGATTTGTGGTCCCGGCGAAAACGCGGGTGTTATCGACATTGGTGACGGGCAGGCGGCGATCTTCAAGATGGAGTCGCACAACCACCCCAGCTATATCGAACCCTATCAGGGCGCGGCGACTGGCGTCGGCGGGATCCTGCGCGACGTGTTCACCATGGGCGCGCGACCCGTGGCAAACATGAACGCGCTGCGTTTTGGTCGCCCCGATCACCCCAAGATGAAGCATCTGGTGCAGGGCGTGGTGGCCGGAATCGGCGGCTATGGCAATTGCGTGGGCGTGCCGACTGTGGGGGGTGAGACCAATTTCCACCGCGCCTATGATGGCAACATCCTTGTGAACGCGATGACCGTAGGCGTCGCGGATCAGGACAAGATTTTCTATTCGGCCGCGACGGGTATCGGCAATCCGATCGTCTATGTCGGCTCGAAAACCGGGCGCGATGGTATCCACGGCGCGACCATGGCGTCTGCCGACTTTGGCGAGGATGCCGAAGAGAAGCGCCCCACTGTGCAGGTCGGCGATCCCTTTACCGAGAAGCTGCTGATCGAGGCGTGCCTCGAACTCATGGCAACCGATGCGATTGTCGCGATTCAGGATATGGGCGCGGCGGGGCTGACCTCTTCCAGCGTCGAAATGGCCTCCAAGGGCGGGTGCGGCATCCGGCTTGATATGAACAAGGTGCCGCAGCGCGAAACCGGTATGACCCCCTATGAAATGATGCTGTCCGAATCGCAGGAACGCATGCTGATGGTGCTGAAACCCGGCAAGGAGCCGATGGCGCAGGCGATCTTCGACAAATGGGAACTCGACTTTGCCGTCATCGGCGAAGTGACCGACACCGGCCATATGGTGCTCGAATGGAATGGCGATGTCGTGTGCGATATCCCGCTCGGTCCGCTCGCCGACGATGCGCCGCAATATGATCGGCCCGCGATGAGCCGTGAGGAATATAAGGCATGGGCCAAGGTCAAGCCGCTGGGCGATATCGCGCAATCGGCGGATCTCGGCGCTGATTTGCTCAAGCTGATGGCCTCGCCCGATCTCGCCAGTCGTGCGTGGATCTGGCAGCAATATGACAGCCAGGTTGGTGCCGATACTGCGCAGAAATCGGGTGGCGATGCCGCCG
>JAGNSY010000206.1 GCA_017987825.1 Sphingorhabdus sp. | reverse complement strand
TGTGGTCTAAAAACTCCATCGAGTCACACTGGGTCCATGACGAGGCGACGCGGGGAAGAGACCGGCGGGTTTTGGTTCCACTTTCGCTCGACGGCTCGCTTCCTCCATTGGGTTTTGGTCAATTCCAGGCGATTGATCTTTCGCACTCCAAACTGAGCGCGAAAGACACCGAAGTGCAACGCATGTTGCAAGCGGTAGGCGCAATGCACGGTGAAAGGCCGCTGCAGGCCATCCCCCGTTCAGCTCCCCGACAGCCGTTGCTCAATCGCCGCAATGCGGTGATTGGCGCCGGAGCAGCGACTGCCCTATTGGCGGCAGGGTTTGCTTCCTATCGATCGGGTTTGTTCGGCGGGAATGCAGCAAACGCGAACCGCGTCGCTATCCTGCCATTCGACAATATCAGCGGAAATCCGGCATTTGGCTATCTCGCGGATGGATTGTCGACCGAGATCAGATCTACCCTGTCGCAAAATGGGGCCTTGCAGGTGGTAGGCCAGGCATCTTCCGAAGCGTTCGATCGCGGCAAGGAAGACATTATCGCATTTGCACGGAAGCTGCGTGCCGCCCTGCTCATCGACGGCGCTGTAAGGGTCGCTAATGGCATTATACGTGTGACGATCGATCTCATTGACGGCAAGACTGGCGTAAACCGCCCTTCACGCACTTTTGAAAAGCCGCTTGATGATGTGCTTGCGGTGCAACGGGAAATCGCGGGGGCGATCGCCGCCGAACTGGCAACCGAATTGGGCAGCGGCGGCGCTGTTGTTGGCGGGACATCGAACGTCGTCGCTTACGATCATTATCTGCGCGGCAAGGACCTTTATGCCCATGCAAGCAACGAGGCTGAAGAACGTGAAGCGGTAACTCGGTTCGAGGCGGCAATTTCGGCGGACCCCGATTTTGCGGCTGCGCACGCTGGCCGAGCGCGCGCGCTGGCCTCGGTGGCTGGTCAATATGGAAGCGCTGGCGAGATAAAGCTTTATTATGACACCGCGATTTCATCGGCCAGACGTGCGGTCGAGCTGGCACCGCGTCTAGCGGATGCCCATTCAGCCTTGGCGTTGATCCTGTTTCAAGGCGTTCTCGACATAAAAGCGGCGCGCGCACCATTTGATCTTTCGTATCAGCTCGGCGAAGGGGAGGCTCCGGTGCTCGCCCGTTTCGCAGTCTATTGTGCCGCGACAGGTCGTGACGGTGAGGCGATGACGGCGATCAGCCGCTCGGTACTACTCGACCCGCTCAACGCACTGATCCACCGTATTTTGGGGACGGTGCATTTTGCGGCGCGACGCTATGGGGAAGCGATCGCCGCTGTCCGCGAAACCATCCGGATCAGTCCCGAACTGACCGACACTCGTTCGCGGGTCGGCATGGCGCTCCTTGCGCAAAACAAGAACCGCGAGGCGCTTGTCGAGTTCGAGGCAGATAGTCACAAATGGTCTAAACTCGCCGGTGTCGCCATTGCCCAGCACCGATTGGGAAATGCCGCCGCCGCCAAAGCGGCCTATGACGAACTGGTCAACGACACCGAAACGGTATCTTTATACCAACAGGGCCAGATACTTGCGCAATGGGGCAAGCCGGAAGAAGCGGTACAGGCGCTCACAAAAGCCCGTGAACTGCGCGATGGGGGCATGACGGCGGTCGGCTATGATCCGATGCTCGATCCGCTGCGCAAACTGCCCGATTTTATTCGGTTGCTTAAGGCGATGGGGTTCGAGTAAATTAAACTCCCATCTCAACAGGGGAGAGAGACCATGCGTAAATTGATTATTGCCTCGGCCGCCTTGGCCACCAGCGTTATTTTGTCAGCCTGCTCGCCCGCCGCCGAAGAAGAAGCGGCTGCACCTGAAGCAACCGAAGAAGCAGCCGCGCCTGCTGATGCGGCCGCTGCACCCGCCGATGCCGCTGCGGCCCCGGCCGCTGACGCTGCCAAGGAAGGCGAAGCTGCGGCTGACGATGCTGCTGCTGCCGCTCCCGCTGCTGCGGGTGAACAAACGGGCGCCGTGAAGGTCGGCCCGAGCAACTAAATTGCGACGGGGCGGTGTTAACGCACCGCCCCACCCGTTTCCTGCTTTATCCATTGCATAAAGCTCGGGACGAAGGTGAACACGGTAGGGACGCCGTCTGGCGAACAGGACCTACCGCCGCCGCTGACGATACCCACCAGCTCCCGCGATTTGTTGATCAATGGCCCGCCGCTGTCATTCGTGCATGTTTTCCGCACGGGTGACGATGCGCAAACTACTCGGAAGTCGATGGTTGCCGCGATCCGCTTCGAGCAATCATCCCTCTTTTGAATTGTTAAAGGAACCCGCAAAAGCAATGCGTTGGTTCGACCGGCGTTGCTCGTTTTGCCCCAGCCAAAAGCCGATACGCCATCGCCGAACGCTATATCTGGCCGTCGATAAATGGCGATTGGTCGCACTTGTGACGGTGGCGGCACATTGGCCGGGTCAGACGCAATTTTGATCAGCGCGATGTCAAAAGGCTTGAGCCCATTTCCCGATGTCGGCCTAGGATGGATCGATATTCCGACTATGTCGTAGGTCCAGCCGCCAGGCTTCGAGATATCTTCCTGACCCAACCGGATCCTGTGTCCCGAGGCGACCATGGACCGGTCGACACAATGGGCAGCGGTCAGCACCCACTGGCGATGGATCAGCGCGCCTCCGCACACGTGCTGGAGTGCCCACAATTGCTCATTCGGATATTTGGCATATTCGGGCGCGTTTTTGGGATAGAAAATCTGGGCTTGCCAGGGCGCCTCCGCGTCATTGACCGTGTGGCCGCCAAAGGATCCTTGCCTCGGACCTGTCGATTCCTCGGCGTCGGATGCATCGAAATAAACAGCTTCGACGTCGGGGATACCAGCCGGTTCGCGAATAAGCTCCTCCCCGCTGTCGCTGCTGTCCGCATCCTCTTCAGGATCGCTGGCGTCGGTCGGATCGGATTCAAGCCAGGACGATTCGGGCGTCTCTGCCGAGAGATATTCAACGCCAACATTTGGGGGGAGCGGTTGCTCTTCCTCTTGCTGGTCAACCCCCTGCTGATCCGCTTGAATATCCCCATCGGCTTGTGCGAATGCGCCGCTACTGGTCGCCAGCGCGATAAGCGAAGCAAAAATGGGCCGCCAAGACATAGGTTCTCTCCCGGTTATGTCTGCCGAATTGGGGGGATAAGGCACCCAAAAGAAAGACGAGTCAATGTCGCCATGCCATCAACCGAGCCGCACTCTCAAACCGGAACGGTTATGCGTTTGCCTGCAAACACCGATTGCCAGTTTTCAATCTCGTCCACCACAATATCGTCAATCGCATGGGCAAGACCAGAAACGCGTGCATAGGTGATCTCATTATCCGGTGCCGACCGCA
>JAGNSY010000047.1 GCA_017987825.1 Sphingorhabdus sp. | reverse complement strand
CCCACCCCCTTTGCCGCCGCACCAAGTGTGGGCAGGGGATATTCGGTATCATAGGCTTTGCCATCGCTTCCGGGGCTGTGAAAATTCAACGGCAGGAAAACCGCGCCGGACTTTCGCATCGCGTCGGCTAGCGCGTTATCATCCGTCGCATTGGCAGGTTCGCTCATTAGTACGTCGAGCAATATAGTGCGCGGGCCTGCGGCGGCGAGTTTGTCGATCAATTGCGCATGGATATTGCGGTTCCACGGCCATTTGCCAATCCGTGCCAGGCTGGCTTCGTCAATATTGATCAACAATATCTGGTCGTCAGGCTGTGGTCGGGAGAGCGAGGACAGCTGGTCGTAAACCAGATTGTCGAATGCAGACGTGCCGCGCCAATGCGTCGCCAGTATGACGGCGAGCGTGCCGAATAAGGCAATCAAAGCCCATTCGATCAGCAGTCGGCGACGAAGATTCATACATCGCCGCCAGTTATTGCCTGCTGCCTATCAATTCGATGCGACGATAATCTTTTCAAGGGGCGTCCAGTTGGTGTTGGTTTCGCCGTCTGCAAATTGAACAGAGCCGACACGCCAGTAATAGTCGCCATCGGGAAGTTCGGACAGGATAATTTGCTGCACCGTCAGGCCTGTTTCGTCAACAAAAGCAGGGCCGTCGGTGTTGCCTTTGAAAAGCTGGAAATTGTAACGGATGGTTCCCCGCCCTTGGCCGCTCCACTTGAACACCCAGCCTTCGTCCGATGCACCAGCCGTTCCGCTGACGGAATTCAAACGCCGCTTGAACGCATAGGTTGCAGGCAGGCCCTCAAGACCATTTGCCGAAATGGCGCGGGCGCGGAAAAAATAGTTGCCGTCGTCCAGATTTCCGAGATCGGCTGTCGCACCCGAAACAATCTGTTCGGCAATTTGCTCTTCAAATCCGGCATCTTTGGCAATGTTTACGCGAATAGCCGGTTTCTGGTCAGTCAAGGCAAAGCGGACAGAGATGTCATTTTGCAGCTTGCCCGCCCCCTCTATGTTCAGCGGAGGCAGCAAGGCTTCGGTGATCGCGCTGCCATCTGCATTGACGGCCAGACCATTGCCCGCCGGCACGGACAGTTCTCCGCCACTCTTAACGCCAACCGCAAGTGCACCTTCGTCGACTTCGGCAAAGTCGCGATTTGTATTTTCGTCAAATCGCGTCTGGAAATCGGTGCCGCGCACAGCTGAAACGGCGCGCGGGGTTCGCACTTGATACCGGTCATTCGCGGATTTGAGCGGCGCAACTTTCGAGCGGGCGCTGCCGCGATCGACCTGAAAGTCATAGTCCAAAGCGGATTCGAGGATGTAGCGGCGCAGACGAACAATCTTCAGATCGGTATTGGAGGGCACCGAAATGCGCGAGCCGTCTTCGAGCAGCAGCGAGGCAAAGGAGCCGCCTGATGTTTTTACAGCCTGGCCTTCAGCGAGAGACTGGCCTGACGATGCAGCCTTGGCGGTGCTGCCGTCGATCGTCGTGACTTGCCCTTTCACCGAAGAAAGGCGCGCGGTAGATGGCTGGAACTTCAGAAGTGCACGGGGCAGTTTGAGGGTGGTGCCCACCGGTATCATTCGCGGATCGGCAATCCGGTTCCGCTTCTGCACGATGCGGTAATCTCCGGTGCGCAGCATATATTTTTCGGCAAGCCCGATCAGCGTATCGCCACGGACCACCTTATAGCTGATCGTATCTTCAGCCTTTGCGGGTGCGCACAGGCACATCGCAAGCGAGAATGTTGCGACGGATAAAGCCAGTTTCCCCATGGCGTTACCTTTTCTCGATAGTCTCCAGACGGTAACCGTAGCCGAATACCGTGAAGATGCGAAACCCGTTTTCCGGCTTTAGATCCAGCTTGGCACGAACGCGCGAGATATGCATGTCGAGCGTGCGGGTTGCGAGCGCCGCCGTCGTCCGCCAAATTGTTTCCATGATATAGTTACGCGACAAGGTTCGATCGCGGTTGCGGAAGAACATGTCGGCAAGCTCGAATTCCTTGGCTGTCAGGGTTACAACCTTACCTTCGATCGTTACCGTCTGGTCAATGCGATCAAATTCATAGGCACCGTAAACGGCCTTTGATTCAAAGGCGCCGCTACCGGCACTTCGGCGCAACAGGGCATTGATGCGCGCCGAGATCACCACCGGATCTTCTGGTTTCGTGATATAGTCGTCCGCACCGGCGTTCAGAGCGTCGCTGATGTCTTTCTTCGCGGTGCGGTTGGTCATCATGATAACCGGTGGGCGCTCCTGCATCGAAGACTGCATCCAGTTGAGCGTAGCCAGACCATCTTTCTTTGGCATCGTCCAGTCCATGATCACAAGATCATAGGTCTCTCGCACCAACGATTGCGACAATGCTGCGCCGTCTGGGAAAGTTGTGGCGATATGCCCCAATTCTTCGACAAGATTCTTCAGGAAATTGACGACATCACTTTCATCGTCAGCAATAGCAATTCGCATATATCCACCCATCTACCCACGATGGACCGACTATTCTTGAGTTGCGCCGGTCACATCGCCCTTTGGCGGCCAATTAAAGCGGATTTACAAGTTACGCTATACAGGCGGTTGAATAGTTACGACCTTTTACATAACTTAACCTAGGATATATATACCTAAAGTCAAAGAGTTATGTGACTATGGAGAAAAATTGGCTGGGGTGGCAGGATTCGAACCTGCGAATGCCGGTACCAAAAACCGGTGCCTTACCACTTGGCGACACCCCAGCAGCCCAAGCCTGATTGGCTCGGGAGAGCGGCCTTATAGCGTTCAAAAACCGCTTGGCAATAAGCGCTTTGGCTTAATTTATCCGGTCGACCCATCCATAGGGATCGGGTGCCGCGCCGCGCTGAATTTCGACCAGTTTGGCGCGCAATTTTTGGGTGAGCTGACCGGGTCCGCCGCTGCCGATCGTGAAGCTGCCTTGCGATCCATGAACGCTACCGACCGGAGTAACCACCGCTGCAGTGCCGCATGCGAAAGTCTCGATAAGTCGCCCGCTTTCCGCATCTGCACGCCATTGGTCGATGGCGTAATTTTCTTCGCGGACTTTCAGGTCCTCCTCTTGCGCCAGCTGTATCAGCGAAGCGCGGGTGATGCCTTCTAGGATCGTGCCGTCAGTGGGCGGTGTGATGATGCTGCCATCATCGAATACGAAGAACAGGTTCATCCCGCCCAGTTCCTCAACCCAGCGATGCTCGGCTGCGTCGAGGAAGACGACCTGATCGCAGCCTTGGGCTATCGCCTCCTGCTGCGCGATCAGGCTTGCGGCATAATTGCCGCCACATTTGGCTGCACCAGTTCCGCCCGGGGCTGCGCGGGTATAATTTTCCGAAATCCAGATCTTGATCGCGGGCGCGCCGCTCTTGAAATAATTGCCGGCAGCCGAGCAGATGATCATGAACAGATATTCGGACGAGGGTTTGACGCCCAAAAACACTTCACTCGCGATCATGAAAGGGCGGATGTAGATTGATCCGCCCTCGACCGGTGGGAACCAGGCCTTGTCGGCGTCGATCAGCGCCTTGATCGAATCGATGAACAGGCTTTCAGGCAGTTCGGGCATGGCGAGGCGTCGCGCCGACTGGTTGAAGCGGCGGGCATTGGCATCGGGGCGGAATAGCGCCATCGATCCGTCGGCAAGGCGATAGGCCTTCAATCCTTCGAAAATTTCCTGCGCATAATGCAGCACCGCAGTCGCCGGATCGAGCGTCAGCGGGCCGCGCGGGCCAAGCGTCGCGCTGTGCCAGCCCTGACCTTCGCTATATTTGATCGTCACCATATGGTCGGTGAAGACTTTGCCGAACCCCGGATCGGCAATCAGCCCGGCACGTACTTCGTCCGCAACCGGCGAAGGATGCGGCAGGCGTTCGAGTGTCGGAAGGGCTGACTGCGACATAGTGCGTTCCATTTTGAAATATAATTACGAAAATAGGGGCGTATAGGAAATGCTTGCACTTAGTTATGGGCCGCGTCAAGATACGTCAATATGGCTGTCCCATCTTCTCCCTCGACAGAGACATTCTCGCCCGCTGCATCTCCGCTCTTCCTGCGCGAGGATGAAGTCCGCCGGGGTGTCGAACTGCTTTATTTCGGCTACACCCGCCTGACACGCTCGGTCGATGAGCTTTTGGTCGATCATGGATTTGGTCGCGCGCACCACCGCGCGCTGTATTTTATTGCGCGCCAGCCCGACTTGCCGGTTAATGCGCTGCTCAAAATCCTGTCGATTACGAAACAGTCGCTGGGGCGTGTCCTCAACGATCTATCGGCCAAGGGTCTGGTTGAAACCCGCGCGGGGGAAAAGGACCGGCGCCAGAAGCTCTTGCGCCTGACAGACGAAGGCGCAGCTTTCGAGGCGCAATTGTTTGAAATCTTGCGCGTCGGCTTGTCAGCCGCTTATGCGGCGGCGGGGCAGGAGTCGGTGACGGGTTTCTGGCGCGTGCTCGAAGGCCTTATCCCCGAGGATGAACGGCAGATGGTGATGAAATTGCAGGGCAGGGGGCGCTGATGGACCCGCGTATCGAGCGATTGGAAGCGGTGATCCGCGCGCGGAAGGGCGCCGACCCGGCGTCGAGCTACGTCGCTGCACTCTTTTCCAAAGGCACGGCCAAGATTGCGCAAAAGGTCGGTGAGGAAGCCACCGAGACGATCATTGCAGCCTTGCGCGAAGGACCGGAAAAACTGACCAGCGAAGCGGCTGATCTGTTGTTCCACCTTGCGATTTTGCTGGCGGACGCAGGGTTGAGCCTCGACGATATCTTGCAAGAACTGGAGCGCCGCGAAGGCACATCCGGCATTGACGAAAAAGCCAGCAGGAAAGGATGACGCGTGCCCGTTGACGCTACTTTGCCTTATGATGACCAAAATATCTTCGCGAAGATCCTGCGCGGCGAGATTCCCAATCGCACGGTCTATGAGGATGAATGGGCGCTGGCCTTTCACGACATCAACCCGCAGGCACCAATCCACATTCTTGTGATTCCGAAGGGTGCCTATGTCAGCTGGGATGATTTCAGCGGCAAGGCAAGCGAAGCGGAGATTGCCGGATTCATTCGTGCGGTGGGCCATGTTGCGCGGGAACAGGGGCTGGTGGCGCCCGGCTATCGTCTGCTCGCCAATGCCGGGATCGATAGCCATCAAGAGGTGCCGCACCTCCATGTCCATCTTTTCGGTGGAAAAGCGTTGGGGCCAATGTTGATGCGCTGAAATTTTGTTGCGCGCGGCCATTTAGAGACTAGGTTCAGCCCCAGATATAAATATTGGGGAGAATCTGATGATATTCGACCGGGTCAAACCGCTAGACGCCATTCTGGCGACGGCGGAGAAAAAGTCCCTCCACCGATCGCTTGGCGCCTTCCAGCTGACGATGCTCGGCATCGGTGCGATTATCGGCACAGGTATTTTCGTCCTTACAGCCGAAGCAGCGCAAAAAGCTGGTCCGGGCATGATGCTCTCATTCGTCATAGCCGGTTTTGTCTGTGCGGTTGCGGCGCTTTGCTATTCTGAACTGGCGTCGATGGTTCCGGTTTCGGGATCGGCCTATACTTACACCTATGCTGTGATGGGCGAAATGCTCGCCTGGATGGTGGGTTGGGCACTTGTGCTTGAATATGCTGTGGCTGCCGGTGCCGTTTCTGTGGGCTGGTCCGGCTATTTTGTCGGACTGCTGGATAGTGTACTCGGCATTAAGCTGCCATTGGCTTTGACGGCAGGCCCGTCAGCCGGTGGTATCATCAATCTGCCGGCTATGCTGATTGCCCTTCTGGTGACGGCTTTGCTCGTTGTAGGCACTACTGAAAGCGCACGCGTCAATGCGGTGCTCGTGCTGATCAAAGTGGCTGCGCTGACCTTGTTTGTCGCACTAGCTGTCCCTGTTGTGCAGATGGAAAATTTTGAGCCATTCGCGCCGCTCGGTTTTGCAGGTGTTTCGGCAGCTGCTGCCTCGATCTTCTTCGCATATGTCGGCTTTGACGCCGTTTCTACAGCTGCAGAGGAAACGCAGAATCCTCAGCGGAATATGCCAATAGGTCTTATCGGCTCGCTTGCCATCTGCACGGTTTTCTACATGTTGGTCGCGGGTGGCGTTATCGGAACCGTTGGCGCTCAACCACTGTTGACGCCTGAAGGCACGGGTCTCGCCCCGGGAAGTGCAGAGTTGACCGCAGCCTGCAATGCCATCGGCAACAATGCCGTGGTCTGTTCGAAAGAAGCGCTTGCATGGACAATGCGTGAAATCGGTTGGGAAAAGGTCGGCGATCTTATCGGTCTCGCAGCCGGTTTGGCCCTACCTTCGGTTATCTTGATGATGATGTATGGCCAGACCCGCATCTTCTTCGTGATGAGCCGCGATGGCCTTCTCCCCGAGAAGCTGTCGACCGTCCACCCGAAGTTCAAGACGCCGCACATCATCACGATCATCACCGGCGTGTTCGTCGCCATGTTCGCCGCCTTCTTCCCGGTTGGCGCTCTGGCTGACATTTCGAACTCGGGGACGCTGTTTGCCTTTGCGATGGTTTCGATCGCCGTGATGGTATTGCGCCGCACCGATCCGAATCGGGTCCGCCCGTTCCGCACACCGGCCGTCAACATCGTGGCACCAATCTCGATCCTTGGCTGTCTCTACCTGTTCTTCAGCCTGTCAGGCTATACGCTGCTGCTGTTTGTGGGCTGGGCGGCTTTGGGACTGGTCGTCTATTATGCCTATAGCCGCAAGGCGAGCCATGTGGGCCGCGGCCATATCGAAGTGCATGAAGACGATCCCGATGCACCGCCGACATCAGTTCCGCCGATCAACTGATTGGTTGCCAATAGGAAAAGAAAAGGGAGGCTTCGGCCTCCCTTTTTTGTGCGCTACAAAGGCACGTGGCGGGTCGTTCCCGGTCGGGTGAATAATTGGCCACGCTCTCCAATCAGGATTAGCGTTAGGGCCAACAATCCGCACCCGAGGAAGCCAAGCGCAACGGGCGTGACCGCACCGTTGAATTGCTGGCCTATGGTGGCACCGATCAAGGCCGCCCAGATGGTGCGAACAAAATTCTGGAAGGAGGAGGCCGAGCCCGCAATCGCCCCGAATGGTTGCATTGCAATCGACGAGAAATTCGAACCGACAAAGCCGATCATCGCCATGTTGAGCGTGATAAGGCCCAGAAATAGCGGCAAGGACGAAGGCGCAAAAGTTGCCGCCAGCGCTTGTGCTGCGGCAAGCGTGATGAAGGCGAACAGCGCTGTCTGCGACACCCGTCGTGCGCCAAACCGCTCCACGATCCGCGCATTGGTGAAATTGGCGCAGGCTATGCCCACTGCGATGATTGCAAAGCCGATGGGGAAGAAATCGGGCGCCGAAAAAGTCCGGTCGAAAATCTGCTGCGAGCTGTTGAGATAGCCGAACAATGCCCCCTGCGAGGTTCCCCCCGCCAGCATGTAGCAATTGGCCGAGCGGTTAGTGACAACCTGTTTCCAAGCCCGACCCAGCGCACGCGGTTCAATAGGAATCGCGTTTTCCGGGGCGAGCGTTTCGGGCAGGCGGAGTGCCACCCAGCTGAACACCAGAACCGCCATGATGGCGAACAGATCAAAAATCGTACGCCAGCCCGCGAACAGCAACACCGCAGAGCCAACCAAAGGCGCAACAATGGGAACGGCCATGAAAACGAGGAATATCGTCGACATCCGCCGCGCCATCGCATCGCCTTCAAACTGGTCGCGGATGATCGAGGTGACAAGCACGCCCAGCGCGGCGCCGCAAAGCCCCTGGGCAACCCGCATCGCGATCAGCATTTCGAAGCTGGTCGCAAAGCTGCACGCCAACGCGCACAGGATATAGCCGCCGATTGCCGTCAGCAAGATCGGGCGGCGCCCGAAACGGTCGGACAAAGGCCCGTGCAATAGCGAGCCTGCGCCCATTCCGAGCAGATAGGATGTGATCACATGCTGGATGCTGTTCGCATCAGCCACACCCAGACCGGATGCCATGCGCGGGAAGGCGGGCAGCATGGCATCAATGGCGAGCGCATTGAGCGCCATGATGGCGGCCATCATCACGATCAGTTCGCGGTCGCCGAGGTGCTTTTGTTTTTTGGGAGAGGTCATGCCCCGCTTATGCGGAAGCAGGCTCGCGAAAACCAGCCCGTTTTCGGGTCGCGGCAAAAGCATTCGAATGTTACTGCAACGTCATGGAGCAAGTGACGCCCCCCATGCCACTATTCAGAGCTTGCCGAAGGCCAGTATGACCGACGAAGTTATGCCGACCCGCAAGATCATCCATGTCGATATGGATGCCTTTTACGCGTCGGTGGAACAGCGCGATAATCCGGATCTGCGAGGCAAACCGGTCGCGGTCGGTGGATCGTCGAAACGCGGTGTTGTCGCGGCCGCCAGCTATGAGGCACGGGCATTCGGGGTCAAATCGGCGATGCCGTCAATCGCCGCGCAAAGGCGATGCCCCGATCTGGTCTTCGTCAAGCCGCGCTTTGAGGCCTATCGCAACGTGTCGCGCCAGATTCGCGAGATATTTGCCCGCCATACCGACTTGATCGAACCGCTGGCGCTCGATGAGGCCTATCTCGATGTCACCGAAGACAAGCAGGGTATCGGCTCGGCAGTCAAAATTGCCAAGGCCATCCGTGCCGCTATCCGGGAAGAGACCGGGCTGACGGCGAGTGCCGGAGTCAGCTACAACAAATTCATTGCAAAGCTGGCGAGCGACCAGAACAAGCCCGACGGATTGTGTGTCATCCTGCCCGAACAGGGGGAGGCCTTTGTCGCGACTTTGCCCGTACGCCGATTCCACGGGGTCGGTCCGCGCACGGCGGAAAAGATGCAGCGGCTTGGCATTCATACCGGTGCCGATCTGCGCGCAATGAGCGAGGAGTGGCTACAACGCAATTTCGGAAGCTCGAGCAGCTATTTGTTCAAGGCGGCACGCGGAATCGATCATCGCCGGGTCAATCCGTCGCGCGAACGGAAATCGGTCGGCGGCGAGCTGACCTATTTCAACGACAAGCAAAGCAATGAGGAATTGCGCGCAGCGCTTGATGAAATTGTCGATATAGTCTGGCGGCGTATCGAAAGCAGCGGTGTACAGGGCAGAACCGTGGTGATGAAAGCCCGCTACTCCGATTTCCGGACGCTGACGCGCAGCAAGAGCCTGACCCGCAACGTGGCCGACCGCGCCGAGTTTTCGGCGATCGGCCACGCACTGCTTGACCAGATATTGCCCGCTGAAATGGGCATCCGCTTGCTCGGGCTAACTTTGGGCGGAATTGACCAAAGCGGCCAAAATACTCGGCCTGACGCTGCTGCAGAACCTCTCGTCGGCGCGCAGCCCAGCCTGCCGTTCGACAATATTGAAAATTGAAGCTTTCATTCACATAATCACAAAAGCGTTATAACCGGGCAATACAGGGCCGGTGATTTGGGCCGGTGTTTTAGGGAAGGTGTTATGGCTCGTCCGCAAACGGATATCGAAGCCGGTCGGCAGGAACTGCTCGACATATGTGAGGAGCTTGTGCGCAAGCGCGGCGGCGTCGATCTGTCGATGACCGAGCTGGCCGCGACTGCTGGCATGTCTCCCGCCAATCTCTATCGCTTTTTTGAAAACAAGGAAGCGCTGCTTGAGGCAGCGGCTGGCCGCTGGTTCGCGCCCAAGATCGCGATCATGGAAGAAGTGGTGGCTGCCGATCTGCCGTCACGCGAAAAAATGCTCGATTTCTTCGCGCGCCGTTTTGTGCTGATGCGCGATCAGTTCCATGAAGATCCCGACATGTTCAAAAGCTATCTCGAACTGGGCGACCAGCATTTTGAGGTGGTTCGTGGCTATGTCGATCTGGGCGATCATTATCTCTCTGAAATCGTCGTGCAGGCAATGGATGAGGGCTATCTGCCTGACTTGTCGGTGGATGATGCCGTATCGCTGATCAACCAGATGGTTCAGTGTTACTGCAACCCTGAAGCCTTGCTTTATCTTGACCATAAATTGTCGGAAGAGAAACTGGCTTGCATAATAGATACCATCTTCATTGGGCTCGGCCGCAAATTTGAAGCGAGATCGGGTTCCGGCCAACCGCATATCAAGATAGTGACCTGAACGGGGATAAGCGCTTGCGCCGTGCGAAAAGCTCTGGCAAAGGCGCGCTCCTGTTTGGCAGAGTGGGCGATTAGCTCAGCGGTAGAGCACACCCTTCACACGGGTGGGGCCACAAGTTCGAACCTTGTATCGCCCACCATTTCCTGCCTTTTCCGATGATTTCAAAAGCCCCAAGGCGCGCGCCATTCGTGGCTTGCCAATCTTAATCGGACGGCTAGACCCTTTCCAAAGGATTTGGGAGGGAGAGAATATATGCAGGTCACCAACGCGGTATTCCCGCCAATGGAGCAAGCGGCTGCCTTTTTTGGCGGTGCAGAAGATGGCGCTTTCGTCATGGTCAATCTGCTCAAGTTCAAGCCCAAGGCCGAATATGAAGACGGCTCTGACGCCGATTTGACCGGCGCGCAGGCCTATGCCCGCTATGGTGCCGCCGTGCAGGCGTGCCTCGCTGCGGTTGGCGGGCGTCAGGTTTATGCCGAGCCGGTCACAGGCCTGTTGCTTGGCGAAGTCGAGGAGTTGTGGGACATGGTCGCACTTGCCGAATATCCCTCACTCGCCGCTATGCAGCAGATGGTGCAGTCTCCCGAATATCAGGCGATTGAAAAGCATCGCAAGGCAGGGCTCGCGGGCCAGCTCAATATTCGTACCAAGCCTGTCGGGCGTTAAGCGACCAGCGACCGGGCGATTATCACGCCACTGTCGGTGAGTGCATATTCGCTTGCTGGTGGATATCCATCGAGGATGCGACGGTCGACCAACCGGTGCGCGACCAGCGATTTCAGGCTCTGTGTCAAAGCGCGCGGATTGGATCTGGTCAGCTTGTTCGCGATCGCCGAGTAGCGGCGTTCGCCTTCTCCGATGACGTGAATGATCGGGCGACTCCACCGGTTCATGCTGAATGGCGGCAACCCGCTTTGTTGCTCGGCTTGCAGGATGTTCGATGCGCACACTGCAGCAAACTTGCCTGTTTCCGACAACAGATATTCGGGCCTTAGCGGATGGCCATGTCCTGGATTGCGGACGATCCAACCCAGCGAAATCCCGCCTTCCAGCGTTCGCGACAGGCTTTCACGCGATATCCCCATGCGGTGGAGCAGTTCGACGAAACGGGCGCCGTCTGTGCGGGCGATCTCGACCAGCAAATAGGGCAGCCATCGGTGCTGTCCCAGTGCGATCAGCGTTTCGACGGTGTTCGTTGACATGATATTCGTGTAACTATACAAATGAGACCATAAACGCAAGAAGGAGGATCTCGATGGCGCTGGATTTCGTGCAGGAGTTGACCGCTTCAATGGGCGTGACCGATCTGGATAGGTCGATTGGCTGGTATGAAAAAATACTCGGTTGCGCGCTGATGTATCGCGTCGACGAGATTGGCTGGTGCGAAATGCAAACGCATATGGCTGGCGTCCGAATCGGTTTGAGCCAGAACCAGTCTGTGGTGCAGGGCGGTGGTGCGACCAATGTCTGGAGCGTAGCTGATATTGAAGCTGCCAAGGCACATCTCGATGCGCATGATGTGCGGCAGGATGGCGACATCCAGCACATTCCGGGGTTGGTGAAATTGCTGACCTTCTTCGATCCAGACGGCAATGCGATGATGTTTGCAGAGTCGCAACAATCATGATCCGCGCACTCACGCTCACACCGATTCTGGTCGCGCTTGCGATTCCAGCGACGGCCCATGCGCAAACGACGCCAGCCGAATCTGCTGCCCCTGCGACGCTCGATTGGATAGTCGGCGAATGGAGTGGCAAGGGAAAACTATTTGGCAGAAACAGCGAAGTCGAACTGACCGTCAAGCCCGTCGCTGCCGGCGCTGCCTACAGTCTCGACTACCGAATTTATTTGGCTGCAGATGGCGATGCCACCGAATTGCGTTTCGCCGCACATGGATTCTTTCAGCGCGGTAAGGGGCGCAAATGGCATGGCCGCTGGGTCGACAATTTCGGCAATCTGCATGATATTTCGGGGACTCTCGACGCTCTGGCGATGACGACTTTGTGGGGCAGCCCGTCGACCGAGATCGGCAGGTCGAGCTATTCCATAGCAGACGGCCAATTACAGATCGTCGATTGGGCGCTCGCTAAGAATGGTAGTTTCAGCGAATTCGCCAGATCGCAGCTAAACCGGAAATAGCCGTCGACAGCGGCTTTTCCATTGCCTCTTGCATCACTAGAGTGACGGAATGGAAAATCCGTTCCTCGACGACGGCCCTGATAGCGGCAACCGGCTGGGCGATGTGGCAGGCATAGCCTTGATCCTGCAGCAAGCTGCGCGCGAAGGGCGCTCGGTCAGCTATTCGGAAATGCTGTTAAACTTGGGTTTCCGCTTCACGCGGCCAAAGATGCGCGCCTTGTGCAAAACGCTGGATGCGGTTGATCGCGAAGCTGTGGCACGGGGTGAACCGCCGCTTGCGCCGCTCGTCGTGCGCGAGGGAGACAGGCTGCCCGGGCAGGGCTGGTGGGTCTCTCGGGATGATTATCAAGGGCCGTGGGAAGGT
>JAGNSY010000046.1 GCA_017987825.1 Sphingorhabdus sp. | reverse complement strand
GCGATGATACCCCACAGCAGCGCGCGATATTGGTACTTGGGCGGAATGGCGAAATAGGTGAAAATCAGGCTGATCACGAAGACATTGTCGATCGACAGCGCCTTTTCGATGAAGAAGCCGGTATAATATTTCATGCCCAGATCGGAGCCTTTGGCGTACCAGACCCAAAGGCCGAAGGCCAAAGCGATGCCGATGTAGAATGCGGAGAGCTTCAGGCTTTCCTTTATACCCATTTCCTTGTCTTCCTTATGCAGGAAACCAAGGTCAAAGGCGGTCAGGGCAACAACAAGCCCCAGAAAGGACAGCCAGAACCAAACCGGCGTGCCTAAAAACATATCAAACAGGAAATCCATCAAACGGGCCCCTAATGTGTCCAATCCGTCCCGAGAGACGGAGGTTGCGCCGCGTGTCGCGCTTTCGGATGAACAATCCGACATCACGCATGCCGCCGCATGCGCCAGAGGGGCCCGGATTGAGCGTCGATTTAGGGGCTATTGGGCGAATTACAACTGGGAATTTGCCCGTATGTCAGGCGAAAGGCGTCATCCGCCCTTCATTTTCGCCAGCATTTCGCCCATTTTCTGGTGGAGCATGTTCACGGCCTTCAACGGACGCACCATCACCTTGAAATGGGTGATGAGGCCCTCGTCGTCGCATGAAATCATATCGATGCCATTGATTTTAATGCCATCGATCTCGGCAGTGAATTCCAGGATCGAACTGTTCTCGCGGTGCCATTCGCCGACATAACGGAATGTATCATTGCCCAGCGTGTGGCCTGCGGCAGCGAGATATTGGGAGGTGATTGCCTTGCCGACCTGCGGGGTGTGGACGACCGGGCTTTCGAAAACGCAATCGTCATGCAAGATGTTTTCAATCTCCGCGACGTCCTTCGACAGTGCGACGCGGTGCCAGATTTCAGCGGGGTTGTGCGACATGTTCAATATCCCAGATCAAGATTGACGAGCGGCTCAAGCTTTTCGCCCTTGTGATAGCGTTTCAGGTTTTCAAGGAAACGTTCGGCGGAGCGTATAAACATCTTGTCCTGCGCGCGGCCCGACAGGTGCATGCTGATATGGCAATTGTCGAGGCTCCACAGCGGATGCTCAGCGGGCAAAGGTTCGGGCGTGGTGACATCAAGGAATGCGCCGCCAATCTGCTTGTCCTGCAAAGCCTGCACCAGCGCATCCTGATCGACCACCGATCCGCGCGCAATGTTCACCAGCACAGCGCTTTGCTTCATTTCCGCCAGTTCGTCCGCGCCAATCATTTCGTCGGTTTCTGGCGTCGCGGGAACGGCGAGGATCACCCAGTCAAACTCACCCAGCCGTGCTTGCCAGGCATCGGGCGCGAGGCTGAACGGGCCGGGCGTGCGGCGGACGATGGTGACATCGACATTGAACGCCTTTAGCCGTTCCTCAATCAACTTTCCGATCGCGCCATAGCCGAGCAGCAAGGCCTTTGATCCATAAAGCTCGACCTTGCCGGGCGAATCGATCAGCCATTCGTGCCGGTCCTGCGCATGCACCACATTGCGATAGCCCTTGGCGATATTGAGCATCCCCATGACGACATATTCGGCGATGGTGATCGCGTTGATGCCTGCACCGTTGGTGACCTTCGTCCCGCGTTTCTTGAGCTCGGCAAGCGGCATGCCGTCTACGCCAGCATAGATGCTGTTGAGCCATTTGAGGTTGGTCGCAGCGGTGATGATCGCCGCCATGTCCTTCTTGTCATACATGTCGAACCAGCCGATCTCGGCTCGCGGCGCGAGTTCGAGCGCCTCCTCCTTGGTCACATACCAATGCGCATCGACCCAATCGGGCAGGCGCGGTTCGACCATCGCGCGGATCAGGCTGGAGGCCACGAATTTGGTTTTGGTCATACTAAAATGTCTCCCCTCCCGCTTGCAGGAAGGGCCGGGGGAGGGCCTGTCCCGTATTTGGGAAAGCAACCATGCCCTCCCCTGACCCCTCCCGCAAGCGGGAGGGGGAACTAAACCTCAATCTTCCAATCCCACCCCAGCGGATCGCCGTCCATCACTTCCACACCCTTGGCGATCAGATCGTCGCGGATGCGGTCTGAGATAGCGAAGTCCTTGTTCGCACGGGCTTCCTTGCGCTGGGCGAGGGCGGCCTCGATTTCAGCTTCGGTGATGACAGCGGCTTTGGGGCGGATGCGGAGGTCGGTGCGATCTAGATTTGCGAGATCTAAACCAAGGACTAAATCCATTCGCTTAATGAGAGCATTTCTATCATTCCAGCTGAGAAGCGTTTTAGGGTCGAATGCAGCATCAAGGACAGTGAGCGCCACGGATGTGTTCAAGTCTTCCGAAATTGTCGTATCGAATTGGTTTTCAAGCAAGGCAGCTAAGCCCGCAGTTTTACTCGACGAACCGGGACCGGTCTGAAGTCTGATTTGATTGAACGCCATAACCATCCGCTTCAACCGCACAAACGCCGCCTGCAGCCCCTCCCAGCTAAACTCCAACTCGCTGCGATAATGCGCCTGAAGGCACATCAGGCGGTAGGCGAGGGGGTGGAAGCCTTTGTCGACCAGCAATTGCAGACGCAGGAATTCGCCCGACGATTTGGACATCTTGCCGCTGCGTTCGACGAGGAAATTATTGTGCATCCAGATGCGCGCGCCGGTATCGGCACAGCCTTCATGCGCCTGATTTTGCGCAATCTCGTTCGGATGGTGGATTTCGCGGTGGTCGATGCCGCCGGTGTGAATGTCGAACGGCATGCCCAGCAGCGCCTTTGACATCACCGAGCATTCGAGATGCCAACCCGGCGCGCCGCGGCCCCAAGGGCTGTCCCATTCCATTTGCCGCGTTTCGCCCGCTGGCGTCTTGCGCCAGATGGCGAAATCGGCCTTGTTGCGCTTGCCATCGACTTCTTCGATGCGGCCCTCTCCATCATCGGTCACGGCACGCGCAAGCCGGCCATATTCGGGGACGGTCGAGACATCGAAATAAAGGCCGCTGTCGAGCTCATAGCAATGCTGGTCGGCAATTTCCTTGCCCCACTCGATCATCGCCTCGACATATTCGGTGGCCTTGGGGTGCGCCGGTTTGCGGATGTTGAGCCGCGCCAGATCGGCCTCGAAATCCGCCTGATAAAAGGCGGCGATATCCCAAGCCGACTTGCCCTGTGAGGCCGCCATCTTTTCCATCTTGTCCTCACCCGCATCGGCGTCAGAGGTCAGATGGCCGACATCTGTGATGTTGATCACATGGGTCAGCTTATAGCCCTTGTAGCTCAGCACCCGGCCGAGCGTGTCGGCAAAGACATAGGCGCGCATATTGCCGATATGCTGGTAATTATAGACCGTCGGCCCACAGCTATAGACGCGCGCCTCACCGGGGTGGACGGGCTGGAAGGTTTCCAGTTGGCGGGTCAGGCTGTTGAAGAGTTTGAGGTCGGACATGGACGGGGCGATGCTGGAAAGTAGGGCTGAGGTCAAGTTTCCAAAGCACCGTCACCCTGAACTTGTTTCAGGGTCCATTTCTCCTCTCAACCCTTCGGCCTGAGTGGCACGATGGATGCTGAAACAAGTTCAGCATGACGGGTTAGTGATTGATCAAAACCCCTCCCAACTCACCACTTGCCCCAAAGGCGCCCTAGCCACCGGAAAATTATTCACCGCAGCATCCGGGTCGCGATAGCCGATCGCCATGCCGCAGAAGAAGATATGATCGTCGGGGATGGGGAAGCATTGCCGGATTTGCGGGGTGTAGATCGCCCACGCCTCCTGCGCGCAGCTATCCAGCCCCTCTTCACGGAGCAGCAACATCACCGTCTGCAACCACATGCCGATATCCGACCATTGCGGCGGGCCCATATAGCGCGGGGTGTGGATCAGCATCAGGATCGGCGCGTCAAAGGCGCGGAAATTGCGCGCGAACCACATCAGCCGCGCCATCTTGTTGTCGCGCGGAATATCGAGTGCTGCATACATCGCCTCACCCACGCCAAAGCGGCTGTCCTTGTATCGACCATCCAGCTCGGGCGGGTAAATATTATATTCCGGCTTGTGCGCGGCGGCGCCTTGCGGAACGACTTCGGCCACCGCTTCCAGCAATTTCTTGAGCGGCTCGCCCGTCGCCATGACTGCATTCCACGGCTGCGTATTGCCGCCAGATGGAGCGTTTTGCGCCTTGGTCAGGATGCGTTCGAGCAGCGCCTTATCGACCGGCTTGTCCAGAAATTCGCGCACCGACCGGCGGCTGGCTACGGCTTCGCTGACTTGCATATCCTGCTCTCCAAAGATTTAATCGCTTGATTAAATCAATGTCAGGTCAGCGCGGAATTGCAAGCCTATTCCTCGTCGAACAACCCGGCCAATTGTTCGATCATCGTGCCGCCCAATTGCTCGGCATCCATGATGGTGACGGCGCGGCGGTAGTAGCGGGTGACGTCATGGCCGATGCCGATCGCGACCAGTTGCACCGGGCTGCGGCCCTCGATCATCTCGATCACGCGGCGCAGATGTTGTTCGAGATAGCCGCCATGGTTGACCGACAGCGTCGAGTCATCGACCGGCGCGCCGTCGGAAATGACCATCAGGATGCGGCGGTCTTCGGGGCGGGCGATCAGGCGGTTGTGGGCCCAGAGCAGGGCTTCACCGTCGATATTTTCCTTGAGCAAGCCTTCGCGCATCATCAGGCCGAGGTTGCGGCGGGCGTGGCGCCACGGCTCATCGGCTTTTTTGTAGACGATATGGCGCAAGTCGTTGAGGCGGCCGGGCATGGCGGGGCGTCCGGCGGCGAGCCAATCCTCGCGCGATTGCCCGCCCTTCCATGCGCGGGTGGTGAAGCCCAATATCTCGGTCTTCACGCCGCATCGTTCGAGCGTGCGCGCCATGATGTCGGCGCTGATCGCCGCAATGCTGATCGGGCGACCACGCATCGATCCGCTGTTGTCGATCAGCAGCGTGACCACAGTATCGCGGAATTTGGTTTCGCGTTCGATCTTGTAGCTGAGCGACTGGCCGGGCGAGACGACGACGCGGGCGAGGCGCGCGGCATCGAGCAGCCCTTCCTCCTGATCGAAATCCCAGCTGCGGTTCTGCTGCGCCATCAGGCGACGCTGCAGGCGGTTGGCAAGCCGTGTGACCGCGCCCTGCAAGCCGGAGAGCTGCTGGTCGAGATAGGCGCGCAGGCGGTTGAGCTCTTCCTCATCGGCCAGTTCGGTCGCGCCGACGACCTCGTCATATTTGGTCGTCCAACTTTTATAATCGCTTTGCGGCAGATGGTCCCAATTGCGGCGTTGCGGGTTGACCGGCTGCATGCCGTCTTCGCCCATATCGCCATCGGCATCGTCCATGTCGTCCATCTCGGACGAATCATAATCGGCCTCGGTCTCCTCGCCTTCGCCCTCTTGCGGCTCGGCGCGCGCTTCGGCTTGGCCTGCCTCGCCCTGGCCCTCGTCGTCGCTTTCGCCGTCCTGTTCCTGCTCCTGATCCGAATCGTCACCGCCTTCGTCGGCGTCGTTCGGTTCAATCTCGCCCTCGGTCAGGTTGAGATGTTCGAGCATGGTTTGGGCGAGCGAGGCAAAGGCCGCCTGATCGTCGAGCGCGAGGCCGAGCGCATCAAGATCGCTGCCCGCTTTCTCCTCGATCCACTCGCGCAGCATGTCGACGCCTTGCGCTGCGTTGTCGGGTACAGCTTGCCCGGTCAGCCGTTCACGCACCAACAGCGCGAGCGCGGTCGAGATCGGCACTTCCTCCGCCGCCTGCGCCCGCGAAATCGGGTCGGTGCGCAGCCGCATTTCCAGCGCGTGGGTTAGATTGCCCTTCACCCCGTCCATCGCGCGCGAACCCAGTGCCTCGATCCGCGCGGTTTCAATGGCGTCGAATGCGGCCCCGGCCATCGCCTCATGCGGGCGGAGTGCGGCGTGGCGGGCGACATCATGATGCTTCAGTCGGAGTGCAAAACTGTCCGCAAATCCCCGCGCTTCGGCAATCTGTTCAGGCGGCAGCGATCGGCCCGGCATCGGCACGCGGAAATTCTTCCCCGCCTGTGTTGGCGCGTCGGCGGTAAAGGCGAGCTCAACCTCCGGATCATGCGCAATCGCACGCGATGTGCCGGTCAGCACCTGTTTGAACTGTTCGAGAGGGGAATTGTCTGCCATTTTCGACTCAGGGCCTTAACGGCAATTTTCGCCCGCGCAAAGGTTCAGTTGCAATTGAAAACCAGCAATTCATTCGGTTGCTGGGGCAGCAACTGGCGCACCGCTGCGTTCATCGATGCCACCTTTTCGAGCATGGCAGGATCGGCCGAGCAGCTTTTGACATCATATTGGTTCCGCGCACTGCGCGCCTGCTGCATGGCTTCGGCCCCCAGCAAATGGCGCTCGATGCGATAGGTGCTGCTTACCGGCTGAAAGCTGATGATCGATACCTGCGCCTCGTTATTGGGAACGAAGGTGCGCACCCATTGGTCGCCATCCTCGGCATATTGGGTGCGCCCGTTGACGCAGCCGTTGCTGTTCCATTCGAAGGGCACATCGGCGGTGTCGGAGACAGTGATGCGACTACGACTGCGGTCGATCACGCAGGTCAGCTTGCCGTCCTGCGCCACCTTTGCCGGGGCCGCCGGGTCTTCGGTACCAGTCAGTCTTGCCCGGGTGAGTTCATCCACCTCGGCAAAACTTGGACGTGCATACCAGGTCAGCAGCGCCGCGATGACGAGTGCTGCCGCTGCGCCACCGGCGAGCTTGGCCTGATCGCGGCGTTCGCGTTCGAGTAATTGCCAGCTTGTGCCAGCGGCGCCCAGTGCAAAGAAGATCAGCACCACCGTCAGCATCGAGAAATTGTCCCGCGTTTCGATGATGTGATACTCTGCCTGCCGCCGCGCATCGGCAAAGCTCTTGCTGCGCGCCGTTTCCGCCAGCCTGTTTTCTTCGGCGATCTTTGCCGCTTCAGCAGCGGACCGTTCCGCCTCGGCCCGGCTCATTTCAGCGCGCGACAGGCATTCGCTGTCGACGCTGCGAAAGCTTACATTGTTTTGGCGCAAGAAGGCGGCTGCCTCGCGCTGCGCCACGGCGAAGAAAAATTCGGCATCGCTCCCGTCGGATAGGCTGCCAAAGCTGTTCACGCCCAGCACGCGCCCGCATCCGTCCACCAAAGGCCCGCCGCTATTGCCGCCGCCGATGGCAGCGGTGTGGAGCAATGTCTCAAAATCCTTGGCCGAACGCCCGCCCGAAATATTACCGCGCGTCTTGACCGGAGTTTGCGGGCGCAGCACATCGGCCATGTTCAGGCCCTGCGCAATATCGACGCCTCCGGGATAGCCAATCGCGAATACGTCGGCGCCATCACCAACCGGCCCGCTGAAAAAGGTGGCCGGGGTCAGGCGCTTGCCATCGTTGAGTGCGATCAGGGCGAGATCGTTGCGCGGTGAGCGGTCAATGACCTCTGCGGTAATGGCTTCGCCGCCATCTGAGGGCACGATTACGACGCGGATGGCGCCCTCATATTCCTCTTCGGAAACGACATGCGCGTTGGTCAGCACCTTGTTCGGCGCGACAACGATGCCGGATCCATGGCCGATGGGCGTGTCACCGCCAGAGGCTGGAAAGACCACTACGCGCACGACGCTGCGGCTGGCGGCGGCGATATCTTCGGGGTCTGCTTGCGCCGTTGAGGGGAGGAACAGCACCAAAATCAGAATGAAAAGGCCGGTCAAACTAAGCCGCACGCGAATCTCCCTCAGGCCCCAGACTGCCTTCGACCACAATTATGCCTTTGGTTCAATGCAAAGGCCGATGGCCTCATTGTTTGCGCGCAGGCTCTTCGCGCGGGCGAACGTCGACGCCATCGCGGCCGATGGTCACGTCAAGCGGCACACCTTCAATCTGCCCACTTACAGTCACGCCGTTATTTGGATCGACGCGGACTTCGGTGCCGTTGATGTTGACCGGAATCTCGGGGATATCGGGCAGGTCGAGCGGTTCAATCGGGCCTT
Source organism: Sphingorhabdus sp. (assembly GCA_017987825.1). Taxonomy (GTDB): domain Bacteria; phylum Pseudomonadota; class Alphaproteobacteria; order Sphingomonadales; family Sphingomonadaceae; genus Sphingorhabdus_B. Next base: position 4,671 of record JAGNSY010000046.1, on the reverse strand, counting down.
CTGGATCGGGCTCGACGACCGGCTTGGGCTTGGGCCTTGCGCCAGCACCCTTGACCGACTGGCTCATGAAATCGCGCCAGATGCGCGCAGGCAGGCCGCCGCCGGTCATATTCTTCAGCGGGGTATTGTCATCATTGCCGATCCACACGCCGACCACCAGATCGCCCGCAAAGCCGATGAACAGCGCATCGCGATAATCCTGGCTGGTGCCTGTCTTGCCATAGGCAGGGATCGAAAGCCGCGCCGCGCGACCGGTGCCCTGATTGACCGTCGCCCCCAACAACTCGAGCAGCGCCTTGTGCTGGGCGTTACTGAAACTGCGCTGGGCGGAGAGCAGCCAGCCAAACCAGCCTTCCTCCTCCGCCACAAAGGCGCGCGGTTCGACCGGCCATTTGTTTCCGGCAACGCCGGCATAGGCGGATGTCAGCTCGATCAAGGTCATACCCGAACTGCCTAGCGCAAGACTGGCATCGCGGGTCAACGGGCTTTCGACGCCCAGATCCTTGGCCGCGCGGGCGACCGCGCTATAGCCCAACTGGTTGTACAGCCGGACAGCGGCAACATTGCTCGATTGGGCAAAAGCCTCTTTCAGCGTGATTTCGCCGCGATAACGGTCGCTATAGTTTTTGGGGCGATAGTCGCCTTCGGTAATCGGGCTGTCGTCGACCTTGCTGTCGGGCGTCATCCCGCTGCGCAAGGCCGCTGAATAGACAAACAGCTTGAAGGTCGAACCCGGTTGGCGCTTGGCCTGTGTCGCGCGGTTGAACGGCGATTCCTTATAGCTTTTGCCGCCCACCATCGCGACCACCTCGCCATTGGGACGCATCGCAACCAGCGCGACCTGCGCATTGCCCAGAGGTGCACGCGCGATAACCTTGCGGGCAATATTCTGTAGCCGCGAGTCAAGCGTGGTGCGGATGACCTGGTCCGAATAGCCGGTTTCGGAATCAAGCCGCGCCTGCGGCATCGCCCAGTCGGCAAAGTAAGTGCCGGTGGGCAGCGTTTCCTTATAGCGAACATCGATCCGCGCGATCGGCGTCGCATCGGCCTTGGCCTCGCTGATCGCGCCGGTCGCGACCATTGCATTCAGCACCAGCTTGGCCCGCTTCGCCGCGCGCTGTGGATTGCGGGTGGGGGCTAGCCGGTTTGGCGCCTGAACCAATCCTGCCAACATTGCTGCTTGCGACAGTGTCAGGCGTTCGGGCTGGCGGTAGAAATAATGGAGCGAGGCGGCGCGCAGGCCATACACATTGTCGCCAAAATAGGCGTTCGACAGATAGCGTTCGAGGATTTCGTCCTTGGTCAGCCAGCCTTCGAGCCAGAAAGCGATCAATGCCTCACGCGCCTTGCGGGTCAGGCTGCGTTCGGGCGTCAGGAAGGTGAATTTGGCGAGCTGTTGCGTAATCGTGCTGCCGCCCTGTTTCAGGCCACTGCCAAAGCTGTTGCTCCACAGCGCGCGGGCGATGCTGCGCGGATCGACACCCCAGTGCGAATAGAAGCGCCGGTCTTCGATCGACAGGAAGGCCTGCACCACATGCGGGGGCAGTTTCTTGACTTCAACCGGCTTGTCGACGACAGCACCGTTGCGGGCAATCGGCGTGCCGTCCCACGCCAGCAATGTGATCCGCGGCGGGGCGATCGGCTGCAGTGATTTGGAAAGCGGCGCAGTGACCGCCAGCCAAAAGACAATCAGGATGAACAGGAGTAATAGACCGGCGCTGGCGCGGGTGAACCACCACCATCGGGTTTTGCCCATAAGCCACGCCCTCGCGGGGCTGACAGGCTGGTCTGCATTGGCCGATGATTCCCAAGGCTTCGGTTCATTGGGAAACATTCCGGCATAGGCGCGGTCGAACGCGGCCAGTTTGCCGTCGATATCGGTGGGAGCAGGGGTCTTGGATCGGCGGAAGAACATCAATGCACTGTGTTATAGAAATAAGACGGTCAAGGGTAGAGCAAAAATTTGCTTACAGGAAGCTGTACGGATCGACATCGACGCCCACCCTTACGCTGCGCGGGAATTCGAGGCCGCCGAGCCATTCGCGCATGATGTTTTGGAGTTCGACCGAACGTAGTGCATGCACCAAGAGCCGCTGCCGGTGGCGTCCGCGCAGCATGGCCAGCGGGGCAGGGGCGGGGCCGTAAACATGCATCCCCTCGACCTGCGGAGCGGAGCCGCCGACCGCGCGCGCGGCCTCTATCGCCTCGCGTTCATCCTCCGAACTGATGATGATCGCGGCAAAGCGGCCAAAGGGCGGGGCACCGGCACGGCGGCGTTGTTCGGTTTCGGCGTCGTAGAAACCGTCGCGGTCGCCATCGACCAAAGCGGCGATAACGGGGTGGGCGGGGTTGCGCGTCTGGATATAGACTTCGCCGGGCTTCTCGGCACGGCCTGCGCGGCCCGCCGCCTGCGCAATCTGCTGAAAGGTTCGCTCGGCGGCACGAAGATCGCCGCCCTCCAGCCCCAGATCGGCGTCGATGATGCCGACCAAAGTCAGTTCGGGGAAATGATAGCCCTTGGTCACCAATTGCGTGCCGATGATGATGTCGACCGCCTTGTTCTCTACAAGCGCGACAAATTCGGCGGCCTTTTCGGGTGACCATAAAGTGTCCGAGGTGGCAACAATGGTGCGCGCCTCAGGAAAGAAGCGTTTAACCTCGTCACTGATCCGCTCGACGCCGGGGCCGCAGGGGACAAGGCTGTCTTCGGCGCTGCATTCGGGGCATTTGTCGGGCGGGGGCATCACATGGCCGCAATGGTGGCAGGCGAGGCGGCGGACCAGCCGGTGTTCGACCATCCATGCCGTGCAATTGGGGCATTCGAAGCGGTGCCCGCAATTGCGGCACAGCGTCAGCGGCGCATAGCCACGGCGATTGAGGAACAGCAGGCTCTGTTCGCCGCGCTCCAGCCGCTCTTCCAATGCCTTGAGCAGGGTTGGCGCTATCCATGTGCCGCGTTCGGGCTGGTCTTGCGTCAGGTCGATGGCCTCGATACGCGGTAGCTTCGCGGCGCCAAAGCGCGAGGGGATTGCGAGGCCCTTGTAGCGCCCGATGCTCACCATATGGCGGCTTTCAAGCGCGGGTGTGGCGCTCGCCAGCACGACGGGAAAGCCCTCAAACCGTCCGCGCATAACCGCGACGTCCCGCGCGTGATAGCGCACGCCGTCTTCCTGCTTGAAACTGATCTCATGCGCCTCGTCGACGACGATCAGCCCGGGATTGGCAAAGGGCAGGAACAGGGCGGAACGGGCCCCTGCCACAACCTGCACGAGTCCTTCTGCCACACCGCGCCAGACGCGGCGGCGCTGCGACTGTTTCATGCCCGAATGCCAGGTCGCAGGCTCCACCCCGAACCGCGCCTCAAAACGCTGCAGGAATGGTTGGGTTAAGGCAATTTCAGGAAGCAAGACAAGAACTTGTTTGCCAATCTTCAGAGCCTCTGCCACCGCCTCGAAATAGGTCTCGGTCTTGCCCGAACCGGTTACTCCGTCGAGCACAATCGGTTCGAACTGGCTGGCCTTTACTGCATTCCGCATAACCTTTGCGGCGGCTTCCTGTAGGTCAGATAATTCTGGATGATCATGGTCCGGATCAGGCGCAGCGAAGGGTGCATCGATGCTGACAGCGATGGGTTCCAGCGCGCCAACCTTGACCAGCCCACGGATTACGCCTTCGCTGACCCCTGCCTGCTCGGCCAGTTCGCGCACCAGCCCCTGCGCATCGACCAAAGCGTCCAGCGCCGCAGCACGCTGTGGGGTCAGTCGGGCGGGCTCAACTCCAGAGGGTCGGTATTCGGTGACTGTTCCGCCAGCTGATAGTGCCGCCGAAGATGACAATACCATCCGCAGAACTGCGGCATGATTGGAAAGATAATAGTCTGCTACCCAGTCGACCAACCGGCGCAATCCCGTCTTGATGGCGGGCACGTCCACGACCTCCAGCACATTACGCAAGCGGTGTTCCTCGACCGCCTCATCGCCGAACACGCCTTCGTCCCAGATCACGCCGACCATCTTGCGTGGGCCCAAGGGCACCACCACCACCGAGCCAACCCCCGCGTCCATCCAGTCGGGCAGACGGTAGTCGAGTGGTCCGATGACTTGCGTCAGCAGGATCACGCGCACGCGTTTGCCAGAGGGACGGGGGCGATTCATCCGGCGGATATAGGGCGCGACCCCCGCCGCGTCACGCCTTGACCGAGCCGTTCATGGTAGAGTCGGAATTTTTCTGATATTCGAACGTTATAGGCATTCAGGAGGAGTCGCCCATGACCATGATATTCGAACGCCGCCACATCGTGCTTGCCGGTGTGGCAGGTGCCACGCTTGCTTTGCCGGGCTGTGCGGGCGGGCCGCGCTATAGCCTTGCCGAGGTTATCCGGCGACTTTTGATGCTTGCCTCGCAAAATGCCTTTGCGCTGCTGCTGCAACCGGGCGGTTTTTGGGACAGTTCGGTTGCGCGCATCGCCTTGCCCGATCGCTTCGGCGGCGGACGCGGGACGAGCATTTTGTCGGCCCTTTTGCAAAGCCAATCCTTTCGCGACCGCCTGCAACGCCAACTCAACCGCGCTGCTGAAAAAGGGGCCGAACGCGCGGCACCCATGATCGCTGATACGATCCGCATGGTCAGCATCGAGGCGGCGGATGAGATTGTCCGCGGCGGTCCGCAGGC
>JAGNSY010000205.1 GCA_017987825.1 Sphingorhabdus sp. | reverse complement strand
TCCTTCACGTTCTTGACCACAGCCTGCCGTTGCACAGCGGCTATACCTTTCGCACACGCGCGATCCTGAAATCGCAGATCGGCGCTGGCTGGGAGGTGCGCGGGCTTACGGGCGTGCGGCAATATCAGCATGGAAAGCAGCCCGATGGCGATCGAGAGGAGGCCGAGGGGCTGCAATTCTTTCGTACGCCGCATCTGGTTTCCGGCCCATCGGGATTGCGCGAATGGCGTGAAATCCGGGCGCTTGAACAGCGCATCATCGAGGTCCATCGCGAATGGCCGTTCGACATCGTCCACGCGCATTCGCCCGCGCTCAACGGCCTTGCTGCGGCACGTGCTGCTGCGAAACTTGGCGTGCCCTTTGTTTATGAAATTCGCGCATTCTGGGAAGATGCGTCGGTCGGCAATGGCACCGGCACTGAAGGTTCGCTCAAATATCGCCTGACCCGCGCGCTCGAAAACCATGTCGTTGCGCGCGCCGACCGGGTGGCCGTCATCTGTGAGGGCTTGCGCTCCGATTTGGTTGCGCGGGGTTTCGATGCGGGTAAAATTTTCGTCTCGCCCAACGGCGTCGACATGGATCTGTTCGGTAATCCCCCGCCGCGTGACGAGGCGCTGGCGGCGGAACTGAGCCTGACCGGCAAGGATGTGATCGGCTATATTGGCAGCTTCTACGACTATGAAGGCATAGATGACCTTATTGCGGCGATGGCGCATCTGGATGGAGCTGCCAAGGACGCGCATTTGTTGCTGGTCGGCGGTGGCCCGATGGAGAAGGCGTTGCGCACTCAGGCAGAGGCTTCGCCCGCTGCGCAACGTATCCATTTCGTCGGTCGGGTGCCGCATGAAGAAGTCGAGCGTTATTATAGTCTGGTCGACATCCTCGCTTATCCGCGCAAGCGAATGCGGCTGACTGATCTCGTGACGCCGCTGAAACCGCTGGAGGCGATGGCGCAGGGGCGGCTGGTTGCAGCGTCGGATGTGGGCGGGCACCGCGAGCTGATCGAGGATGGCGTGACCGGAGCCCTTTTCCCGGCGGACAATCCAGCAGACGCTGCCAAGGTGATCGACACACTGTTTGCCGACAAGCTGATGTGGCCCGAGCGGAAGGCCAAAGCGCGGACCTTTGTCGAGCAAGAACGCAACTGGCAGAAGAACATAATGCGTTACGATCCTGTTTACCATTTGCTGTTAGGCCGTGCTAAACAGGGGTAAAGTTGCGGCCAGTCCGTAGCATGAAGCCCGATCGAAACAGGGTAGTTATGCAGTCGAAACTGAAACTCGATCACCAGACACGGGCCGTTGCCATGGCAACGGGAGGAGCCGCTATTGCGGCTATCGTCGCGATGTTTGTGCCGACGGGCATCTGGGAAACGCTGACCGGAGCGACCGGGGTTTCAGAGATGATACCTGCGACGGGTGCGCCTTTAGGGGATAAAGCGCGCGCCCTGATTTCATACACTTTTGGTGCACTGACCCTTGTCATTCTGACGGTGATGTTCCTGCGCAATGACAATTCGCCGGTGCGTACGGCGATCGCCCAATCTGAAGTTGAGACCGATATGGTCGAACCGGAAGGCGTTCCGGCTATCGCGGCTATCGAAGCTGAGACCGCATCGGAAACCGAAGACGACATGGTCGAAGAGGATGAAGTGGTCCGTGGGTCGCTGCTTTCGCGCCTGCGTGCGCGCATTGCCGCCTTTGCCGAAGCACGCCGGGGTGCCGGTGACATTACCGATCTTGAAGATTTGCCCAAGCTCCGTTCTGGCGACGCCCATCCCGATGCACCGCCGCGCCGTCCTTTCTCCGCGAACCGCGATCTCGCCGAACCTGAAATGATTGAGGCAGCTGCCGAAACGGTCGTAGTCGAGCAGGTCGAAGTCGAAACCGAATGGGTCGAACACGTTGCCGTTGAAGTCGAGGATGTGATCCCGACGGCAGAAGTCGAAGCTGTGGCAGAAGAACCCGCCGCTACCGCAACCGTCGAAGCACCCGCCGCGTCGCCCGTCGCCGAAATCGCCTCGCTCGACGATATGGTCAGCCGTTTCGAGTCAGCATTGGCTGAACGCGACACGCAACTGGCGCATATCGAGAATCTGGCCAGCGAACTGCAAAGCTCCAATGTCCAGCCGATCCGACGCGATATGGAGGCGCCGCTGGTGACCGAGCCGGTTCAGGTCGAACAGGCCGCATTACGCGCCGTCGAGGTGGCCGAAGTTCCCGCCGATGCACCGCAAAAACCCGAATCCGAGGAACTGGACGCAGCGTTGCGCTCAGCACTCGAAACGCTGCACCGGATGAACGCGCGCACCCGTTAATCCTCATTCGTCGAGCAACAAGGCTTCGACGGTCAATAGCACGCCATCCTCCAGCGGTTGCATATCGCTGACCAGTATGTCGGCGACCAGTTGGCGGCGGAGATTGAATTCGGTGTCCGGCAAGGCTTTGGCAAAGGCTGTGGCGCGTTCCGCCGGTTCATCTCCGGTCAGTTTCAAAACGATTGTGACACGCTCGCCGGAAAAGGTGGCGCTGTGCCAGGGCGTTTGTTTGCGGCTGGCAATTTCCGCTCCCGGCAGCAACGCCAGCAGCGCTTTAGACAAGCCACAGGTGGGCAAAGGGTTGCTCATGCCGCCTCCCGCATATCCAGCAGGCTTAGGTGCCGTTCGAACGCTGCCATGAAGGCTTCGGCCTTCAACACCATCGCCGGGCGCAGGCACCGGCCGTTGCGCATGTCGAGGACAAGCCGTGGATCGCGTGCCACCCTGCGGCCGAAAGTGGTGGGTGCCATATCGTGCTGTCGCAGGAATCGTTCGATTTTCCGATTGATGTGCATTTGCGTTCCTTTCCATCAGGCACCACCCTTTTCCGGTTGTTCGCATCGACGAATCGATGAGAACATGTTAGGAACATTGCTGATAGGAAAAATCCTACTTGTCTAGGAAAAATCCTATTGCTAAAGAGGAATGATGGTAATCAGCGATCCGCGTGCCGAACTCGAACGGCTGGTGCAGGCGCATGGTGACGATTTTGCGTCGCTGTCGCGCCTCGTCGGGCGCAATCCGGCCTATATCCAGCAATATATCAAGCGCGGCAGCCCGAAGAACCTGCCCGAGCGTGAGCGCTCCATCCTCGCGCGCTATTACGGCGTTGTGCCCCAGCTATTGGGTGCGCCTGATGAGGACAGCAGCGCGAAGCGTGGAGGGTTGAAACTTGTCCCCAAGCTGGCCGTCGGGGCTTCGGCGGGGGCAGGGGCGCTGGCTGAGGGGGAGGCGCTTGCGGGCAAGGTCGGCTTCGACGAGGCTTGGCTGCGCAAACTGGGCGTCGAACCGCGCAACGTGTCGCTGATCCGCGTCGAGGGCGATTCGATGCAACCGGTGCTCAACGATGGCGATGACATCATGGTCGACAAAGGCGCGGCGCTAAAGGCGCTG
>JAGNSY010000045.1 GCA_017987825.1 Sphingorhabdus sp. | reverse complement strand
TTCCACGCGTCAAGGATGGCACGTGTGAAGATGGGTGTGCGTTCACCAAAGTTGCGATTGGGATCGCAAGCGGAAACCATCGCCGAACGTACGCCGCATAGACCATTGCCGGCCTGTCGCCTTGTGCTGGCTGGCCCTGTATTCACCGCAATTCCGACACCGCCATGCTGGCGGAGTGCCGCGATCATCGATTCGAACGCCGCATTTTCATCGTCATGCGGCACGACCCACAACGGGCCGTCGCTGTTGGCATCGTTGGAGAAGCGTATCAGGTGCCAGTCGAAACCATTCTCCGAAAAGCGGATTTCGCTAACGCTGATACCTTCCAGAAAAGCGGGCTCGTCGCTGTGCCGATTGATATCATCGTCCTGCAATGCCGCCTGCATCGTTGCGTCAAGCGCGCGCCATTCGGTTGCATCGGCGACCGATGCAAAACAACACAGGGCAGAAGCAAAGAGATGGGGTGCAATGCGCATGACGTCTGCTTATAGCATAGCCTATGAGATAACAGCCCCGAAGCGCGGCGCTATCGAACAGGAGGGGGAAAGACATGATGCAACCGGGCGTGATCGCGAGCCTTTCGGTTTATTTCGCGCTGATGCTCGGCATAGGCATCTACGCCTGGCGCAAGTCTACCGCGAACAGCAGTGAATATCTGTTGAGCGGACGACAACTTGGACCTGCCGTCACAGCGCTAGCCGCTGGCGCATCGGACATGTCCGGCTGGCTGATGCTCGGCCTTCCTGGCGCTCTTTATGCTTCGGGTCTGGCAGAGGCATGGATCGCCATCGGCCTGTTTATCGGTGCATTGCTCAACTGGATCATCGTCGCTCCACGCCTGCGCGAACAGACCGAACGCTATGGCAATGCGCTGACCATCCCCGAATTTCTCGGTAACCGCTTCAACGATGAGAAGCACCTGCTGCGCCTGACCGCCAGCATCGTCATCATCGTATTTTTCGCGCTTTATTCGGCCTCGGGCCTCGTTGCAGGTGGCAAGCTGTTCCAAAGCGCCTTTGGCGCGGACTATCAGACCGGCCTCTGGATTACCGCATCAGTTGTTGTGGCTTATGTCGTGCTCGGCGGGTTTCTCGCGGTCAGCCTGACCGACTTTGTGCAGGGCACGATCATGGCCATAGCTCTGGTCGTGGTGCCTTATATGGCGTGGCAGGGATTGCCCGAAGGCGTGTCGGTAACGTCCGCGCTCAACAGCATCGATCCCAAGATGACGAGCCTGTTTGCAGGCACCACCGCGCTCGGCATCATCTCGACCGCTGCCTGGGGCCTCGGCTATTTCGGACAGCCGCATATCATCGTGCGCTTCATGGCGATCCGTTCGGTCAAGGAAATGCCGATTGCGCGTAATATCTGTATGGTGTGGATGGCCATCACACTTAGCGGTGCCTTACTGGTCGGGCTGATCGGGCGGGTGTATTCGGAAAGCAAAGGGCTGACCGTTGCCGACCCCGAAACCATTTTCATCGTGCTGGCAGGCGAATTGTTTGCGCCGGTCGCAGTGGGCTTTTTGCTTGCAGCCATCCTCGCGGCGATCATGAGCACGATTTCGGCGCAGTTGCTGGTGACTGGCTCTTCACTGACCGAAGATGTCTACCGCCTCTTCGTCCGTCGCGATGCCAGCGAGAAGGAGGTTGTCACCGTTGGTCGCCTGTCGGTCGTCGCGGTCGCGGCTATCGCTATGGTGCTGGCGCAAAATCCGGAAAGCAGCGTGCTCAGCCTCGTCAGCAACGCATGGGCAGGCTTTGGTGCAGCTTTCGGCCCCGTCATCATCCTCGCGTTGACGTGGCAGCGCATGACGCTGGCTGGCGCTTTCGCCGGTATGGTGACCGGGGCGCTGGTGGTGATCGGTTGGATCGCGTTGGGGTGGAGCGGTGCGATGTATGAAATCGTGCCCGGCTTTCTGGCCAGTTTTGCTACGATTATGTTGGTGAGTCTGGCGACCAAGGCCGCCAGACCCGCCTGACGCTTACCGCGTCATCTTCTTGTAGCTGGTCCGGTGCGGACGGGTGGCTTCTTCGCCCAAACGACGGATCTTGTCCTCTTCATAGGATTCGAAGTTTCCTTCGAACCATTCAACATGGCTGTCACCTTCAAAGGCGAGGATGTGCGTCGCCAGACGGTCGAGGAAAAAACGGTCGTGCGAGATGACCACGGCGCAACCGGCGAAGCTTTCCAACGCTTCTTCAAGCGCGGCCAGCGTTTCGGTGTCGAGGTCGTTGGTCGGTTCGTCGAGCAGGAGGACGTTGCCACCTTCTTTCAGCATCTTCGCCATATGCACGCGATTGCGTTCACCACCTGACAGCTGGCCGACCTTTTTCTGCTGGTCAGTACCCTTGAAGTTGAACGCACCGACATAGGCCCGGGTCGGGGTTTCGTGCTTGCCGACCTTCATGAAGTCAGCACCGCCCGAAATTTCTTCCCAGACATTCTTGTTGGGATCGAGCGCGTCGCGGCTCTGGTCAACAAAGCCCAGATGGACGGTATCACCGATCACGATTTCGCCGCTGTCAGGCGTTTCTTGGCCGGTAATCAAACGGAACAGCGTCGATTTACCTGCACCGTTCGGGCCGATCACGCCGACAATGCCGCCCGGCGGGATGGTGAAGGACAGATTCTCGAACAGCAATTTGTCGCCATAGGCCTTGGTGACATTGTTGACCTCGATCACCTTACTGCCAAGACGTTCGGGATTCTGGATAACAATCTGCGCCTTGCCGATTGTGCGGTTTTCGGCAGCCTCAACCAATTGTTCAAAGCTCTTGATACGCGCCTTGGATTTGGTCTGCCGCGCTTTCGGTGACTGGCGAATCCAGTCCAGCTCGTCCTTGATCGCTTTCTGGCGACCGGCATCTTCGCGCGCTTCCTGCTCGAGGCGTTTGGCCTTCTTTTCGAGGTAGGTTGAATAATTGCCCTCATAGGGGAAATAGCGGCCGCGATCGAGTTCGAGGATCCAGTTCACCACATTGTCGAGGAAATAACGGTCGTGGGTGACGAGGATGACGTTGCCCTTATAGTCGACCAGATGCTTTTCGAGCCACGCAACCGATTCCGCATCGAGGTGGTTGGTCGGTTCGTCGAGCAGCAGGATATCGGGTTTTTCGAGGAGCAGGCGGGTGAGCGCAACGCGGCGTTTTTCACCGCCCGACAGATTTTCGACTGACCAGTCACCGGGAGGGCAGCGCAGCGCATCCATCGCGATTTCGAGCTGGTTGTCGAGCGTCCAGCCATCAACCGCGTCGATCTTTTCCTGCAGAGTGCCCATTTCCTCCATGAGCGCGTCGAAATCGACGTCCTCCGGCGGATCAGCCATAATCATGCTGATTTCGTTGAAGCGCTCGACCAGATCGGCGACCTCGCGGACGCCGTCCATGACGTTTTCCTTGACCGTCTTTGTCGGATCAAGCTCGGGCTCCTGCGCCAGATAGCCTACGGTGATATATTCCCCTGGCCATGCCTCGCCGGTGAAATCCTTGTCGATACCGGCCATGATCTTCATCAGCGTCGACTTACCCGTACCATTTGGGCCGACGATGCCGATTTTGGCATCCTGATAGAATTGAAGGTGGATGTTGTTGAGCACGGGCTTTTGCGCGCCGGGGAAGGTCTTGGTCATCCCCTTCATGACAAAGGCGTATTGGGCGGCCATCGATGGTCACTTTCTCAAAAAGCAATAAATGCGGAATTCGACGCGCCTACTAGCCAAGCTGTTCATTTGTCGCAAGGCAGGATTGGCAAGCGGCTCCGCGATGGCTAAGCCCGCGCTATGACAAAACGACTATTGCTAGCCTTGGGCGCATCGACAATCCTCTCCACAACCGCATTTGCAGCCGCTCCTGCCGAGACCGATCCGGCGATGTGGGCGCTGGATCATGATCCTGTCGCTTGGGAAATCACCGAAGGACTGACCACTGAGGTTGGCGCGCGTCAGGGCGGCACCGAGGCCGAAGCGCGTGGGCGGGTTTGGGCGCTCACCTATCTGCGCAAGGCAGGCTTTGCCAATGTCCGCGAAGAGCCCTTTGACATGCCTACATGGGTGCGCGGCGAAGAGCGCGCTTCGGTCGTCAGCCCCTTCCCGCAGAAAATGGCGATTACTGCACTGGGCAACAGCGGCAGCACAGGAGCCTCTGGCCTTGAGGCAGAGGTGGTCTATTTCCCGACAATCGAAGCCCTGCGCGCCGCACCCGACGGCAGCCTTGCGGGCAAGATCGCCTTTGTCAGCCACGCGATGAAGCCGACGCAGGATGGCTCAAGCTATGGCGCATTCGGCCCGGCGCGCTTTGTCGGCCCGAACATTGCCGCCAAGAAAGGTGCGGCAGCAATCGTCATCCGCTCAGTCGGTACCGATCATAACCACCGCAATCCGCATACCGGCAACACCAATTTCGAAGCGGGCGTCACACCGATACCATCAGGCGCGCTTTCCATCCCCGATGCCGACAATCTGGTTCGGATGGTAGAGCGCGGAAATCCTGTCAAGCTGCGCCTTCTGCTGACACCGCAAAATATCGGCACACAAAAATCGGGCAATGTCGTTGCGGAACTGCCGGGTAGCAACCCTGCCCTTCCCCCGATCGTCATCGCCTGCCATCTGGACAGTTGGGATCTGGGCACAGGTGCGATTGACGACGCAGCCGGTTGCGGGATTATCACCGCTGCCGCCAGCGCCATCAAGGGCATGAAGCGCCAAAGGACCATCCGCCTGCTTTGGGCCGGGGCCGAAGAAGTAGGCATTTGGGGCGGCAAGGCTTATGCCGAAACCAACAAATCGGTGCCGCACGCGCTCGCAATGGAATCCGACTTCGGCGCCGACCGCGTCTGGCGTGTCGATTTCAAACTGCCTGATAGTGCGAAACCGCTGGCCGACCGGATCGCAGCAAAACTCGCGCCGCTGGGCATCGCTCGCGGCAAAGACCCAGCCAGCGGCGGGGCGGATGTCGGTGCGATTATTGCCGCGCAAAATCTGGGCATTATCGACCTGCAGCAGGATGGCACCCGCTATTTCGATCTGCACCATACCCCCGACGATACGCTCAGCATGATCGACAAGGCGCAGTTGCGGCAAAATGTCGCTGCATGGACGGCCGTGTTGTCCGAACTGGCCAATTATGAGGGCGACCTGACCGTTGCACCCAAGCCATGAAACCGGCTCCGCTCCTCCTCCTGCCGCTTTGTTTGATGGGGTGCGTCGAAGAGACGACACCCAAAGAGAATGAAAAGGCATCTGCCGTCGTCGCTGCCGAAGACGATGCTGCTGCACTAAAAGCCGAGCAGAAAAGCATCGAAGAAGCCGCCGACGCCGCCGCGAAACTGGTTGAGGAAGAAGCCCGCGAGGAAATTGAAGCGTCGCAAAAAGCTCAGGCGGAGTGAATGGCGCGCGCAAGAAATGTCAAATCTCGGAATAAGACCGTCTAAAGCAAAATAGCACGACCGTCCCTAACACCTCCAACACTGGCGTAGGAGCGCCAATAAAGAGGAGGAGAGGATGAGGGGATTTTCGGGACGGATAACCGCGCTTGCTGCACTGCTGGCGTCGACATCAACCGCAGCATTGGCGCAGGACGCGTCGGAAGCCGCCAGCGATAGCGATGAAATCGTCGTCACCGCACAGCGCCGTTAACAATCGCTGCTCGACGTGCCGCTCGCGGTTTCCGCATTGAGTGGCGACGATCTGGCGCAAAAGGGCATCAGCAATTCGGCACAATTGGCCGCCGCGGTGCCGAACCTGCAAATCAACAGCCCGTTTGGCAATACGCAGCCCAATTTCTCGCTGCGCGGCATTGGCGTCGCCAACGAATATAACTCGAACCAGGCATCGCCTGTCGGCGTCTATATCGACGACGTCTATCTCGCCCCGCGCACCAGCCACGGCATGGGATTGTTCGACCTCGACCGGATCGAGGTGCTACGCGGCCCGCAAGGCACGCTGTTCGGTCGCAACACCACCGGCGGTGCGGTCAACTTCATCACCAAGAAACCGTCGCTCAGCGGATCGAACGGCTATGTCGAGCTGGGCTATGGCAATTTCAATACATTCACCGGCAAGGCCGCTGTCGAAACCGCGCTGAGCGAAGACAGCATCGGCCTGCGCCTTGCGGTCAACTATGCCAAGGGCGACGGCCAGATCGAGAATGTAGCGGTTGGCGGACGCGACCCCAATTCGGTCGACACGCTGCAGGGTCGCGCAACATTGCGTATCAAGCCCGGCGATGGCGGGCTCGACATCGTGCTCAAAGCCTATGGCGGGCGCGATCGCGGGACTCAGGCTGGGGTGCACGGGCTTGGCGCCTTCCGCACCGGATTGGGCTTTTTCGAAACCAATGAAAGCCGTATCGGCGACAACAACACCGACGCCTGGGGTTTTTCGGGAACAGTCGGCGTCGATTTGTCCGACTCTATCCGCCTGACCTCAATCACATCCTATGACGGCGGCAAACAGGATTTGCAGCAAGCCGCAGATGGCTCGCCGCTCGATATTCTCGACATCACATGGCAGTCAAAATACCGCCAGTTCAGCCAGGAAATGCGGCTCAACTATAGCAGTGACACGCTCAATCTGGTGGGCGGCGCTTTTTACGGTTGGGACCGGAACATCACCGACAACCAGTTCAACCTGCCGCTGCCGCCCGCAGGCGGTTTCTACCAGCATTACCGGCAGGTGCGGAAATCCTATGCGGTGTTCGCGCAGGGCGACATCAACTTGACCGACCAGCTCGTGCTCACATTGGGCGCGCGCTACACCAAGGACAAGTCGCGCTATGACGACGCCTTCGCCTTCCTGTTCCTTGGAACGGTTGACGATGCGCCAACGCCTATTGCGACGACCGTGCCTTGCGCGACGCCAGCGGGAACCTGTGCCTATGACGCCGCAGCACGGATCGCGCTGAGCGACACCAATAATGCGCTCACAGGCCGCATCGCGCTCAGCTACACTTTGCCCGACGACACTTTGCTCTATGCCAGTTTCAACCGTGGCTATCGCGCAGGGGCAGTCAATGGCGGCGGCTATACGTCGTCGGCGGGCATCAGCTATATCGAGCCTGAAAGGGTCAACGCCTATGAATTGGGTTTCAAGGGCCGCTATTTTGACCGGGTACTGACGCTGGCAGCAGCACTGTTTTACTATGACTACACCAACCAGCAGCTGCAGGACACGCGACCCGGGCCGGTATCCTTCCTGGTCAACACGCCCAAATCGGAAGTCTATGGCGCCGAGCTTGAAGCAACTGTGAAGCCGTCCGACGGCTTTTCGCTCAACTTCGCACTGGGGCTGTTGCAGACCAAATATAAGGAACTGCTGCTGCAGGGCACTGACCTTTCGGGCAACGACCTGCCCTTCTCGCCAAAGCTGACCGCGCAGGCAGGCTTTGACTGGGATGTGGCGGAACTGGGTGGTGGCAAGCTGACCTTGTCGCCCAATCTGAATTATGCAAGCCGGCAATATTTCTCGCCCTTTAACACGATCAATGCCGTCGGCTCGCCGCAAGTCAATTCGGAGTTGCAGCAAAAGGGCTTTGCCAAGGTCAATGCAGCGCTTTCTTGGTCGAACGACAGCTTCACGGTCAGGGCTTGGGGCAACAACCTGTTCAACAAAAAAGTCTATGGCTATGGCCTCGACCTTCGCGGCGCGGGCTTCCCGTACAACTTCCTCGTGCCCGGTGCACCGCGCACCTATGGCATTTCGGTGCGCGCCGCCTTCTGATGCGCCTTATGCGTCGCCTTGCTGCAGGTGCGCGTTTCGGGCTTCCGTCCGCGCACAAGCTGGCTAAGCTCTCTTCAGGAGTGAAGGAGAGAGGCTGATGGCGACGCATTGGGATAATCGCGCGATCATATGCGATGTGTTGGGTCGCGCACCCGACGTGGAAATGGGGTCGATTGGCGAGGGCTGGTCGCTGTGTCGTTGGCGGCAATTTGTCGGCAGCTATGCCCTGCCCCCGTTGCCCGACCCCATGTTCATCGTCCACATCTCCGGCAAGCCGCAGATCAAAACATGGGATCGGGATGGCTGGAGCCAATCAAGCTCGATCCCCGGCTGCGCAACCATCCAGCCCTCCGGTATGCCCAGTGGCTGGTTGGTCGACGGCGAGTTGGATGCGGTGACGCTTTCGGTTTCGTCCGATCTGCTCAAGAACATCTCGGCGACCGAGCAGTTCAGCAAATTGCGCTTTGCCTTTGCCGACCCGCTGGGCGTCGCCCTCACCCGGCAGATATTGTCGGAACTGTATGCGCCCGATGCCGACGAGCGCGAGCAGTATGTCGCGGCGATGGTCAACGCCCTCAAAGCACATATCCTTGCCGGGCCGCCTGCGCACGGCAACCCGACCGAAATTCCCGTCAGCGATTTTTCCGCTTACCGGCTGCACAAGGTGATGAACGCCATATTGGCGAACCCCGCTGATGAGCACAGTCTTGAAGAAATGGCCGCGACTGCGGGGGTCACGCCGACGCATTTCTGTCGCATATTCAAGAAAGCAACCGGCATCTCGCCCCACCAATATGTCATGAAAGCCCGGCTCGACCGGGCGCAACAAATGCTCGTGCAAACCGACATGACGCTTGCGGCCTTGTCCGAAGCGGCCGGTTTCCAGAGCCAGAGCCATTTCAGCCGTGCCTTCCGCCAATATGCGGGCATCGCACCCAGCGAATATCGCGATCAGCGTCGCCGGGCGGAGGCAGGCTAGTCCTTATCCTATGGAGAGCCTGATATGTCCGAAACGATGATACCGCCCGAATTGGTGGCACCTGCGTTCAACCCGGCAAGTTTTGCCAACAGGGACGATGTCCACGCCATCTTCACCCGGCTTCGCAAGGATTATCCGCTCTCCCAAGTCGAAGTGCCGGGCTATGACCCGCACTGGATGGTGACCAAATATGCCGATCTGCGCGAAATCGCGCGGCAGGATGACATTTTCCACGGCGGAGATCGTTCTAAGACCTTGATCAGCCAGGCCGGTGAGGAACTGGTCAAGCAATATACCGGTGGCCAATCGAACATCTTCCGCTCGCTCGTCCAGCTCGACCCGCCTGAACACCAGAAATATCGCGCAGTTTGTTCAGGGGCCTTTTCGCTCGACGGTATCAAGGCTGCCTTGCCGGGCGTAGAGGCGACCGCGAAAATCTATGCCGACAAAATGTTCAGCCTAGCCCCCGAATGCGACTTCGCCGCCGAGATTGCGTTTCTCTATCCCTTGAAAGTCGTGCTCGACCTGATCGGCGTTCCCGAACCCGACCATGCCAAGATGCTCGAACTGACGCAGTGGCTGTTTACCTATGCCGACCCCGATCTGAAACGTCCCGGCTCCGACCTCACCGACCCGCAGGAAATCACCCGCACCTGGGGCATCGTGTTCGAAGAGTTCGAGAAATATTACCAGCCGATGATTGCCGACCGGCAGCAATGCCCACGCCATGATCTGGCCTCGGTCATCGCCAATGGCAAAATCGACGGCGGTCCGATGGAGCATCGCGCGCTGATCTCTTATTTCATTATCGCTTCTACTGCGGGACATGACACGACCGCCGCGACCACTGGCCACGGCATGTGGCAGCTGGCGCAACGGCCCGACATTTTGGCCGACCTGAAGGCCAACCCTGATCTGATCCCCGGCTTTGTCGAAGAAACCATCCGCTGGGCCAGCCCGGTGCAGCAATTCGTCCGTTCCGCCACACAGGATTATGAAATCAAGGGGCGGACGATCCGGAAGGGCGACCTTGTCTATCTTTCGTACCTCTCCGCGAATCGGGATGAGGAAGCCTTTCCGGATCCCTTCACCTTCGATCACCGCCGTTCGCCCAACCGCCATGTCGGTTTCGGCTTTGGCGGACACACCTGCCTTGGCATTCACCTCGCGCGGATGGAGATGATCGCGCTGTGGAAAGAGATCATCCCGCGTCTGAAATCGGTCGAACTCACGGGCATCCCGCGCATGGCCGAATCGGAATTTGTTTGCGGCCCCAAAACCGTTCCCATCCGTTTCGAGGTTGAAAAGGCGTGAGCGAGCCGGAATATAGCGTCCATCGCTGCGGCAAATGCGGCTTTCGCTATGACGAGGCATTGGGATTACCCGAAGACGGCATTCCCCCCGGCACACGCTGGGAGGATATTCCCGATGACTGGTTCTGCCCGCAATGCGGCGCATCGAAAGCCGATTTCGGCGAGATGTGAGTGCCTTTGGGCGACAATTGGAGAGAGATATTATGACAGAAGCTGTCGCGGCGGTTGCCCGCATTCCCAAGGGTGACTTTACGATCGAGCCGGTCAGCGTCGAGGCCCCGCGTGCCGGTGAAGTGCTGGTCAAGATTGCTGGCGTCGGCCTGTGCCACACCGACCTTATCTTCCGCGATCAGTTCGCCCCCTACACCCTGCCCGCCATATTGGGCCACGAAGGCTCGGGTATCATCGAGGCCTTGGGCGAAGGCGTGGCAGGGCTTGCGGTCGGCGATAAAGTAGTCCTCGGCTTTTCAAGCTGCGGCGATTGTCCGCGCTGCGACGAGGGGTTGCCCAGCTATTGCCGCAGCTTCGTTCCGCTGAACTATGCCGGGGTCCGGCTGGAGGATGGCTCGACCGCTTGCTGTTCGGGCGACGAGCGAATCGGATCGCATTTCTTCGGCCAGTCTTCCTTTGCCAGCCATGCGATCACCCGTGCACGCAATGTGGTGAAGGTTGGTGAAACAAACGCACCGCTTGAACTGCTCGGCCCGCTGGGTTGCGGCTTCCAGACTGGTGCAGGCGGCGTGATGCGCTCACTCGCCTGCCATAAGGGTTCGACTATCGCCATTTTCGGCGGCGGGCCGGTGGGGCTGGCGGCGGTGATGGGCGCGGTCATCCAGGGCTGCAGCACGATCATCCTTGTCGAGCCCATGCCCGCACGGCGCGACGTGGCGCTCGAACTGGGGGCGACGCATGTCATCGATCCGGCTGCGGGCGACCTGACCGAAGCTTTGCGCGCTATTGTGCCCGAAGGCCTCGACTTCGCCTTTGACAGCAGCGGTGTCGTAAGCGTGATCGAGGCAGGATTTGCCGCGTTAGGCAGCCACGGCGCAATCGGGCTGGTCGGTGTTCCCAAGGAACCAACTGATAGCATCAGCGTGAATATCTCTGCTTTGATGACCCCCGGCCTGCGCATCATCGGTATCATCGAAGGCGATAGCGACCCGCAAACCTTCATCCCCGAATTGCTCGCGCATCACGCCGCAGGGCGATTCCCGTTTGACAAGCTCATCCGGACGTTCAAGCTGGAGCAAATCAACGAAGCCATCGCAGCACAGGCGCGCGGTGAGTGCATCAAGGTAGTCCTGCTGCCCTGAGCCAAATAGGAGAGAGACGATGAAATTCGATTCAGATTATCGCATGCTGATCGGTGGCAAACTGGACGCGGGCTCGGCCAGCTTTGATGTCGTCAATCCGGCCAATGAACAGGTGATCGGACAAGCGCCTGACGCGACTCCGGAAGATCTCGACCGTGCGGTGGCCGCAGCGCGCGCTGCCTTCCCGGCATGGTCGGCGCTTCCGATCGAAAAACGCCGCGAATATCTGAACGCAATGGCGCAGGCGATCCTTGCCAATATCGACCCGCTCAAGCGCCTGCTCACCTCCGAGCAGGGCAAGCCGCATGCTGACGCAGAAGCTGACGTCGGCGGCGCGGCTTTCTGGCTGATGGGCGCGTCTTCGCTCGATCTGCCTGTGGTGGTCAACGAAGACAGCGACGAACGCTATAGCGAGACGCGCCGCGTTCCGCTGGGCGTTGTCGGCGCGATTGCACCGTGGAACTTCCCGATGATCCTTGCGGCCTTCAAGATCGGCCCCGGATTGCTGGCGGGTAACACGATGGTGTTGAAACCATCCCCCTTTACCCCGCTGACGACGTTGAAGCTGGGCGAAATCATCAAGGACATCCTGCCCGCTGGCGTGCTGAACATCATCTCGGGCGGCGATAATCTCGGCCCGTGGATGACCTCGCATCCCGATATCGACAAGGTAAGCTTCACCGGATCGACCGCAACCGGCAAAAAGGTGATGCAGTCGGCGTCGGCCACGTTGAAGCGTGTCACGCTCGAACTGGGTGGCAATGATCCCGCGATCGTCATGCCCGATGTCGATGTCGAAAAGGTCGCCGAGCAGCTCTTCTGGGCCGCCTTCGGCAATAACGGCCAGATCTGCATCGCCACCAAGCGCATGTATGTGCACAAGGATATTTACGAGCCGCTGCGCGATGCCATCGTCGCCTATGCCAAGACGGTAAAGATCGGCGATGGTTCCGAACAGGGCACAAGGCTGGGCCCGATCAACAACCGCCCGCAATATGAACGCGTGCTCGATCTGATCCGCGACGCCAAGGAGCACGGCTACACCTTCCTGATGGGTGGCGAGAAATCGGACGTGCCCGGTTATTTCATCCCCGTCACAATTCTCGACAACCCGCCCGAAAACAGCCGCATCGTGCAGGAAGAGCAGTTCGGGCCTGTGCTGCCGCTTCTCAAATTCGACAATTATGACGATGTCGTCGCGCGCGCCAACGCCACCGAATATGGCTTGGGTGGTTCGATCTGGGGTAATGACGAGGACAAGGCGTTCGAAATCGCCAAGCGCATCCAGAGCGGCACCGTATGGGTGAACGAGGTCCAGCACCTTTCCCCCACCGCTGCCTTTGGCGGGGTGAAGCAATCTGGGCTTGGTGTCGAAGGTGGTGAGGAAGGGCTGTTGGAGTATACCAACGCGCAAACACTGGTCCGCAAGAAGCGTGCTCCGGCACCCGCTGGTTGAGGTTCAAAAATAGGAAAATGGTCGGGG
>JAGNSY010000204.1 GCA_017987825.1 Sphingorhabdus sp. | reverse complement strand
ATTGGCGGTTATCAGGCGATCAAGCACCGTCTGGCCGATATGTATGCCAAAAATGTGCTTGCGCGCGGCAACGCCTATTATGGCGCATGGGCACTTAACAGCGATGCCCCCGAACTGCCGATCGCGGCTGCGGGTGCCCGTATCTCGGCATCGGACGCCTATTGGTTCGCGGCCCGTGAAAATGTGCAAGTGCATGGCGGCATGGGCTTTACGTGGGAGGTGGACGCCCACCTTCATTACCGCCGCAGTCGCCAGTTGGGTCTGGTCGCCGGATCGGCGCGCAGCTGGAAACACCGGCTGGTCACTATGTTGGAACGCCGCAACGCGGCTTGAGGATTTTAGGGAAGGACAGAAAAATGGATTTCAACGACACTCCCGAAGAAGCCGAATATCGCGCCAAGGTGCGCGCCTGGCTCGAAGAAAATGCCCCGCGCGGCGTCAAGGGCGCATCGCTCGGCGACGAGGATGAAAGCCAGATGGATGCCTGCAAGGCATGGCAGGCGAAAAAGGCTGCTGCCGGTTATGCGCAAATCCGCTGGCCCAAGGAATGGGGCGGCGGTGGCGGCACCACGATCCAGAGCGTGATCTTCGCACAGGAAGAATCGCGTATGGGCGTGCAGCTGGGCGGCCCCTTCGCCATCGGCCTTGGCATGTGCATTCCGACGGTGATGGCAACCGCCGATGACGAAACCAAGAAGCGTTTTGTCGGCCCCGCTGTTCGGGGCGAGACGATCTGGTGCCAGCTGTTCTCTGAACCCGCTGGCGGTTCCGACGTTGCAGCGATCCGGACGCGCGCGATCAAGGATGAAAGCTCGGTTGACGCAAATGGCGATTTCGATTGGGTGGTCAACGGTCAGAAAATCTGGACCTCGGGCGCGCATTATGCCGATTATGGCATCGTCCTCGTTCGCACCGATCCCGATGCCGTGAAGCACAAGGGCCTGACCATGTTCTGGATCGACATGAAGTCACCGGGAGTCCAGTGCAAGACCATCCACCAAATGTCGGGCGCGCGCGGGTTTAACGAGGTGTTCTTCACCGACGTTCGCATCAAGGACAGCCAACGCCTCGGTGCGCTGCACGATGGCTGGAACGTCTCGATCATCACGCTGATGAACGAGCGTGCTTCGGTCGGCGGCGGCGGCGGTGCGCGTGGTGGCGGCGCGATCAAGGCTTTGCAGGTTGCGCAGAAAATTCGCGACGAAGACGGCGAGCCGCTGTC
This sequence comes from Sphingorhabdus sp., assembly GCA_017987825.1. Lineage (GTDB taxonomy): Bacteria > Pseudomonadota > Alphaproteobacteria > Sphingomonadales > Sphingomonadaceae > Sphingorhabdus_B. The sequence goes on along the minus strand of JAGNSY010000204.1, from coordinate 2,252 downwards.
GAACAACAGTACCGTGCGCGAAAAGATCGCCGAACATTATGTTCGCGCCGAAGGCCTCCGCTTCACCGGCATGCGCTCGTTGACCGCATTGTCACAAGGCAAGACGCCGGGTCCGGAGCAGTCGGTTTCAAAGCTGGTGCAAGCTTCCGCTATGCAGGATCTCGCCGATTTCATGGTTGATCTGCAGGATCAGGCGGGGATCATCCGTGATCCGTCGCTGGCGGTCGAAAATGCCGATTTCCAGGAAATGTTCCTAGGTTCGCCGGGTGGGCGTATCGCGGGCGGCACCGACGAAATCCTGCGCAATATCATTGCTGAACGTGTGCTTGGCCTGCCCGGTGAAATCCGCGTCGACAAGAGCATGCCGTTCAAAGACCTGCCCACCGGACGCTAAGGAGTAAAGGTGATGAGCTTTCCGTTGCCCAATATGTCGAATGACTTGAGCGGGCGGGTAGCGCTCGTCACCGGTGCCTCGTCGGGTCTTGGCGTGCGCTTTGCGAAGACGCTGGCTGCCTGTGGGGCCAAGATCGGGTTAGCGGCGCGCCGCACCGACCGGCTGGAAGCGGTCGCGGAAGAAATCCGCGCCGCTGGCGGTGAGGCGATCTGCATTTCGATGGACGCGACCGATGCGGACCAGTTGTTCGCGGCGGTCGATACGCTGGAAAAGGCGTATGGCACAGTCGATATCCTCATCAACAATGCCGGCATTCCCGATGCGCAGCGCGCGCACAAGATGGAGGTCGAACTGATCGACCGGGTGCTCGGTGTAAACCTGCGCGCCCCCTATATCCTCTCATGCGAGGTTGCCCGTCGGCTGATGGCGGCGAAGAAGCCCGGGCGGATCGTCAATATCAGCTCGGTCGCGCATTATAGCTATTCGGGCAATGGCGCGGCACTCTATGCCATCACCAAGACCGCGGTCGCGCGGATGACCGACGCCTTGTCGCTCGAATGGGCGAAATATGGCATCAACGTCAACGCTATCTGCCCGGGCATGTTCAAGACGGAAATGCTCGATGGCATGCTCGAACGCGTGGGCGATCTCAGCCAGCATGTGGTGCGCAAACGTATCTGCGACCCGGCACAGATGGACAGCACTTTGCTCTATCTCGTCTCGCCTGCCTCCGAATGCGTCACCGGTGCGGTGATCCGCGTCGACGATGGGCAGAGCGCGCGTAACTAATTCAGAAATAACAGGATCAGGAGAAGGACAAATGGCAATAAAGACCCGCATCACCGAAATGTTCGGCGTGGAAACCCCCATTGTGATGGGCGGCATGACCGGCGTGGGCTATGGCGAACTGGTGGCGGCTGTCGCCAATGCAGGCGCGCTCGGCTTCATCACCGCGCATATGTTTGAAAGCGGGCAGGCGCTGTTTGACGAGATCGAAAAGACCCGCAAGCTGACTGACAAGCCCTTTGGTGTGAACCTCACCCTGCTGCCGTCGATCAACCCGATTCCCTATGATGATTATCGCGAAGCGATCATCGCATCGGGCCTGAAGATCGTCGAAACCGCTGGTCGCGCGCCGACCGACCATCTGCCGCGTTTCAAGGAAAATGGCGTCAAGGTGATCCACAAATGCACCAGCGTCCGCCACTCGGTGTCGGCGGTGAAAAAGGGTGTGGACGTGATCTCGATCGACGGCTTCGAATGTGCCGGTCACCCGGGTGAGGACGATGTCGGCTTGATCGTGCTGCTTCCTGCGTGCGTCGATGCGCTTCCCGACACCCCGATCATTGCATCGGGCGGTATGGCCGATGGCCGCAGCCTTGTTGCCGCGCTCGCGCTCGGTGCGGACGGCGTCAACATGGGGACCCGCTTCTGTGCAACTGTTGAAGCCAAGATTCACGACAATGTGAAGCAGGCCATTGTCGATATGGACGAACTCGGAACCGTGCTGGTCGGTCGTACACTGCGCAACACCGCGCGCGTCGCCCGCAATGCGGTGTCCGAACAAGTTGCCGAAATCCAGAAAGACCCGACCAAGACCTTTGCCGATGTGAAAGAACTGATGGCGGGCGTCCGCGGCCGTGAAAATGTGCTGCGCGATGGCGACACTGATGGCGGCATCTGGACCAGCGGCCAAAGCCAGGCGCTGATCCACGACATCCCGACCTGTGCCGATCTGGTGAAGAACATCATGGCGCAGGCAGAAGCGGTGCGGAAAAAGGTAGCCGCCTGAAATCAGTAGGTTTTGGAAAATTGGTCGGGACGAGAGGATTCGAACCTCCGACCCCCACACCCCCAG
>JAGNSY010000203.1 GCA_017987825.1 Sphingorhabdus sp. | reverse complement strand
CTTCCGAATCTAGCAAAGTGCGTTGAGTATCTTGCATAACTATCCGTAAAGCAAGGCTTTTCTTGTTTTCAGCGACCCCTTTGCCGGCATAAACATCGAACAACTGGACATCATTGACCAGAGCCGGTAGCTGCCCTTTCAAGCCATCCAGAATCGCCTGGAGCGCAATACCTTGATCGACGACAACGGCGAGATCGCGAATCACTACCTGAAACTTCGACACTTCAATATATGACGGAACACTCGCCGCTTTGACCGCATCAAAATCGAGCTCGAAGACTACTGGCGCGAGCGGCAAATCGTATTTCTGAACCCATTCCGGGTGCAGTTCGCCAACACTGCCAATTTCACGATCATCAAGCAGCACCTTCGCCGCACGACCAGGATGGAGGGCTGGATGCAGCAGTTTTTCAAAGCGGAGTTTTGCTGGCGCCAGTAGGGCTTCAAGATCACCCTTCACATCGAAAAAATCAACCTTGCGACCGCCATCGCTCCAACCTTCCAGCAACGCGCCGCCATAAGCCAATCCGGCCAGTTTCCTCGGCTGATGGAAACCTTCAACTGGACAACCCTTCGCATCGCGATGGAACGTACGGCCAGTTTCGAACAGACGAACGCGGCTCTGCTTGCGATTAAGATTGGTACGCAAGTTTGAAATAAGCCCACCAAACAGGGTCGACCGCATCACTGCCATCTGGCTGGCAATCGGATTAGCCAAACGAATCAAATTGGTATTGGCCGCGAAATCAGCCTCCCAAGCTTCTTCAACAAAAGCAAAATTGATAACTTCCTGATAACCGCGATCGACCAGCAACTGCCGGACCTGTGCCTGCGGACGCTGCGCCTCCGGTTGCACCAGCATGGCAAGCGGGCCACGCGGCGCTGGTGAAGGAATTTTATCGTAGCCGTAGAGACGGGCGATTTCTTCGATCAGATCCTCTTCAATCTCAATATCGAAACGCCACGTTGGCGGCTGAACCAAAAAATCATCGCCATCACGGGTGAACGACAGGCCAAGCCCAGAGAAAAGCTTGGCGATCAGCTCGGCTGTAATAGCCATACCGAGCACCTTGGCGGCGCGATCGGTACGCAGGCGAACCGGTTTGCGGGCCGGCATTTCTGCTCTGGCTTCTACAACGGGCCCGGCAGCACCGCCACAGATATCGAGAATCAGGCAGGTAGTACGCTCAATCGCGCGACGAGCACCGCCAAAATCGACTCCACGCTCAAAACGGTGCGAGGCATCGGAACTAAAACCGTATCGGCGAGCACGGCCAGCAATTGCCTTTGGCGCGAAGAATGCCGACTCAAGCAAAAGCTCGGTGGTTTCGAGCGTGACGCTGCTCTCTTCACCGCCCATGACGCCAGCCATGGCTAGCGCTTTGACATCGTCGGCGATAACCAGAATATCGCTATCGATATTGATCGTCTGTTCGTTGAGCAGCAGCAGTTTTTCGCCAGGTCGTGCCATGCGGGCATGCACCGCGCCACTAAGTTTGGCATTGTCGAAAGCATGCAGCGGCTGCCCAAGTTCAAGCATCACATAATTGGTGACATCGACCAGCGCAGAAATGGCACGGATACCGCTACGCTCCAGGCGACGCTTCATCCACTCCGGCGTCGGCGCCTTGGCATCGACCCCCTGGATGATACGGCCGCAGTAAAGCGGGCAAGCGGCTGGGGCATCGAGAATAACTTGGCGCTGATCAGCGATAGTGGCGGCAACTTCCGGCACATCAACAAACTTGACCTGGGCATCGGCAATCGCCCCCACTTCACGGGCCACACCGGTCAACGAGAGGCAGTCGGCGCGATTTGGCGTCAGCTTCAGGGTGAAGAGATTGTCATCGAGATCGAGATACTGACGAATCGACTGCCCAACCGGCGCATCAACCGGCAGGATCAACAACCCGGAAGCCTCTTCGGCAATACCGAGTTCCTTGGCGGAACAAAGCATGCCGGACGATTCGATGCCACGCACCTTGGCAATCTTGATGACAAAATCGCCGGGTAGCCGGGCGCCGGGCAAAGCGCAGGGAACGCGCAGGCCAACGGCAACATTCGGCGCACCGCAAACGATGATCGTCGGCTCACCACGGCCGGTATCGACCTTGCAAACATTCAGCCGGTCGGCATCCGGATGCTTGGTCACTTCCAGCACATGGGCAACGACGACATCATTGAATTGAGGAGCCACCGGGTCCAGTTCCTCAACTTCGAGGCCAGCCATGGTCAGCAGATGGGAAAGCGCCTCGCTAGACAACTCGGGGGAAACGAGGGTACGTAGCCATGATTCGGAAAATTTCATACAAATTGCCTCAAGAAACGGAGGTCGCCTTCAAAGAAGAGGCGCAAATCGTTTACGCCATAGCGCAGCATCGTCAAGCGGTCCGGACCAAAACCGAAAGCGAAGCCAGTGTATTTTTCCGGATCAATCCCGGCGATGCGCAAGACATCGGGATGCACCATGCCGCACCCGGCGATTTCCAGCCAGCGCCCTTCGAGCGGGCCGCTCATGAAGGCGACGTCGATTTCAGCGGAAGGCTCGGTAAACGGAAAAAAGGAAGGACGGAAGCGAACCTTCAGATCATCGCTCTCGAAGAAGCTGCGCAGGAAGTCGGCAATAACGCCCTTCAAGTCGGCAAAAGAAACGCCCTCACCCACCCACAGACCCTCAACCTGATGAAACATCGGCGAATGGGTTGCATCAGAATCGACGCGGTAAACACGGCCCGGCGCAATGATGCGAATTTCGGGCATTTTTTCCAGTTGACCGTAGCGAGCCACATGCGCCTGCATGTAACGCGCCTGGATCGGACTGGTATGGGTGCGCAGCAGGACGCCGTCGGCTACCTTGCCGTCGGTATCCTGCAAATAAAAGGTATCGTGCATCGAACGTGCCGGATGATCTTCCGGAGTGTTCAATGCCGTGAAATTGTGGAAATCGGTTTCGATTTCGGGACCGTCGGCAACTTCAAAGCCAATTGAACGGAACAATGACTCAATGCGCTCCAGCGTCCGCGTCACCGGATGCAAACCACCGCGCGCTTCAGCGCGACCGGGCAGCGTCACATCCAGAGCTTCTTCAGCCAGACGGGCTTCGAGCGCCGCCTTGCGGATCGCGTCGCGGCGTGCATTCAGCGCAGTCTCGACGGCCTCCTTTGCACGATTAATCGTCGCTCCGGCAGTTTTTTTCTCCTCTGGAGGCAGTTTACCCAAGCCTTTGAGGAGTTCGGTGATCTGACCGCTCTTGCCAAGGAAACGGGCTTTGACCTGTTCCAGCGCATCCGGGTCAGAAATTGCAGCGAAAGCGGACTGGGCTTCGCTAACGATTTGATCAAGATTATCCATAGACTTCCACCAACAGAACCACCAATAAAAAAGGAGGCTTGCGCCTCCTTTTTTTAATTACGCTTTCGCTCAGGCGCCGAGCTGTGCCTTGGCCTGATTGGCCAGAGCAGCAAATGCCGGCTGATCGAAGACAGCCAGATCGG
>JAGNSY010000044.1 GCA_017987825.1 Sphingorhabdus sp. | reverse complement strand
GCTGCGTTCCAAATTGCAGGAACTGATCAAGGCGGACAATCCGGCTGGTGCAGAAGCCCTGTTGAACGAACAAGGGCTTTCACTCGACAGCGATGCGCTCACCGAGCTGCGCTATCGCGTCGCTTGGTCTTACTATATCGAAAATGACGACGCCAACGCCCGGCGACTGGCTGCGACTGCGAGGGTCGCAGGCGGTGCATGGGCCACGCAGTCCGAATGGGTGCACGGCCTTGCCAGCTGGCGCCTGGGCGATCAGCGCGAGGCGTTCGCCAGCTTCGACAAGGTTTCGCGCAGCGCCGATAATGACGAATTGCGCAGTGCGGCCCTATTCTGGAGCAGCCGCGCGGCAATGGCTGCGCGTCAACCGCAGCAGGTGCAGCCTCGTCTTCAGGCAGCCGCTCGCTTGCAGGAAACTTTCTACGGCCTTCTCGCCAGCGAAGCGCTGGGCATGGAACCCGTTGCCAGCAAGACGATGCGGTACTATTCGACCAACTGGAAGCAGCTGGGCCAGCAGGAAAATGTCCGCACCGCTGTCGCGCTCGCCGCAATCGGCAAGGATAGCCTGGCTGACGAGGCGCTTCGCCATCAGGCAAAGATCGGCAACCCCGAACAGCATTCGGCGCTGGCGCAAGTCGCAGGCGCACTCAATCTACCTGCGACGCAGCTCTGGATGGGGCATTATGGACCATCTGGCGAAAAGCTCGATCCGATGATGCGATATCCTTATCCCAATTGGACACCGATTGGTGGTTGGCGCATCGACCCGTCGCTGGTCTATGCCCATTCGCTGCAGGAATCGGCCTTCCGCACCTCGGTCATCAGCGGCGCAGGTGCGCGCGGTCTTATGCAGGTCAAGCCGACGACAGCACAAGAGATGGCGCGCGCGCGTGGTGCATTTCTTTCAGCCAACGATCTGGATCGGCCTTCGGTCAATCTTGAATATGGCCAGAGCTATATCGAGAAGTTGCGCGACATGAACGCTACCGGCGGCCTGCTGCCCAAGGTGATTGCGGCCTATAATGCCGGGCCTGCCCCGGTCACGAGGTGGAACAGCGAAATCCGCGACAATGGCGATCCGCTGCTGTTCATTGAATCGATCCCCTATTGGGAAACCCGCGGCTATGTGTCGATCATTCTGCGCAATTACTGGATGTACGAAATCCAGCGCGGGAAAAATGGCGGCAGTATGAAGGGCCTCGCCCAATATCTCTGGCCCACGGTGCCCAAGGAAGGCCGCGTCGCGACCGTCCGCATGGGCAAAGCGCCCAGAAATGGAGGCTCCATTGCCGCTCGATGACAGCAAGCCTTTCAAACCGGTCAACATTGCGTTGGTCACGGTTTCGGATACCCGCACCTATGAGAATGACACCAGCGGCGATCTGCTCGCAGAATTTATCGTAGAGGCTGGCCACCAGCTTGTGGATCGGGTGATCGAGCGTGACGACGTGTCGCAGCTGGTCGCCCGCCTGCACGGTTTTATCGACACCGAATATGTCGATTGCGTGATCCTTACGGGTGGAACCGGCCTGACGGGCCGCGATATCACGCCTGAGGCGCTCGATCGTGTAAAGAGCAAGGATATCCCCGGATTTGGCGAGCTGTTCCGCATGCTCAGCTATGAAACTATCGGCACTTCAACCATCCAGAGCCGGGCGTGTGCGGTTCTGGCACGCGGCACCTACATCTTTGCACTGCCCGGGTCGAACGGAGCGGTGAAGGATGGCTGGACCAAGATTTTGGTCCACCAATTGGACAGTCGGCACAAGCCCTGCAACTTTGTCGAGCTGATGCCGCGGTTGCGCGAACAGTAAATGTTCTTTATTTGTTCTGGTTGATCTGATACCCGTTAGGGGTGTCCAAAAGCTGCTATCCGGATTTTGTGGCGGGGCGCGGTGCGCCAGCCAATGCCTCCCCTTCCCGTTTCAACCTGAAATCGCGGGAAGCCGACGGGGACTGGTTGGATGACCGCGAAGAGATCGATGGTGGGGCCGCATCGCTGAAGACGCAGGTCGCAATCGAGCGTCCCAAATCGATCCTTGCCCGCAACACATCCCCAGACATTCCGTTCGACAAATCGGTCAATCCCTATCGCGGGTGCGAGCATGGCTGCATTTACTGCTATGCGCGACCGACGCACGCCTATCACGATCTGTCCCCAGGGTTGGATTTTGAAAGTCGTTTGTTTGCAAAACCCGATGCCGCGAAACTGTTGCGCGCTGAAATCGAACGCAAGGGGCATGTGCCGACGCCTATCGCTTTTGGAACCAACACCGATGCCTATCAGCCGATCGAGCGCGAATGGCGGATCATGCGGCAGTGTCTGGAAGTGCTGGCTGAAACCAACCACCCGCTGACCATCACCACCAAGTCCGACCGGGTGCTGCGCGATCTGGATCTGTTGGCGCCGATGGCGGCGAAGGGGTTGGTGGCGGTCGCGGTATCGGTGACGATGCTCGATCCTAAACTCCATCGCATCCTCGAACCAAGAGCTCCTCGTCCGGAGAAGCGCCTCGCTGCAATCAAGGGCTTGGTTGCCGCAGGCATCCCGACCCATGTTAATGTCGCTCCGATCATCCCGGCTATCAATGATCTTGAAATCGAGGCGATCCTTGAGCGCGCTGCAGAGGCTGGCGCGAAGACGGCAAGCTGGATCCCTCTGCGCTTGCCGCATGAAGTCGCCCCTCTGTTTCAGGATTGGTTGCAGGTCCATTTCCCAGACGGGGCGGGAAAGGTGATGTCGATCGTCCGATCAATCCGCGAAGGACGCGACAATGACCCCAGCTTTTTTCAAAGGATGCGCGGAACGGGACCATGGGCGGATTTGATGCGCACGCGATTCAAGATCGCAGCCCGCAAATTGAGGCTCAACGAGACCAAGATTCAACTGCGCAGCGACCTATTCATACCGCCGCGCAGCGATGGGCAGTTGGCGCTGTTCTGATCAGCCAAAGCTGCCCGGATCGCCGTCCATAGGTCCAAAGCGGATCAAGCGACTGGTTTGCACCGCAGCCTGCCGGTTTACCACGGCGAGACGATAATCAGGGTCGGTCACCATCTCGAGAAACGCACCTGCATTGGGATATTGCGCGATGAATGCGGCATCCCAATGTTCGTCGGCAGGGCCGGTCAACACGGTCTGGAACGCTCCGCGCCAAATGACACCGCCTCCAACTCGCTGAAATATCGGGCCGCTGGTCTTGCCATATTCCTGATAGGCGCGCTCGCCACTCCAGCCCTTGCCCGCATTCTCATGCCCCTCGGGATATGTCGCAATGTCGCGATAGCGGATCAGATTGAGCATCTGGATCGGCACATTGCGTGGCAATGCCTTAAAGGCATCAAACGCCGCGCGCGTCGGGTCGACATGCGCCTCGCCGGACATCAGCTGAGGCTCCGCAGCTTGTAATCTTTATATAGCTTACGCAGTTCTGCCTTCTGGATCTTGCCGGTACCAGTGATCGGCATGCTGTCGACGAAATGCACCTCGTCGGGCAGCCACCATTTGGCAATACGTTCCTTGAGGTAGTTGATGACGTCATCTTCGGTCAGCGTTTCCGCCTCGGGCTTTTTCACCGCGACGATGATGGGGCGTTCGTCCCATTTGGGGTGATAGACGCCAATCGCCGCCGCCTGCGCCACACCGGGACAGCCCACGGCAGCATTTTCCAGCTCCACCGAACTGATCCATTCACCGCCCGATTTGATCACATCCTTGACGCGATCGGTAATCTGCATCGTTCCATTGGGGTGGATGACCGAAACGTCGCCGGTATCGAACCATTGTTCAGCATCAACCGCATCGGCATCGGCCTTGAAATAGCGTTTGATCACCCAAGGCCCGCGGATCTGCAACGCGCCTTCGGTGGTGCCGTCGCGCGGAGCAACATTGCCGTCTTTGTCGATGACGCGAAGCTCGACACCAAAAGGAATCTTGCCCTGCTTCGACACAACGTCGATTTGCGCTTCGAGGCTCATCTCGTCCCAACCCGGAATTGGCGCGCCCATGGTGCCGATGGGGGAGGTTTCGGTCATCCCCCAGGCATGGGCAACACGCACACCCTGTGTCATCAATCGCTCGATCATCATCCGCGGTGCTGCGGTGCCGCCGATGGTGACCAATTGCAGTTTTCCTAGATCATAACGACGGCCCGCAGCCTTTTCCGCATCAAGATGCTGGAACATGGCGAGCCACACGGTCGGAACGCCCGCGCTGTGGGTGATGCCTTCGTCAAGCATCAACTGATGAAGCACAGCCGCTTCGTTGGTGGTTGAGAACACGAATTTCACGCCCGCCATCGCACCGGCAAAGGGAAGCCCCCAACTGGCCGCATGGAACATAGGCACGATCGGCAACAGCGCCGCCGTCATCGACAGATTGAAAATCGTCGGCGCAACCTCTGCCATTGCGTGCAGCATGGTCGAACGGTGCTGGTAAAGAACACCCTTGGGGTTACCCGTCGTGCCGCTGGTGTAACAAAGCATGCACGGATCGCGCTCATCGCCCCAAACCCAATCGAAATTGCCATCCTGCGCGCCGAGCCACTCAACATACTGCTCACTGTCAAAGACGATATAATGCTCAACGGTCTTCAAATGCGGTTTCAACCGGTCGACCACAGGCTGGAACTGCGCATCATAGAGCAGCACCTTATCCTCGGCATGGTTCATGATGTAGATCAGGTCTTCATCGAACAGCCGGACATTGACGGTATGGATCACCCCGCCAGCGCCAATCGCGCCATACCATGCCGCCAGATGGCGGTGATGATTCATGGCAAAGGTGGCGACACGATCAGCAGGTTTCAGCCCCATGCTCACAAAGGCCTGCGCCATTTTGCGCGCTTCCGATGCCACACCGGCCCAGTTGGTGCGTTCGATGCTGCCATCGGCCCAGCGCGTCACAATCTCGCGCGTGCCATGTTCGCGTTCGGCATAGTCGATCAGATGCGTGACCCTCAGGTCCCAATCCTGCATTCCACCCAGCATTTCTCTCTCCCCTGTCCGCCTGTTTGCTAGCGGACACTCATCAGATGCGGTTTTACCGGCGCAAGCTCCACATTCTCCACGCCCTGAATTTCTTTGACCTTCTCGACCAGCTCTACGTCAAGCCTGAATTTGCGTCCTAATACGATATCGGCGGTTTTGCCGTTGGCGGCGCGGGTGCGCGCAACGACCTCGCCGCGCCCTCCACCGAGCGGCAAGATCAAACCCTGTAACCGCAAAAAGGCATCCGCGCTGTCGATGTCGAGCAACATCTTGAATTGCGTATTCGATACCAGCCCGGCCAGTGGCTTTGCGCTGCGTATAGCAATGCGCGGGATTTCCTCTCCCGAGGGCAAGTCCATTTCCACGTTAAGCAACAAGCACTCGGCACTCTTAACCCATTCGGCGAGGCTGGCGCATACGCCCTCGTCAAAGCAGCTTGCCTGAAACTGGCCGCTGCTATCCGAAAATTCGGCCTGTACAAAACGGTTGCCGCGGCGCGAATCCCGCCATTTCACCGATTGCACCATCGCCGCCATCACGCCCGATTTGCGGCTGCCTTCCGGGATCGGCCCACAATCAATGGTTTCGAGATAGCTGCGCGCACCATGACTGGCGGCCATCTGGGTGAATTGCGAAATCGGGTGGGCAGAGAAATAGAAACCGAACGCCTCACGCTCATGCTCCATTGTCTCGGCGACCGACCATTTCTCGGCATTGGGCAGACGCATTTGGCCAACGCCTGCATCGGCGTCACCACCAAACAGTCCGCCTTGCCCGCTCTCGCGCTGCTCGCGGGCAGACTGGGCCGTGGCGAGAATGGTTTCAATGCCCCCAAAGACCGACGCCCTATTGCCGACAAATTCGTCAAAGGCCCCGGCAGAGGCGAGATTTTCAAGGCTTCGGCGGTTGATCTGTGCTGGATCAGCGCGATTAGCGAAATCGTCCAGATCCTTGAATGGGCCATTGGCTTCGCGCTCGGCCACCAGCGCTTCCATCGCCTTTTCGCCGACATTCTTGATACCCGCCAAGGCATAGCGCACAGCCAGCCCCTGTTCGCATTCCTCGACGCTATATTCGGCGTCGCTATGGTTGATCGAGGGCGGTAGGCAATGCGTACCCATGCGGCGCATATCGTCGGTAAAGATCGCCAGCTTGTCGGTCTGGTGCATGTCGAAGCACATCGATGCGGCGTAAAACGCCTCCGGATGATGCCGTTTCAACCAGCCTGTATGGTACGACAACAGCGCATAGGCCGCCGCGTGCGATTTGTTGAAACCATAGCCCGCAAATTTATCGATCAAGTCGAACAGTTCATTGGCCTTGGCGGCGTCGATCTGGTTGTGCTCGGCACAGCCTGCGACGAAAATTGCACGCTGCTCGTCCATTTCCGACTGGATTTTCTTACCCATCGCGCGGCGCAAAAGGTCTGCGCCGCCGAGTGAATAACCCGCCAATATCTGCGCGGCCTGCATCACTTGTTCCTGATAGACGAAAATCCCGTAGGTTTCGGCAAGGATGCCTTCGAGCAGCGGATGCGGATATTCGATCGCTTCCTCGCCATTTTTGCGGCGGCCGAACATCGGGATATTGTCCATCGGGCCGGGGCGATAGAGCGAGACCAGCGCGATAATGTCACCAAAATTGGTAGGGCGCACCGCCGCCAGCGTGCGCCGCATGCCTTCAGATTCCAGCTGGAACACGCCCACCGTATCGCCTGATTGCAGTAACTCATAAGTTGCGGGATCGTCGAGCGTCAGCTTGTCAAATTCGACGATGATCCCGCGCTTGGCGAGCATCTGCGTTGCCTTTTGCAGCACCGAGAGCGTTTTCAGGCCCAGAAAGTCGAACTTGACCAGCCCTGCGGCCTCGACAAATTTCATGTCGAACTGGGTTACTGGAACGTCAGATCGCGGGTCGCGATAGAGAGGCACCAGTTCGGATAGCGGCCGATCGCCGATCACCACACCGGCAGCATGGGTCGAACTGTGGCGCGGCAGCCCTTCCAGCTTCATCGCAAGATCGAATAGTCGCTTGACCTGCTCGTCGCGGCGATACTCCTCGCGCAGTTCGGGAACACCGCCCAGCGCGCGTTCCAGATCCCATGGGTCGGTCGGGTGGTTGGGCACCAGCTTGCATAACCGGTCTACCTGACCATAACTCATCTGCAGCACGCGGCCGGTATCGCGCAGAACCGCGCGCGCCTTCAGTTTACCGAAAGTGATGATCTGCGCGACCTGATTGCGACCGTATTTTTCCTGCACATAGCGGATCACTTCACCGCGCCGTGTTTCGCAGAAGTCGATATCGAAGTCAGGCATCGATACGCGTTCGGGGTTGAGAAAGCGTTCGAACAGCAGGCCCAGCTGCAGCGGATCCAGATCGGTGATGGTCAATGCCCATGCGACCACCGAACCCGCGCCCGAACCACGCCCTGGCCCCACGGCAATATCGTGCGATTTGGCCCATTTGATAAAGTCGGCAACGATCAGGAAATATCCCGGAAAGCCCATCGAACAGATGACGTCACATTCAAATTCGAGGCGCTCGAAATAGGGCTTGCGCGCCTCATCATCCTTGATTCCGGCATGCTCAAGCCGTGCAATCAGGCCTTCACTCGCATCGTCGCGAAGCTGCTGCTCCTCTGCCTCGCGATTGCCCGCAAGGCTGGGCAGGATTGGTTTACGTTTCGGCGCACCAACACCACAGCGCTGGGCTACTACAAGCGTGTTGGCTAGCGCCTCAGGCACATCGGAAAACAGTTCCGACATTTGCTGCCATGTCTTGATCCACGCATGTGGGCTGCTTTTGCGGCGATCCTCATTCTCGACATATTCGCCGTCTGAAATGCATAACATCGCATCATGGGCGGGATAGAAATCGGGCTCTGCAAAACAGGCCGGATTCGTCGCAACCAACGGCAGGCCGCGCTCATAGGCCAGCGCAATCAGCGCCTCTTCGGCGGCTTCCTCGGTGGCATCCCCTCGCCGGGCGAGTTCAAGATATAACCGGTCGGGAAACAATGTCTGCAGGAGCGCGCAATATTCAGCAGCGCTATCGAGTTGCCCGTCGGCAAACAGGCGCGTTACGCCGCCCTCCCCGGCAGCCGTCAAAGCAATCAAGCCATCGGTGCGCCCTTCGAGTTGCGCAAAGCTCACCTGTGCTTCGCTATCCTCGGGATGCTCCAGATGCGCCATCGAGGTCAGACGGCAGAGATTTTCGTAACCCGCCTCATCCTGCGCATAGAGCGCCAGCCAATCGCGCACCGATTGCCCACCAGCATATTCCGGGGGGCGTTGCAGCCCGAGCATCAGTCCCATGATCGGTTGCACGCCTACGCCGCGACAGCCATCCTCGAACGGCATGACACCGTAAAGGCCGTTACGGTCGGTGATCGCAATCGCGGGAAAGCCAAGCCCTTTGGCATATTTGCCAATTGCCTTGGGCTCGATCGCACCTTCGAGCATCGTATAAGCGGAGAAAACCCGCAGGGGGACGAAGGGTGCGATGGCCATAGGCGCAAAGTGCGGCAGCTACGCTGATTCTGCAAATGAAAGCGGTGGCTAATTTGTGGACAAATACTCCTAGCTACGACGGGAATTACCCCAGCAGCTTTTCGATATCCTTCTCAAGCGAACCCGGCGCCACCTGCGGCCCATAACGGCCCACAACCTTGCCATCACGGTCGACGAGAAACTTCGTGAAATTCCACTTGATCGCGCGGCTGCCCAGAAGGCCAGCCTGCTGGTCTTTCAGATGTTTCCACAGGGGGTCAGCGCTGTCACCATTGACGTCGATCTTTTTCGCCAATGGAAAGGTGACGTCATAGGTCAGCGAGCAGAAATTCTTGATTTCCTCCTCATCCCCCGGTTCCTGCGACCCGAACTGGTTGCAGGGGAAGGCCATGACCACCAGACCCTTGTCGGCATATTTCTCGTTCAGAGCTTCAAGCCCTTTATATTGCGGCGTGAAACCGCATTTCGAGGCGGTGTTCACCAACAGCAGCACCTTGCCCTTGAACTCGGACATATCCTGCTTGCCGCCACCCGGCATGTCGACGGTGAAATCATGTACGTTCATCTGATCCTCCGGCGCTATTTGGCCGGAATAGGCTCTTTGCGCTTCTTGTATATAAAATCGAAGTTGGTGCTCCATGTCAAACCGTGGTCGGTTGATTGTTCACCATGCTGACGGACCGAACCGTCGGGCTGGAGCGTGTAGGACATCCGGATCAACGCATCCTGCCCCGGTCCGTTGACCCCGGCCCACATGCCGGTCAGCACCATCTTGCCGCCGACGAAGCCACCATCGAATTCGACATGGCCCGGCGCTGCACCGATCCAGGTCTGATGCCAGCGCTTGGTTGCCGGATTATACCCGTTGAGACTACCTCCACCGGGGCCTTTAAGTGGCATCCAGTTTTCGCGTATCGCGCAGCCGGCATAGAGTTTTTCGATTTTGCTATGTGCAACCTGACTGTCTTTACCGTTCGGGAAAACATCCCATTCCCCGACCCAGAAATCGAACTGCCCGAATTCAGGCGCCATGCAAGGCGGGGGTGGCGGTGCAGTGGGTGCGATACTTGGCGTCGCTTGCAAGGCCAGAAATAGTGTGGATGCGATAAGGCTCATATCGTGTCTCCCCAGATAGGCGGAGAATGCGAGCGCGTTTCAAAAGGGCAACACATAGTCGCTTATTGCACAGCGGCTTTCGACAAACGTCGTGTCAGCCCAAAACACCTTCGTGCAAGCGAACGATCCGGTCCATTTTGGCAGCAAGTCGTTCGTTATGCGTCGCCACCAACGCCGCCGATCCCTGCCCGCGCACCAGTGCCATGAATTCTGAGAGCACGATGTCGGCGGTTTTCTCGTCCAGATTGCCGGTGGGTTCGTCTGCCAGAACGAGGCGCGGCTTGTTGGCGAGCGCGCGCGCGACCGCCACACGCTGCTGTTCGCCGCCCGAAAGCTTAGCCGGGCGGTGTTCGAGCCGTTCGCCGAGGCCGAGCGTCGTCAGCAAATCGGTCGCCCGCTGCTTTGCGGCCTCCGGTTCGGTTCCGGCGATTAGTTGCGGAAGCGTGACATTTTCCAGCGCATCGAAATCGGGCAACAGATGGTGAAATTGATACACAAAGCCCAGCTTCTCCCGTCGCACCACGGTGGCGCGGTCCGGCCCCGCATCGCGCATTTCCTCACCATCGATCAGGATCGAACCAGTAAAGCCACCTTCGAGCAACCCCAGCGCCTGCAACAATGTTGACTTGCCCGTCCCCGAAGGACCGAGCAGCGCCACCAACTCGCCCTCCCGGATGGCCAAATCCACACCGCACAGCACCTCTATGGTCACATCACCCTGCGTAAAGCTGCGCCGCACATCGCGCAATTCGGCTACGACCTTATTCATAACGCAGCACCTGCACAGGATCGGTTCCTGCCGCCTTGAACGCCGGGTAGAGCGTCGCAAGGAAGCTGAAGAACAAGGCCAAAGCGCAAATCGCGAGCACCTCGAACGGATCGGTGCGTGAGGGCAACTCGGTCAGGAAGCGGATCGATGGATCCCACAGCTCGAGCCCGGTCAAAAACTGGATCGCGGTGACGATCGACTGACGGAAGAACAGGAAGACGAAACCAAGGATGAGCCCCGCCACTGTTCCCGCCGCGCCGATTAGCAAGCCGACGGTCACGAAAATCTTGAGCAGAGACTGCCGCGAGGCACCCATTGTCCGTAGTATAGCGATGTCGCGGGTCTTGGCGCGCACCAGCATGATCAGCGACGACAATATGTTGAACACCGCCACCAGCACGATGATCGACAGCACGATGAACATCGCCACCCGCTCGATCGCCAGCGCTTCAAACAGCGACGCATTCATGCTCTTCCAATCAACGATCACCGCCTTGTCAGCGATTTTGGGCTGCAGCGGCGCGAGGATGTCGTTGACCTTGTCGGGATCGGTCGTCGTCAGTTCGATCAACCCGATCTGGTCACCCATCAACATCAGGATTTGCGCATCCTCGATCGGCATGATGACGAACGCCTTGTCATAATCATATACGCCAACCTCGAATATCGCTGCTATCTCATAGGAAATCTCGCGCGGTACGGTTCCGAAGGGTGTCGTGCGGCCAGCGGGATTGATGATCGTCAGCCGTTGCCCCAAGCGCGCACCCAAATTCTGCGCAAGGCGCGAACCGATCGCGACCCGCTCGCTACCTGGGCGGAGCAATTTCATGTCCCCTGCCAGCGTCTTGCCCTTCAGCGTCGGGTTTTCGAGAATATCGCGCACCTCCATGCCGCGCGCCAGGATCGCCTCTACACGCCCCTCATGCGTTGCGAGCAAGGGCTGTTCAATCAGCGGCGAAGCCTCGGTCACACCGGGCGTAGCACGCACATCTTTGAGCACCTCGCGCCAGTCGGCCAGTCGACCGCCATAGCCTTGCACCACCGCATGGCCATTCAGCCCAACAATCTTGTCGAACAATTCAGCACGAAAGCCGTTCATCACGCTCATCACGATGATGAGTGCGGCGACTCCAAGCGCGACCGCGACCAGACTGATCGTGGCGACGAGGAAAATGAACCCCTCGCCTTTGCCCGGCAGCACATAGCGCCTGGCGATCATGCGTTCGTATCGATTGAGGATCATGTCGGGCAGTGTTCCGGCATAGCGTTGCAAGACAAGCCTTTAGGCGGCGCTATCGGTGCGCGCAAGCCAAAGCCACTATTACATTATTGTTGCAGCGATGACACACTCCGCGAAAAAGCGTTCGACCGAGCCAGAGAATCGTTGCGATCAGCCCGATATGCGTCATTTTGCGGGTGCTGAATAAGGTTCATCGCTGAATGGCCGTGGTTCAGGGGGATTAGGTCCCACGCGACTTTGCGAAAAGCGAGGCGGTTGGACCCAGACGAATTTTCGTCAATCAGGCCGTCCAATTTCGATTGGGCGGCCTTGATTTTTGCTTTTTCCAACCCATCTGAGCGCTTGAGGGAGCCGGAGACGGTCCCTCAACCAACCAGAAAGCGCCGTACATGCGGGCTTTCGACAGACACAAATTGCTCACAGGAGAATTTGACATGAACCGTTTTGATTTCACCCCCTATCGTCGCAGCACCGTTGGCTTTGACCGCCTTTTTGACATGCTCGAAAATGCGCGCGGCGTCACTCAGGGCGATAATTATCCCCCGTTCAACATCGAACGCACCTCTGAAACCGAATATCTGGTGACGATTGCGGTCGCAGGCTTCAAGCCCGACGAGATCGACATTACCGCGCAGCAGAACCTGCTGATGGTTGCCGGCCAGAAGAAGGTTGATGGAAATGACAACCGTGATTTCCTGCATCTCGGTATCGCCAACCGCAACTTCGAACGCCGCTTCCAACTGGCGGACCATGTGTTCGTAAAAGGCGCCGACCTCGCCGATGGTCTGTTGATCATCCAGCTTGAGCGTCAGGTCCCCGAAGAACTGAAACCGCGCAAGGTTTTGATCGGTGGCACGACACCAACCGTCATCGAACATAGCGATGAGAAGAAAAAGGGCGGCAAGGCTGCTTAATTGAAACTTCCCCTCCCGATTGCGGGAGGGGAATTCATTCAAACCAACCGGCTCTGCTCGACCGCCGCTTCGATGAAGCTGGCGAACAGCGGGTGCGGGTCAAATGGCTTGGATTTGAGTTCGGGGTGGAACTGCACCCCGATGAACCAGGGATGGTCAGGCCGCTCGACAATTTCGGGTAGCAATCCGTCCGGCGACATGCCCGAGAACATCAAACCGCCCTTTTCCAGCGGCTCCTTGTAGGCACCATTGACCTCATAGCGATGCCGGTGCCGTTCCGAGATCACGGTCGAGCCGTAGATACCTGAGACATGGCTGTTACCGGCCAACCGCGCTTCATAAGCACCAAGCCGCATCGTGCCGCCCAGATCGCCTCCCGCTTCACGGGTCTGCAGACCTTCTTCGGTCATCCATTCAGTGATGATGCCGACAACCGGTTCATTGGTCGGGCCAAATTCGGTGCTGGAAG
>JAGNSY010000202.1 GCA_017987825.1 Sphingorhabdus sp. | reverse complement strand
AAGCGCAGGACAGTTATCGGGATGTCGTGCCCGACCAGCGGCTTGGAATGATCCGGCGTGATGCATGCCTTCGACCTCTCCCCCTCATTTAACACTGTTTCTTCCCTCTCCCAAGGACGTTACAGCATTTTGACAATGGGCAGATTATGGCGGCATAAATTGACGTCAAGGGGGCATCGACCACCAGATATGGTAATTCTGTGGGTAAAATAGCAGGCATTGAATTTCCGCCACAGCAGGTAAAGGCCACCCGCTTTGCGCCCAGTCCCAATGGCAGGCTGCATATCGGGCACGCCTTTTCGGCGATGTGCGCGCATGATTTTGCTCGCGCTTTTGGCGGGAAATTTCTTCTGCGGATTGAAGATATTGACGGCACTCGCAGCCGAACGGAGCATATCGACGCGATTGTCGAGGATATGGAGTGGCTTGGCCTCGATCACGATGGCGAGGTTGTATTCCAGTCGCAGCGCATAGCCAGCTACAAGGCCGCCCTCGACCGGTTAAACGATATGGGGCTGGTCTATCGCTGCTGGTGTACCCGCAGCGAAATTGCCGAGGCGCTGAAGCATAAGCCTGTGCGCCATGGCCCCGACGGCCCCGTCTATCCGGGAAGCTGCAAGGGCAAAGTCGACGGTGCAGGCGATTTTGCATGGCGGCTCGATATGGAGCGGGCGGTGAACTTATTAAGCCCCTCCCCTTCAGGGGAGGGGTTGGGGTGGGGCCTATCCGTATCTCATGCCTTCACCGCCCCACCCCCGACCCCTCCCCTGAAGGGGAGGGGAGAACTCAATTGGACCGATCTGATCGCAGGCCCCCAAATTGCCGATCCGATGCTGTTTGGCGATGTCATCCTCTGGCGTAAGGATGCGCCTGCCAGCTATCATCTGGCAGCCACACTTGACGATGCGGCAGACGGCATCAGCCATGTCGTGCGGGGAATGGACCTGTTTGCCTACACGGTGATCCACCGGCTTCTGCAGGTGCTTTTGGGCCTGCCCGAGCCTGTCTATTGGCACCATCCGCTTTTGCTCGACGAAAAGGGTGACAAGCTGGCCAAATCGCGCCTGTCAAAGCCCTTGGCCGAGTTGCGCGCCGAGGGGATATCCGGTATCGCGCTGGTCGACCAATTGCGGCAAGGGAAGCTTCCGCTTGGCATCTCGGTTGCGACACCCTAAATGCCCGGCAACGCATAACGGCTATCGGGTCGTGGTGCCGACATAAGGAAATATCGATGGGCGTTTTGCTGATTATAGCCTTGGTTGCCGTGATGGGCATGGTGGTGTTCGCGGTTGTGCGCGGGCTGCATGCCTTTGCCACGATGGACCATAATGATGTCGACGAAAACGGCGTGCCGCGTGGGCTGGCCCGGCAAAACCAGATGATGTTTGCCCGCGTCAAATGGCAGGCGATTGCCGTTGCTCTGGTGGCGATCATTGTAATCGGCGGCGCTTTCGCCAAGTAAAGCGACCCGCATGGTCAAGCTCAACAAGATTTACACCCGCACCGGCGATGACGGCACGACCGGACTGGTCGATGGCTCGCGCCGGTCAAAGGCCGATGCCCGGATGCATGCGATTGGCGAGGTTGACGAAGCAAACAGCGCGCTCGGCATTGCCATTGCGGCTTTGGAGCGGGACGGGGGCGACACAGAACTGGTCGCCGGGCTGCGCCGTATCCAGAACGATCTGTTCGATCTGGGCGCCGACATTGCGACTCCGGGTCAGGATTTCACGCCGGGCGAGATGAGCTTGCGGATTGTGCAGTTGCAGGTCGACTCGCTTGAGGCGGCCATCGACAAGGCCAATGACCATCTGGAGCCGCTGGCCAGCTTCATCCTTCCGGGCGGCAGCGACGCAGCAGCGGCGATGCATCTGGCGCGTGCGGTTGCGCGTCGCGCCGAACGCGCACTGGTGTCGGCGGCGGCTGGCGAGGCCATCAATCCGCTGGCGATGACCTATCTCAACCGGCTTTCGGATTATCTGTTCGTGCTGTGCCGCCTGATCAACAAGGATCGGGGTGGCGACATATTGTGGGTGCCCGGCGCGTCGCGTTGAACCCAAACGGGAGCCCGGCTATCGCCGCGTGCGGCCACAGGGCCCCAGCGACTCGATGACAAAACGATAGTCCGATTGCGCATTGGCGATGTCTTTGGCTTCGCTCGATTCGACCAATTTGGGATCGAGTGTCCGTGGCAGGCTGCATGCCATGCGATACCACAGCAACGTATTTTTCGCTGGTGCGACAGCGGATTCATCAATCACATCGCCGGTCGACACCGCCCAGCTTTTGCTCTGGCCGGGTCGGCTCAATATCGATACCGAAATCGGCTGACCACTCGCTGTGCGCAGGAATATCTGCGTTTCACCTTCGCCGATTATCGTTCCTTGACTGTGAAAGGCGCTGGAAATGCCTGAGATGGCTTGCGGCGCATCGATCTGCACGGCTTCTTTTGTGATCGCGCGCAAAGTGGCATCGTTGGCGGGGCTCCATTCGATCAGGGCATCCGGTCGCGATAGCTTTACTGTTCCGGGTGAACCGCCGACCTTGCTTCCCAAAATGAAATAGCGTCGCTTCTGCAGCTTGGGGATTTTGCCTTTTGCATTTTTTGGCACATCGAGCAGAAACCTTGCCTTGGCCGCAAACCCGTCAGTCCCGCGGACCAGCGACGTGACGTCGGCGTCAATCAGCACGCGCTGGATATTTGCCGGCACGCCCACGGTCTGGGTCGCGGGAAGCGAGGTAACCTTGCGTATCTGCGCGTCAAGAATCAGCGGCGAGTTTACGACCAGATCAGCAATATCCGCATAGCTTCCACCCTGTGCAGGCACCGCAAATGGTGTTTGCACCGGTGCTTGGGCATGCAAAGCCGGTGCTGCCAGCAACAGGGCAAGGCTGGCAGCCGTTTTCATGGTAAATCCTGTCTTCACCTTGGGAATCCTGTGCAAATTGAGGGTAAGCGCGCGATATTTGCATTCCTATTCATGGCAATCGATTGGGGCAAGGCCGATGAATTGCGGATGAATCGCAGAATCCGGATTGCCTGTGCTTTTGGGCCTCGCTAAGACGATGGCGGAATCAGCCGTTAAAAAAGATTTCAATAGCGCTGACCAGTTGGGTGGCTTCTAGTTTTGTGACGCTTGCCGAGCGGTCCGCGCGTTTTGGGGAAAGTAGGAGAGTAGTTTCCGCATGGCATATGCTGATCAAGATGGAATGAGTTCGAGCCGCCTAGTCTCGATCATCATCGTCGCGCTCCTTCACGCTTTCCTTGGCTATGCGTTGGTTACCGGCCTTGCTTATGAGGCGGTGCAACAGGTCAAGGCAAAGTTGAACGTCGTCGACGTGAAGGAAGAAGAACCACCTGAGGAAGAACCGCCGCCAGAGCCGGAAAAGCAGATCGAGCCGCCCGTCGTCTCGCCGCCGCCGCTCGTGACGACGATCACGCCTCCGCCAACCGTACGGACCGTGGATACACCTCCACCAGCCGCGCCGATTGTGCCGA
>JAGNSY010000201.1 GCA_017987825.1 Sphingorhabdus sp. | reverse complement strand
CGGCCGAGGATTGATCTCGCACGTGATGACGTTCCGCGTGAATGTCCGGTCGCTATCCGCTTTTGAATAATATGCCCCCAAAACATATTCAAGAAACTGACCGGTAGGCGAGGCAATGCGGAGCTCCTGCGTGAAGGTGCTGCTTGTCTGC
The DNA here is from genome assembly GCA_017987825.1 of Sphingorhabdus sp. Lineage (GTDB taxonomy): Bacteria > Pseudomonadota > Alphaproteobacteria > Sphingomonadales > Sphingomonadaceae > Sphingorhabdus_B. Next base: position 3,348 of record JAGNSY010000201.1, on the reverse strand, counting down.
GGGCCAAAATCGTGGAGCTGTGCCAGCCCGACGCGACCGGGGGAGCCCGTAAACTGCAGCTGGTCAGCATAAGCGCGGTCGAGCCAGTCACCATCGCGGATTTCGGTATTATCCCATCCGCGGTAGGATGTGATGGAAGTCAACACATGCTCGCCAAGCTCAACATCTGCTTGCAACGAAACGCCCCAACTTTCTTCTTGGGTCGCTGTCACGAGATTTTGGGCGACACGACGGGTCCGATCGCCGTCGATACCCGTGAGTGCCAATGCAGCAGCTGGCAACGCGTTGCCCGGCGGCGTACCGATAATTTCGGCGCAGCAATCATCCTTTGCCTTGCGCCAGTCGCCGCGCAGCAGCAGGGATACTGTATCGCCTAAATCAGCTTCGATAGCGCCACGAAAGCCATAATGCTTATAGCCGTTGACCTTGCGATTCAGCGTGATGTTCTGGATGTTGCCATCATATTCGCTATAATAGCCGGTGAACCGCGAACGGATATTTTCACCCAGTGGCACGTTGATCGTGGCGCGACCACGATATTCTTCCTTGGTGAAATAGGAGGCTTCGACGGTGCCTTCAAAGTCGTTTGAAGGTCGTTTGGTTACAATCGAGACCACACCTGCAGACGCATTCTTCCCGAACAATGTGCCCTGCGGCCCACGTAATACTTCGATACGCTCGACATCGGCCAAATCGGTAAAGCCTTCGCCTGCGCGGCTGAGAACTACGCCGTCAAGAACGGCGGCAACCGAAGGTTCGGCAGCAATCGAGAAATTGATTGTGCCGACGCCGCGCAGGAACAGCGCCTGGTTAAGCGTCGTGCCCGATTTGCGGAAGTTCAGGCTGGGGACCAGATATTGGGCATTTTCGAGCGTCACCGAACCCGAATTGGCAATCGCATCACCGCCGATGACAGAGATGGCGAGCGGAACCTCTTGCAGATTTTCCTCACGCTTCTGCGCGGTAACGATGATTTCTGCACCCTTGCCGCCTTCGTCTTCTGCCTCTTGCGCAAAAGCGGGGGCGGATGTTGCGATCAGCGCGAGCGCGCTGCTGGCCAATAATAATGTCTTCATGTCCACGTCCTCCTAATTCGCCCTGTTACCGGGCGTTCAAAATCCCAATTCGCTCATTTCCACGACGCGCTTCTCGCGCGCGCTGATCTCTGCGGCCATGCCGATGGCGACGGCGCGCATGCCGTCTTCGGCGGTCACTTCGACCGGGCCTTCACCGCGCACGGCGGCGTTGAATCTCTGATGCTCGTAATAGGTCGATCCGTGATGGCTGCCCGCCTTCAGCGCGGTTTCATCGACGGCCACATGGCTGCGCTCAACCGCCTTGGGTTGGCGAAAGCCTACGCGCGGCGAATAGACGAGGCTGCCGTCGGGGATCAGGCAATCGAGCCGGGCCTTGTCGCCCACAGCGGCGATTTCTTCCTGATTCTCGGCGCCGTCGGCAAACATTGAAAGGTCGAGCATCGCACGCACACCATTGGCGAAATCGACCGTGGTGTAACTGTTGTCGATGATGTCGGGGCGGCGGCCATCATAGCTTTCGTCGAGATGGTTCACATCCATCGCGCCCGAACAATAGACGCGCACAGCCTCTGACTGTGTGATCAACCGCATCAGATCGAAAAAATGGCAGCATTTCTCGACCATCGTGCCGCCGGTATTTTCCGCAAAACGGTTCCAGTCGGCAACCTTGGGCAAGAAGGGAAAACGGTGCTCGCGAATAGACAGCATCTGCAGCTTGCCGGTGCGACCATCATGCACCTGCCGGATGAATTCGGCGGCAGGCGGCATGTAGCGATATTCCATCGCGGTCCAGAAAACGCCCGGCGATTGCGCTGCACGTTCGACAATCCAGCGGGCATCTTCGATCTTGGTGGCGAGCGGTTTTTCGCACAAAATGTGCAAACCGGCATCGAACAGCGGAACAAGGACGTCGCGGTGGGTGTAATTGGGGCTGGCGACGATGACCGCGTCGCACAACCCAGAAGCTGCCAGCTCCGCCGAATTTGAAAAGGTCTGTACGCCGTCTGCCGCAGCGCCAAGCGCATTTTTGGCCCAGCCCAGCGAACCTTCGGTCGGATCGGCCAGTGCCGTAACAACGGCCCCCGGCGTGATCGCCAGATTCTGGATATGCTCCACACCCATCATGCCGGAGCCGACGAGGCCGTAGCGAACCGTCTGTGTCAAATTTCCTCTCCATCCCGTCTGACAACGGTGTCTATGACAGCCTTGTCACAAAATATCGACAGCTTGGCAAGAGGGCAGATTCGACGCTTGCAGATTTTCGCCCGACTGTTACCCAAATGCCATGCGCGTAACGATCAAGGATGTTTCCCGAATAGCGGGCGTTTCGATCAAAACGGTGTCGCGCGTCCTCAACAAGGAAAAATATGTCAGCGACATAACCCGCCGCAAGGTGGAAGAAGCGGTCGCCGCGCTCAACTTTAGCCCCAGCCTTGCGGCACGCACGCTGGCCGGTTCACGCTCGTTCCAGATCGCGCTGATCTATGACAATCACAGCCCCTATTATATCCATGCCGTGCAGGAAGGCGTGTGGAACCGGTGCCGCGAAGAGGGTGTGCGGATGCTCGCCCAGCCCGTTGATATCGACTCGCCGACATTGGCGCTCGAAATTGGCGGACTAATCGACGAGACGCATGTCGACGGGGTAATTTTATCGTCGCCCGTCACCGATGCACCCTCCGCTCTCGCCGAATTGGAGCGGCGCCGAATCCGCTTCGTCCGCATCTCGCCGGGTACCAATCATGCGCTGACAAGCTCTGTTTTCATGGATGATGTGCAAGCCGCAGATGACATGACGACCCACCTGATCAACCAGGGGCACAGGCGGATCGGCTTCGTTGTCGGCCACCCCAACCATATGGCGAGTGACCAGCGCCATTTCGGCTATCGCCGCGCACTTGACCGGGCCGGAATCGCTTACGAACCGGAATTGGTTCGCCCCGGGACGTTCGATTTTGAAAGCGGTATGGCAGCTGCAGAGGCGCTGCTGAAGCTCGCGCAAAAGCCCAGCGCGATCTTTGCCAGCAACGACGATATGGCAGCAGGCGTGCTGTCCTATGCGCATCGTGTCGGCCTTGATGTGCCGCAGGATTTGTCGGTAGCGGGCTTTGACGACACCCCGCTCGCCCAGTTGGTCTGGCCGCCTTTGACGACGATCCGACAGCCCGTGCGCGAGCTGGCTTATGCCGCGACCAACCAGTTGTTTTGCGCCGATCCAGCCATCGTGCACCAGCGGCTGCAGCACGAAGTGATGGTGCGTGGGTCGACCGCGCCCTTGCGCAAATCCTGATTTTACCGGCTTGACGATGCG
>JAGNSY010000043.1 GCA_017987825.1 Sphingorhabdus sp. | reverse complement strand
CCGGTCAGCCGGCCAGCCGGGTTGGGGGTTAACCCCCAACCCGGCTGTTGCCATCACGCCCAATAATGGGCACCAACAGGGCCTCCGGCTCTACTTATGACTGGCAGGAAGTTCGGGCTCAGACCACAAATTGTATGCGGGCGAGTATAATTGCCCAATCCTGTTCAATCATGTGTCATTCCGACAATTGTTTGTTCGATGTTGCATCGCAACTCAAGACTAATTCGCGGTTGCTCTAAGCATCCAGGCAGTCTTCTCGTGCAGAGTTAGACGCGGCGTAACCACGTCAGCCGTCGCCTCGTCACCAACCTCTTGCGCAACTCGAAGAACTTTTCGCGCTGTATTGGCAACCTGTTCATGGCCGGCAGCGAGATTTCTGACCATTTCCTGCCATGCTGGTCGGCCATCTTCTTCCTTCAAGGATGAGAGAACGCCCATTTCTGAATAAGATGAAGGAGCGTAATGTCCGAGAGCTCTGATCCGCTCAGCCAGGCTATCCACGGCATTCCACATTTCCGTATACTGATCCATGAACTGCAGGTGCAATTGCTGGAAATGCGGACCCTCGACGTTCCAGTGATATCCGTGCGTCTTAAGATACAATGTATATGTATCGGCTAAAAGCTGCTTAAGAGCACCTGCAGATCGCTCCCTTGAAGCACCATCGATTCCTATGTTGATATCCATGTTATCATCGCCCTTCCAAATGCCTGCGAGGCTCAACTACCTGCGCGAATCGCTAATTTGTACCGAACGCCATAACGTCTTCAATCGCAAGCTTGGCATCCGGAAATATATCAATTCCGCTGAGCGTCATTTGAATAGCAGATCGACATTCGATCATTACTCGGCTCTAGTCCGGTTATCGAGCGCATAACTGCCCGGTCCGCGCGCCCAAATGAGCAGAAGCGCGCCCAATATAGCGATGTTCTTGAAAAGCGGTCCGACATGCGACGGATCAGGAACTAGGTGGGTGGTGATCGTAACCGGAACGAGCGTCACGAACAAAACCAGTGCCGAGGTCCGCGTCATCCAACCGAGAGCCAAGGTAGTCCCGGCCACAACGAATGCGAAGCCTGACAGCCAGAGCAGGACAGAAGGATCGCCAATCATATTGACGGAGCCCGCCCACGGCGATTCTTTCATTCGGTCCAGCATCATCTGATGCTGGCCAAAATGGCCCAGCCCACCGATGATGAAGATCAGACTGGTGAGAACACGGAACAGGAGATCGATCAGCGCCTTCAACTTTGCGCCTGGCTCAAGCCAGAGTTCAATATTTGCGAACATCTCGATCCCCTTTTTCTATGTCAGACTTGCTCAGGCGACGTTGGTGGTTCGCAAATATGGGCGCAATGTCGTCCATCCTTGCGGGAAAAGCGTCGCAGCTTCATCGTCCTTGATCGACGGCGGGATGATAACATCCTTGCCAACTTCCCAATCAGCGGGTGTTGCAATGCGGAACTTGTCGCTGGTTTGCAAAGCATCGATCACGCGCAATATTTCCGCAAAGTTGCGGCCGACGCTCATCGGATAGGTCATCGTTAGCCGGATTTTTTTGTCAGGGTCGATGATGAACACCGAACGCACGGCAGCCGTCTCGCTCTGCTCTGGGTGGATCATGTCATACAGCCGCGCAATCGACAGATCGGCATCGGCAAGTATTGGGAATTGCAGGTCGGTGTGCTGGGTGTCGTTGACATCTTCGATCCACTTGCGATGTTCGTCTGCGGTATCGGTCGAAAGGCCTAGCGGCTTCACATTGCGCGCGGCGAAGTCGCCCGCGAGCTGTGCGGTTCGGCCCATTTCGGTGGTGCAGACCGGCGTGAAATCGGCAGGGTGGCTAAAAAAGAATACCCAGCTATCGCCTGCCCACTCGTGAAAGCTGATAGGGCCGTGTTGGGTTTCGGTTTGGAAGTCTGGTGCGATGTCGCCAATGTGGAGAGTCATGTTGTTTTCCTTTGTAAGTAACGAACTAGATTATACTTTGGAGGTGATCGTATTGGGTCATAGGCCAAGCTCTCCCCAGCTTTTCCAGAGCATGTAGAAGGCCACGATCATGACAAAACCGGCAAACACAGTGTTTAGCTTGCCCTTGTCAGCCGAGAGTGCTGTTGAGGCGCGCGTGCCGAGCGCGCTTCCCGCGACGCCGCCCAAGATGAACACGCCAGCGAGCGGCCAATTGACCAATCCAGACAGCGCATAGTTGAACGAGGTGGTGAGGCCGAAGGCGGTCACCGCGATCAGTGACGTGCCGATTGCCCGCAGGATCGGCATTGATGTAGAAGCCACCAGACCTGGAACGATCAGGAACCCTCCGCCAATACCGAAGAAGCCAGAAAACACTCCGGTGCCAAGGCCATAGCCTCCTACTTTTACGACATTTTCACGGCTGCACTGTGCGCCTTCTATTCCTTCGTCACCGCGTTGCCGGAACATGAGAACAGCGACCGCGATCATCAGCAATGCAAACAGCAACAAGAGCTTGTGACCATCAATGCTTTTGCCCAGCGTTGATCCGCCAAACGCTCCGACCACACCCGCAGCGGCATAAATGAATCCGCATCGCCAGTTGACGGTTCCGGCTCGGCCATGATTCCAAAGGCCAATTGCAGCGTTAGCCGCCACGGCAAATGCGCTGGTGCCAATGGCGACATGCGGCTCCTTAACCCCGACCAGATAGAGGAGCAGCGGCACCGCGAGGATTGACCCGCCACCACCGACCAGTCCAAGAACGAAACCAACCAGAACACCGGAGACGCCGCCAAGCGCATAATGAAGCGTGTCGATCACATTCTTATCCGTTCGCCGCGATCATGTGCGGCTTCACCATCCACTCATTGCCTTTGAGCATTCCGTGCCAGTAGATCGGCGGAAGGATTGTGTCCTTGAGCAGCCATGACAGACGCGACGGGCGGGTGCCGTCGATCAGCCAGTTCGGGAAGCTGGGGAGCAGCTTTCCGCCGTAACCGAATTCCGCCAGTACGATCTTGCCGCGCTCCACTGTCAGCGGGCAACTGCCATAGCCGTCATAGTCGGCGACGGGCGGCTTACCCTCCAGCGCGGCCAGCACATTGACCGCAACTACGGGTGCCTGCTTGCGCGCGGCGGCCATTGTTTTGGCATTTGAAGCCGAGCAGGCATCCCCCAACGCAAAGACATTTGCGTAACGCACATGCTGTAACGTGGCTTCATTGACCTCGATAAAGCCACTGGCGGCAGCGAGTGGGCTACTGCGAACAAAATCGGGCGCGACCTGGGGCGGCACGACATGGATCATGTCGAATTTTTCTTCGACCCGCGTGACAGTATCACCGCGTTTCTGCTCGAATGTAGCCACCTTGGCGGGGCCGTCGATAGCAACCAGTTTGGATTCGAAATTCAGATGTGCATTGTAGCGCTCGACATATTCCATCAGCGCTGGGACATAGACCGCAACGCCGAACAGCACCGCGCCGCTGTTGTGAAACTGCACGTCGATGTCTTTGAGAACGCCGCTGCGCTCCCAGACATTGCACGACAGATACATCGCCTTTTGCGGCGCCCCGGCACATTTGATCGGCATCGGAGGTTGGGTGAACAGGGCCCGCCCACCTTTCAAATCTTTGACGAGGCGGTTGGTGTAGGGGGCAAGATCATAACGGTAGTTGGAGGTCACGCCGTTCTTGCCCAGCGTTTCGTTGAGACCCGGAATGGCCTCCCAATCGAGCTTGACCCCAGGACAAGCAACCAAGACGCGATAAGCAACCGAACCGCCGTCAGCCAGCAGCACACGGTTATCGTCGGGCGCAAAGCCGGATGCCGCGTTTTTGATCCATTCTACACCCTGCGGCATGACGGAGGTTTCGGTATGGCGCGTAAATTCGGCGTCGAATATCCCGGCTCCCACCATCGTCCAACCTGGCTGATAATAATGAACCTCGGAGGGCTCGATAATGGCAATTGAAAGTTTGCGTTTGCGCTTGAGCAGACTGGCAGCCGTCGCGATCCCCGCGCTGCCACCACCGACAATCACGACATCGTAAATCTTCTCGCCGGATTGAGCCGATGGCATCGCGCCAACCATCTCGAACAATTTGGTCGAACGTGCGCCTGACCGGCAATAAGCAAGGATTGGTTTCGGCAGATCGGCCATTGCATGTGCCATCGCCTGTGCATCCTCAAGTTCCACAGCGCCCGAGATTGCGGGAACATGGGCAAAGCCCAACCCTAGCCGGTTGGTCGCTTCCTTTACTTTGTCAGCGTTCAACTGGTCTACTTCTTCATTATCGGGGCGGTTGCAGATGATTGATTTGAAGCCCTGCGCGACGGCCTCGTCCAAATCGTCCAAAGTGAGCTGACCTGAGACAGAAAATTCCGGTGTGATTTGTTTGAATGTCATGGCGATTTCCTGTCAGCTCAATTGAAATGTGGCTTAGCTTTTGTGGCGCGTCGAAAGGCCGAAAGGCATGTAAAGCGGGCATGTCCCGACGAGGCTGGTAAGAAAGAATGCAACCGCAATCGCACCGAGGATGAGTGCGATCGTTCCCGATAATTTCCCCAGCAGGAATGCCGCAGCAATCGCGAGAACGATGGCCAAACGGAGTGCGCGATCAAGATTGCCCATATTCTTTATCATGACGGTTTTCCTTTTGGCTTGGCTTGAGCTGGTACGAGGCGGTGCAGCCCCATGCTGGCGAACATCGCTGCAACGAACGGCAAGACAGCAAATGGTGCGACCGCGAGGTCGGCAAGTGCGGGACCGGGGCAGAGTCCGGAAATGCCCCAGCCAATCCCGAACAAGACGGCACCAATCGCCAGCGGGCGATCGAGTGCGGCCGTGGCTGGAAGATCGAATGACGGAGCGGCAAGCGGCGCAGCGAGTTTGTTTTTGATGCCCCACGCGATTGCCATCGGGAGCATCGCGCCGCCCATGACAAAGGCGAGCGTTGGGTCCCATGCGCCAAACACATCAAGAAAAGCCTGAACCCGCATTGGGTCTGCCATTCCGGAAATCGCAAGGCCCGCGCCGAACAGAAGGCCGGAAGCGAGCGCGATCAGAATACGCATCACAATATCCCCGCGACGTGCATCACTGCGACGGTCGCAAAACCGGCACCCATGAACATTGCCGTCGCCAGCATCGAGCGTGGCGACAGCCGCGAGAGGCCGCAAACGCCGTGGCCGCTGGTGCATCCCGATCCAAGCCGCGTGCCAAACCCAACGAATAGTCCGCCTAGCAACAGCAACCAGATCGATCCTGGAAACGTCACCTCAACCGGCCCGGCAAATCGCACGACAAGCCATGCGCCAAGCGGTAGGCCGATGACGAAGGCACTGGCGACGCTGCGTGGCGCACCCGTAGGGGTGATACCAACGGCGCGGGCAGCAAGTCCGCTCACGCCCGCGATCCTGCCGAGGCCGAGCAACATGATGGCAGCCGCCAGCCCGATCATTAGGCCGCCGACCAATCCCTCAACCGGCATCGCATTTGGAAAACCCGGCAACATCACAAGGCATTCAACGGGATTTTAAGATAGCGCGTCCCGTTTGACTCTGGCTCTGGCAAATGACCGCCGCGCATATTGACCTGTATCGAAGGCAAGATGAGCTTGGGCATAGACAATGTCGCATCGCGTGCATCCCGCATCGCCACAAAGTCGTCTTCGTCAACGCCTTCGTGAACATGGACATTACCAACCCGTTGCGCGCCGACTGTTGTTTCCCAAGCGTAATTGTCACGCCCTGCGGCCTTGTAATCATGGCAGTGGAACAATCTGGTTTGCTCTGGCAACGTCATCAAACGGCGGATCGAGCGAAACAGCATTCGCGAATCCCCGCCGGGGAAATCCGCCCGCGCTGTCCCGTAATCCGGCATGAACAAGGTATCGCCGGTGAATACGGCATTGCCGATCACATAAGCTAAATCGGCGGGCGTGTGACCTGGGACGTGGAGGACAGTCGCCTTGACGTTGCCGATCTCGAACTGGTCGCCGTCTTCAAAAAGATGGTCGAATTCGGAGCCATCGCGGGCGAAATCAGTACCTTCATTGAAGATTTTTCCGAAGACATTCTGCACATGGATGATTTCACGGCCAATCGCGAGTTTCCCACCAAGCTTTTTTTGCAGATAGGGCGCTGCCGACAAATGGTCAGCATGCGCGTGGGTTTCGAGCAACCAATCGACGGCAAGCTCCTTCTCCCCGATATACGCGATAATCGCATCGGCAGAAGAGAAGGAGGTGCGACCCGAAGCTGGATCATAGTCCAGCACGCTGTCGATAATCGCAGCGCGTCGGCTCTCGGGATCATGGACGACATAGCTGACCGTATTGGTCGGTTCGTCGAAGAAGGATTTGACGACAGGCATGTCCTGCGGCGCACCAGCAATCTGGACGCTAGCTTTGGCAAGAGCCGAGTCGATCATGGGAAACTCCTATAAATTCATATTTACATAAACTGTGTAATACACTATCTATGTTGCGTCAACAGGCGTCTCGTGGCAGCGCCAAAGCATGAACAGGATGAAGACATGAACGATGCGCAAACGCCTTTTTCGAGGCCGATCAGGATAGGTGAAAAGGCGCCGGATTTTCGTGCAAGGACCACGTTCGGCGAGCGAAGCCTGTCCGATTTTCGCGGTCGCTGGCTTATCTTTTTCTCCCACCCTGCTGACTTTACCCCCGTCTGCACCACGGAGTTCTTAGCCCTTTCACGGTCCGCCGAGGCTTTTGAAGCGGCTAACTGCGCGTTGCTTGGGCTGTCGGTGGACAGCCTTTATTCCCATCTGGCTTGGGTCAGGGCGATCCAGACCAAGTTCGATGTTAAAGTGCCGTTCCCGATCATCGAAGATCCATCTATGGCTATCGGTCGCGCCTTCGGCATGATTGATGACGCAGCCGTCGATAGCTCTGCGGTGCGGGCAAGCTTTTTTATCGATCCAGAAGGCGTGGTTCGGGCAATCACCTGTTATCCGCACAATGTAGGCCGTTCGGTCATTGAAATGCTGCGCCTATTACAAGCATTGAAGGTCACTGACGAAGGCGAAGGCCTCGCACCAGAGGGATGGCAGCCGGGCGATAGTTTACTCGCCATCCCACCGGCGACCACCGTTGACCTTGAGCCGCATGATGATTGGTTTTGCCAGACGGTTGCGCCGAAATGACCGCGTTGTTCGAAAGCCGTGACCGCGCTGGCTTGGCCGCCGACAAGTTGAAAGTCTATGCGCAACCACAGCGGCTGATGATCTTGTCTTGCCTGTTGCGCGGTGAACGCACCGTCAGCGAAATCGACGCACTGACAACGATAGGGCAACCTGCATTAAGTCAGCAACTCGCCGAGCTGCGCCGAAATGAACTCGTTACGACGCGCCGCGTTGCCAAGCAAATCTGGTACGATCTCGCCGATGACAAAGTGCGGTTATGCGTCCGCAGCATGGAAGTGATTCTTGGTGATGAGCGCGACGTGGGAAAAGTGCTTGATGCAATTCTGCAACTGACGCCGCCAAAAGTTAGCTCACCACCGCAACCAGGCACTGCTGGATTTGCCAGTATCGGCTAAATGGCAATAAATCGTTGTACGTTTCAACAAGTCAGTTTTCGCGGACTGGCGTAGCAAAATAGCGTAGTTTTAAGACGGCAAGATAAAAGCACAGGCGTACAGGGCCTGTTTTTTGTCGGTTTTCTGCGGCTTTTTTGTGCGCCACCATTTGAGGCAAGGCGTACAGAATTTCTGAAACCCTCAGAAATCTGCGGAAAAGCTGTACGCCAGCCGTGAATGCGGTACGATCTTTTTCACGGAGTGATAGAACAGTCGCGTAGCGGTCTGGCGTATTATCTTGAGGGCAAGATAAAAGGGATGCCATACCGAGGCATCTAAGTGGTTAGATTATAACGCAGATTCTGTATGGCACATCGGATTCCGAGCCATACCGAAACTCTGAGAACCGCAGAATTCTGGGGCAAATCGGTATGGCACCTCGTATTGTGCCATAGATTTGTAAGCAATGTCCTCTCTCGGTCATGTTTATCGGAGTACGCCGCAAGGCAGGGAATGGCCCGTTACCTCCGCTGCTCTGTCGAGCAATCCCCGAAGAAGGGGCAAGATTATTTCGAGCGTAAACTCGCCATCGTTCCGATGCGCACCATCCCATGATGGATTTCTCCATTGGCCATATGGCGACAAGACAATCGACAAACGATTCATCTGTCGGCAGTCGTGACCAAAGCCAGATGCGTTGGCGTATTGAAGCGATTTGGAAACGTGCAGCCCGATATACTTGGCACACCATGTGTCGGCGAAGCCAACATCTAGTAGGTGCGAACTGAGAGCAAGCTGGGCGACGATACCCGACCGGTAGAGCAGATCATTCTGGCGCATAGGACCGCCGACATTGATCGTTTCCAAAAAGTGCTCAGCGTTATGATATCGTACTCGGCTCAACTTCCTCCCTGTGCGTGTTCGTTGCAGCATGGGGAGCTTTCTCTCACCTTGATCATCTCCCAGCCCTTCCGCGCATGACGGGGCGGCTGCAACGGCAGTCAATGCCATTGCTCCCAAAATCGTGCGCCGTGACGGGGTTGTTGATAGCAGTTCAGCCATAACCAGTTCCTTTTGATTGCCACTATCCAGATTGATTCGTTGGCAGCAGTTTTCAGCAGCTCACAAATCGAGCTTGCGCTGGTAAACGATAGCGTTTACTCAGTAAACGATGTCGTATAATCAAATAAACGGTTGCGTCAACGGGTTTGGCTTGGACATTTCTCCCTCGTTCCATAACGACGATGGGATGGGACGTCCGCCGCTTGGAATGAAGCCGACTACTGTCAGGCTATCTGCAAATACGATCAGTCGTATCAAGGCGCTGGTGGGCAATCGCCGCGTTGCTGTGTTCATCCGCGAAGCCGTGGAAAAGGAACTGCAGCAGCGCGAAGAACTGCCACCAGCGAAAGATTAGGCGTTGGCGCGATGGCTGTTTATCCATCGCTTGTGATATGCACAGAATGCAGGAGTGTCGCCGACGATGCTCCGCAATGGCCTATGCTTTCCGCCAGCCTGTATTACCGCGCTATTGTGCGGGGAGTGCTGTGGCGCAGGATTAGGCTATTCGTGTTGGAGCGCAGTGCTGCGATCTTGCAGCGATGGCTAGATCGTATTGCAAAGACACTCCCAACTCTTCGCAGCAGCTTGAGGCGCTGCTTGGGCATCCTTGGCCTTTTAGTGGCCGACCGCCTGCTCACGATCTTTCCACTTGGCGCGTTACCGATGATTGGCAATCACCTGTCCCTGTTACCGATGCCGAAGTGGATATATTCGAAGCGTGGTTTGGCAACCTGTTTGATGAGCTGCTTGGGCCGCAATGATGATCTGACAAGGAGGCCTTGCCAATGACCGCACAACCCAACCTGACGGGTGCAAGAGCTGCACTGTATTTGCGGGTATCGACGGCGCGGCAAGCCGAGCACGATGTTTCTATTCCTGACCAGAAGCGGCAGGGCGAGGCCTATTGCGCGGCAAAGGGCCTTAGCCTCATTGATACTTTCATTGAGGCAGGTGCATCTGCCACCAATGATCGTCGTCCAGAATTCCAGCGGTTGATTGAGGCAGGCACCAGCAAGCCACCTGCCTTTGATGTCGTCGTCGTTCACAGCTTCTCGCGCTTCTTCCGCGATCATTTCGAGCTGGAGTTCTACATTCGCAAATTGGCCAAGAACGGCGTCAGACTGATTTCGATTACGCAAGAGATGGGCGATGATCCCATGCACGTCATGATGCGCCAGATCATGTCGTTATTCGACGAGTATCAGTCCAAAGAAACCGCCAAGCATGTTCTGCGCGCCATGCGGGAGAATGCCCGCCAAGGTTTCTGGAACGGATCATTGCCGCCCTTTGGCTATCGCACGGTCGTTGCCGAACATCGTGGCGCTAAGACCAAGAAGAAGCTTGAAATCGATCCGTTCCATGCAGACACCGTGCGGCAAATATTCAAGCTTGCGTTGCAGGGCGATGGTGCATCTGGACCTATGGGCATCAAGGCCATCGCAACCTGGCTTAATGCAAAGAGCATCACCACACGAGATGGTGGCCGCTGGGGATGCAGTTCTGTCCATGACCTGTTGACCCGCTCCACCTATGCCGGACGTCATGAGTTCAATCGCTATGGTAAGGATCGCAAGCTCAATCCGCCATCCGACATCGTCAACGTCAATGTGCCAGCGATTATTGACCAGCAGACGTTCGACGCGGTTAGGGCGCACATGAAAGCCCGCAATCCAAAGACAACCCCTCCACAAGTCGTTGGCGGGCCTACATTGCTCACAGGCCTCATCCATTGTGCCAAATGCGGAGGCGCAATGACCATCCGTACTGGAAAGGGTGGACGCTATCGCTATTACACCTGTTCGACCAAAGCGCGGCAGGGGCCGACCGCCTGCGCAGGCTTGACCGTGCCGATGGAGAAGCTTGACGATTTGGTAGCTGGTCATCTGGAAGAGCGCTTACTCCAGCCTGCGCGATTGGAAGCGATACTCTCCAATATATTAGATCGCCGCCACGAAAAGCGTGACCGCAAGCAAACCCATATCGCGGAACTCAACAAACGCGCCACCGAGGCGGAGCAAAGGCTCAACAGGCTTTATGACGCAATCGAGACAGGCGTAGCCGACATGGGCGATGCCGATTTCAAACAACGTATTGCCGCGCTTAAAGCTACGCGTGATCAGGCACGCCTAGATGCCGAGCGGGCCACCGCATCGCTTGGGAGCGGTGAGAGGAAATCGATCACGCCAGAAATGCTTGAGAAGTTCGCGCAAGCTGCAAGGCTGAGGATGCGGGTTGCTGGTGGTGGCTATCGCCGAGATCATCTTAGATCGCTCGCCCAGCGGGTCGAGGTCGATACCGGAGAGGTTCGCATCATGGGATCGAAGAGCATCCTACTCCAAACACTCGCTGCGCAGGATAGCTCGGGAACAAGGCTGGGACCGGTGCCCAGCTTTGTTCCGAATTGGTGCCCCTGGCCGGACTCGAACCAGCACGCCTTGCGGCACTCGATTTTGAGTCGAGCGCGTCTACCAATTTCACCACAGGGGCCCAAAACGGGTCAGCGGCGCTGCGTTTAGACAAGCAACCCGGCGCCCGCAACCTACAATCCTAAAATTGGCATCGGGCGTTGCAGGACATCGCGTCTGGCTGGTCCCAAAGATCAATTGCGCGGCGGGCGTCGCCGATAGCTCAAGGCTTCGGCGATATGAATCCGGCCAACGCCTTCGGACTGACCAAGATCTGCGATCGTCCGAGCGACGCGCAAGACCCGGGTGTAGCCGCGCGCGGTCAGTCGCATGGCTTCTGCCGCTTGCGTCAGCAGTTTTCGTCCCGGTTCGTCTGGCGTTGCTGCATTCTGAAGCAATTCACCGTCCGCTTCACAATTGGTTCGAGTCGCAGAGCCCGCGTAACGGGCGGTCTGCAGATCGCGCGCTGCCCTGACGCGATCCGCGACAGCGGCTGATCCTTCGGACGGTGCGGGCAGGACCAGGTCCGCAGCGCTCACGGCGTCGACCTCAATGTGCAGATCGATCCGATCGAGGAGCGGCCCGGAGACGCGCGCCTGATAATCGGCAGCGCATCGCGGCGCGCGAGCGCAGGCAAGGGCCGGATCGCCAAGATGGCCGCAGCGGCACGGATTCATCGCAGCGATCAACTGCACGCGCGCGGGAAAGGTGACATGAGCGTTCGCCCGGGCAACGCTGACGCGGCCCGTTTCAAGTGGCTGGCGAAGCGAATCGAGAACGGTACGCTGAAATTCTGGAAGTTCATCGAGAAACAGGATGCCGAGATGGGCAAGACTGACTTCGCCGGGTCTGACCTTGTGGCCGCCACCCACAAGCGCCGGCATCGACGCTGAATGGTGCGGCGCGCGAAAGGGCCGGTTCCGGATCATCCTGCCTCCGCCCAATTCACCTGCGATACTCGCAACCATTGAAACCTCCAGGGCTTCGGCTGCGGTCAAATCCGGCAAGATGCCCGGCACACAGGCCGCCAGCAGAGATTTTCCTGCACCCGGTGGCCCGACCATCACCAGATTGTGGCCACCGGCGGCTGCGATTTCGATGGCCCGCTTTGCCGTTTCCTGACCCTTGACCTGAGCAAGGTCGGGGCCAACAATTC
The DNA here is from genome assembly GCA_017987825.1 of Sphingorhabdus sp. Taxonomy (GTDB): domain Bacteria; phylum Pseudomonadota; class Alphaproteobacteria; order Sphingomonadales; family Sphingomonadaceae; genus Sphingorhabdus_B. Next base: position 1,000 of record JAGNSY010000043.1, on the reverse strand, counting down.
GGGGCTCGACTGCCCCGGGTTCGGGTGGACGCAGCAGGGCGCTGCCCTTGAAATGGTTGAGCAGCGCAAGCAGGTCCGGGGCGGCAATCACTTCGACCTGCCCGGCCCATGCTGCTTCTGGCCCCTGCGACGCGGGGCAGACAAGACCAAGCGATCGTTCTGCCGCATGAAGAGCCGCAAGCAGGACGCCAGGAGACGTCGCAACGCGGCCATCGAGGCCGAGTTCTCCCACAACGACATAGCTGGCCAGGGTTTCCGCATCGACCACACCCATTGCGCCAAGCAGCGCGAGCGCGATGGGCAGGTCATAGTGCGACCCTTCCTTGGGCAGGTCGGCGGGCGAAAGGTTGACCGTGATCCGTTTGGGCGGGAGCGAAAGTCCCATTGCCGAGATCGCGGCATGGACCCGCTCGCGGCTTTCGGCGACGGCCTTGTCCGGAAGGCCAACGACAGCGAATTTGGGATTGCCGGGCGCCACCTGGCACTGAACCTCGACACTGCGCGCCTCAAGGCCGAGGTACGCAACAGTCTGGACGGTCGACACCATCAGACGCTTGCCAGGCCGGGATTGTCGTTAACCATATCTGCCAAGCAACGCGAAAGCTGCAGGCGATAGGCTGGCTGGATGATGATTTTCAGCCCTGCACCCCTCGAACTGCGCATCCGCCATCCGATTCTTGCGATCGCCGGGTCGATGTCGATTGAGGCAATCAGGGTGCTGTTCTTCGTTTCGCCGTTCCTGCTCTCTCTGATGCAGTTTCTAGGGAATTGAATCCCCGATCCGGAGCATGCGCCGGATCGGCTTTCGCTTTTGTGTGCGACGGGGGCGAAGCGAAACCGGGGCATTGAGAGGAATACACGGAAATGCATCCGCCGGATGCCGGCCCCGTGCCGCGTTCTGACGCACGGCCTGGCAATCCTGCCGAGAAATCGCGCGCAATGCCTTGCGCTTGCAACACAAGGGTACCACATCGCCATTATGAAGTTGAAGGAACGCTGG
>JAGNSY010000042.1 GCA_017987825.1 Sphingorhabdus sp. | reverse complement strand
GGATCGAAGAAGTTTCGTCAGGCATTTCTACGACCCCCAAGGGCGGCACGGCCAATGAGGGCGATGTTGTTGCCAATGCCAATGTAAAAGTCGACATTGTCTTCGGCCCGATGTTCAATTCAGCACCAGCGCCCGCCACACCCTGACCGCAATCAGGCGTTACGCGCCATCAAGCCGCCATCGACGGGAATAACCGCGCCGGTGATGAAGCTCGCCGCCGGCAGAACAAGGCTGAGCGTCATGTGCGCGACTTCTTCAGGCCAGGCATATCGGCGCAGCGCTGTGCGGCGCTTCGCGTAAAGCATCTTGTCGTCTTCAGGGACATTGTTGGTCATGCCGGTTCGGATCGGTCCGGGGCAGATGCAGTTGACGGTGATGCCTTCCTTGCCCAGATCGACAGCCATGCCGCGGGTCAGGCCGGTAACGCCGGTTTTTGCGGCGACATAGGGCGTGTCGCCCGGCGTCGCACCTAGCCCCTCGGTAGAAGCGATGTTGACGATACGGGCGGCATCGCTCTTGCGCAGCCAAGGCAGAGCGGCACGCACCGTCCGCTGATGCGCGGTCAACAGAATAGCGAGCGCTCGATCCCAGATCGCATCATATTCATCGTCCGCATCGAGCGGACAGAATGCCGAGATACCGGCATTATTGACGAGGATGTCGATGCCGCCAAAATCGCTGGCGACATTGGCGACCACGGTTTTGATCGCGTCATGAATTGAAACGTCGAGAGCATAGGCGTTTGCAGTGCCGCCATTGGCCCTGATTTCGGCCACTACCGCATCACAGGACGCCTGATCTAGGTCGGTAACTGCAACCTTGGCACCTTCGCCGGCGAACAGGATTGCGGTCGCCCGGCCCATACCGCTGGCAGCTCCAGTGACGATGGCGACGCGTCCTGCAATCGAGCGGGAAAGGGGTGGGCATATTTCCATGATAATCCTCAGCGGAAAGGGGGTTCGTTGAAGGCGCGCAGCTTGCGGCTGTGAAGACTGTTGCCAGCTTCGCGCAGCAGTTCGCAAGTCTGGATGCCTATCTGCAGATGCGCGGCAATGGCTTCCTCATAGAAGCGATTGGCCTGCCCGGGCAGCTTGATTTCGCCGTGGAGCGGTTTGTCCGAAACGCAGAGCAGCGTGCCATAGGGGACGCGGAAGCGATAGCCTTGTGCTGCAATGGTGGCCGATTCCATGTCGATGGCGACGGCGCGCGACTGAGAAAAGCGAAGGGCGCTGTCTGTATAGCGCAATTCCCAGTTACGGTCGTCAGTGGTCACGACGGTGCCCGTGCGCATACGCCTTTTGAGGTTCGCGCCGCTGGTGCCCGATACCTGCACTGCGGCAGCCTCCAGCGCTTGCTGGACTTCAGCGATCGGTGGGATCGGGATTTCCGGCGGAAGTACGCGGTCGAGGATATTGTCGTCGCGCAAATAGGCGTGGGCGAGCACATAGTCACCAATACGCTGCGTATCGCGCAGCCCGCCACAATGGCCGATCATCAACCAGACTTCGGGGCGGAGCACCGCAAGGTGATCACAGATATTTTTCGCATTGGACGGTCCGACGCCGATGTTGACGAGGGTAATGCCGCTCTCGCCCTCTGCCATCAGGTGATAGGCCGGCATCTGGTGCTTGCGCCAGGTGCTGTCAGCAACGAGTTGGGCATGATCTTCGGTGGCTTCATCGACATACAGGCCACCTGCGCCGGACAGAGCGGTATATCGACCCTTGCCGACCTGCTGGCAGGCCCATGCGACGAATTCGTCGACATAGCGGTTATAGTTGGTGAACAGGATATAGCGCTGGAAATGCTCTGGCGGGGTCCCGGTGTAATGCTTCAATCGTGCCAGCGAGAAATCGGTGCGCAAGCCGTCAAATAATGACAATGGCGAACCATGTTCACCAGCGATCAGCAAGCCGTCGGCTGCTTCATCGCCTATGTCTGCCAGATCGGTTGCCGGAAACCATTTCGACAGCTCGGTCGGCGAAACATCGCCCAGTTCGAGTCCGTCGAGGACATAAGGGAAGGGGATTTCCTGCTTGCTGGGGCGAACCTGCATTTCGAGTTCATATTGATCGACCAGCAGGTCGATCTGGCTGCGCAGATAATCGCCAAAGATTTCCGGACGGGTCAGGGTGATGCTGTAAGTACCGGGTTTTTCCAGGCGACCGAAGGCGAGGTTAGCCGCATTGTCCCGTTCCGTGCCGTGATAGCGGATGACCAGTTCAGGATAGGCAAATGCGCCTATGGCGCGGTCTGCCATATCGGGCAGGGTGCGATCTTTCAGATAGGCAGCCAGTGCCTGACGGAGCCGTTCAACGGAAGCGTCGTAATGTTCGGTGATTTGGCGGATTATGTCTTGTGTCTGTTTATTGGCCATGAAGGCGGATTCTCCATTTCATGCGATTTGGCAAGCAAAAAGGGCGGGGGAGGCCCCGCCCTTGTGCTGGCAGGATGGCGCAAACCACCCTGTTTCAGATTGTTGTTTCAGCGTCGCGTCAAAGCTGGCCGAGCATGTGATCGGCTGAGCTTACCTTGAAATCACCCGGGGCTTCGACATTGATCTGTTCGACAACGCCGTCGTTGATGACCATCGAGAAACGCTGGCCGCGCTTGCCCATACCAAAGCCCGAACCGTCCATGGTCAGGCCGACGGCTTCGGCGAAATCGGCATTGCCGTCTGCCAGCATGGTGATGGCATCCGAACCGCCTGACTTGTTCCATGCACCCAGCACGAAAGCGTCGTTAACGGCGGTGCAGGCGATTTCATCGATGCCTTTGGCCTTCAGTTCATCAGCTTTTTCGACAAAGCCGGGAAGATGGCGGGCCGAGCAGGTGGGGGTGAAAGCGCCCGGAACAGAGAAAAGCGCTACCTTGCGGCCAGCGAAATAATCCGAACTTTGAACCGGCTGCGGGCCTTCCGCAGTTGCTTTAACCAGTTTCACGTCGGGGAGTTTATCACCTACTTTAATCGTCATGGCATTTCCTTCCTTGGCCAAAAATATACGCGTCGTGTGACGCATAGTGCGATGCGAGTGCCAATCAAATAGGGATTGTCTTTGCCCGTTCCAAGGCGTGCTTGTTCGTCGGGCGTGACATTCGGGCAACAGGCCGCATGGTTAATTTTCCTTCATTACGCAGGTTGAATTTTCGGTAAACACGATCGCCCATTGTCGCCTCTCCACGTTAGATGGAGGGGTGTTGAAATGAAGAAGATTAAAGGGAGTATCGCGGCAGCTCTATTGGCTGTTTCGCTGGTGGCAACACCGGCACAGGCCTGCTGGACCAATGCCGAACAGGATGCAGCGCGCATCGCCAATATGAACCAGATGCTGATGGTGTCCGCGCTGCGTTGCAGATTCGGGAACGACAATTTCTTGAGTGACTACAACCGGTTTGTACGCCAAAATAATGATGTATTGGCGAGCCAGCACAATATCATCAAAGCGCGTTATGCTCGCACCGTGGGCCAAAAAGCGGCCTTTGCCGAACTGGACCGGTTCATGATCGCGCTTTCCAACTATTATGGCGGTGGCCATGGCGATCCGGATTGTGCCAAGCTGGAAAAGCTGTCGGGCGAATTGTCACGTGGACGTCAGGATGTGAAGACACTTGCCTTAATTGCTGACGAGGTTGTCGGCGTGCCCCGCCAAGCCTCGCAAGCATGTTCGGTGACCATAGCGTCTCGACGCTGAGCAGTCATATAAAGCAATCTTTATATTAGGATTGCTTTGCACAGATATCTCCGCTAGGGGGCTGGCAATTCCAATCCCCTAGTCGGAGTTTTCCTGTGTCTGCAGATTATGTTGTCGCCGACCTTTCGCTTGCCGAATTTGGTCGCGCAGAAATTGCCATCGCTGAAACCGAAATGCCCGGCCTTATGGCCCTGCGTTCCGAATATGGTGCTTCGCAGCCTTTGAAGGGTGCGCGCATCACCGGATCGCTCCACATGACGATCCAGACCGCAGTGCTGATCGAAACACTCGTTGCTCTGGGTGCCGAAGTGCGCTGGGCAACCTGCAATATCTTCTCGACGCAGGACCATGCCGCCGCCGCTATTGCCGCAGCTGGCATTCCGGTGTTCGCGGTCAAGGGCGAAACGCTGGCCGATTATTGGGACTATGTGGGCAAGATCTTCGATTGGGATGACGGCACTGGCCGAACTGCCAATATGATCCTCGACGATGGCGGCGATGCCACCATGTTCGCGCTCTGGGGCGCCCGCATCGAAGCCGGTGACGAAATGCCCGAGCCGTCAAATGCCGAAGAGATTGAATTCCAGCGTGCGTTGAAAGCCTTCATCAAAGCGAAGCCGGGTTACCTCACCATGTCGGTCGCGCACATCAAGGGTGTGTCGGAAGAAACCACCACGGGCGTCCATCGCCTGTATCAGATTGCCAAGGACGGCAAGCTGCCTTTCCCTGCGATCAATGTGAACGACAGCGTGACTAAGTCGAAGTTCGACAATCTGTATGGCTGCAAGGAATCGCTGGTCGACGCGATCCGTCGAGCAACTGACGTCATGCTCGCCGGCAAGGTCGCCTGCGTCGCTGGCTTTGGCGATGTCGGCAAGGGTTCTGCTGCCTCTCTGCGCCAGGGTGGTGCACGCGTAATGGTCACCGAAATCGATCCGATCTGCGCGCTGCAGGCGGCGATGGAAGGCTATGAAGTCGTGACGATGGAAGAAGCTGTGCAGCGTTGCGATATCTTCGTGACCGCGACCGGCAACGAAGACGTCATCACTGCCGAGCATATGAAGGCGATGAAACCGATGAGCATCGTGTGCAACATCGGCCATTTTGACAGCGAGATCCAGATCTCGGCGCTCGACAATTACAAATGGACCGAAGTGAAGCCGGGCACCGATCTGGTCGAATTCCCCGATGGCAAGCAGATCATCATCCTTGCCAAGGGCCGCCTCGTCAATCTGGGCTGCGCCACCGGCCACCCGAGCTTTGTGATGTCGTCGAGCTTCACCAACCAGACGCTGGCGCAAATCGAACTGTTCACCAAGACATCGGAATATAAGAACGACGTCTATGTGCTGCCCAAGCATCTCGACGAGAAGGTGGCGGCGCTGCATCTGGAAAAGCTCGGCGTCAAACTGACCAAGCTTTCGCCAAAGCAGGCTAGCTATATCGGCGTTCCGACCGAAGGGCCGTTCAAGCCTGAGCATTATCGCTATTGATCGGTATATAGTTCGATAAAGACAAAGGCCCGCCGCGTGCGGGCCTTTTTTGTTGCGTCAGCCCCGCATTCGTTGCACCGCAGCGACACGATTTTTCTTTCGGACGGAAACCCCGATGCAGGGCGAAAGCCTGACTACAGCACTGATTGGTTTGCTGCTCGCAGCCTGGATAGTTGGCGCGTCTATCGCCATCTGGAAAGGCCTGTCGATGCAGCGCAAAGCACGTGCCTCATTGCGCCAAACCGCGCGTCTCAGTCGTCTGCTGGAAACAGCTCCGGCCTTTCCAGCGATCGTGCGTGCTGATGGAAAGCTGGAGGCGTCAGATCGATTTTTCCGGCTTCTTGGTCTTGATCGGCCGATCCCGACAATTTCCGAACTGGTCGGTGAATTTGCCGTGGCCGACGCGGCAGAGGATTGGCAAGGCCTTTCCGAACTGATCCGCGAAGCGCAGCGCACGGGCAAAACGCTCTCGCAAAAATTGAGCGTCGCCGGTTCGGACAAGCGCTTCATGGCGAGGGTCGTGCTGGCGGATTCGCAGATATATCCCAATGGCGCTTCATTGGTTTGGCTGTTTGACCTGACAGATACCGTTCGCGAGTTGGAACGGCTTGAGGGCGACGCCATAATGGCGCGCAACGCGTTTCAGGCGCTGGCTGGCCTGATCGAAGCATCGCCCTTGCCCATGTGGCACAGAGGCCCAGACTATCGCCTCAGCTTCGTGAACACAGCTTATGTCGAGGCGGTGGATGGCCAAAGCGGCGACGATGTCGTTGCCGATGAAATCGAGCTGGTCGAACCCGTTGATGGGGTCAACGCACTCAGCGCGGCGGCCAAGGCGCAGGAGGCTGGCAAGCCGGTGGAGCGTCTCGTTTCCGCAACAATTGGCGGCGAACGGCGCCAGATCAAGGTATATGACATCCCGATGGGGGAAGTCGGCGTAGGTGGCATAGCCATCGACATGCAGGAACTGATCAACGCGCGCACCGATGCCCGGAGACAGGCGGAGGCACAGCGTAACATGCTCGACAAGATGTCGGCAGCTGTTGCCCAATTTGCGGCAGATCGCTCGCTCACCTTCTGGAATCTGCCGTTTCAGCGTCAATTTGGTATGCGCGAAGAATGGCTTTCGGAATCACCCGAGTTCGCCCGTGTCCTTGAGCGTATGCGCGAAAGCGGGAAGATGCCCGATGTCCGCGATTTCCCTGAATGGCGGGCCGAGCGTGAAAACTGGTTTCATATCGCGGCGCCGGTTGAAGAGAATTGGCTGCTGCCCGATGGCACCCATTTGCGCCTTGTTGGGCAACCCACCGCCGACAATGGGCTTTTGCTGATTTTTGAAGACCGCACCGAGCAAGCGCAATTGGCCAGCGCGCGCGATACTTTGCTGCGGGTGCGCACAGCAACTTTCAACAATCTGTTTGAAGCCGTTTCAGTCTTTTCCGCCGACACGCGCCTCAGCATCTGGAACAGCCGGTTTGAGGAAATTTGGGGTGTTGAAGAGGATCTTCTCGCGCAGCACCCCCGTTTTGATGAGCTTCTTCCCCGGCTGGCGCCAAGCCTGCAAAAGCCATCGCATGTGTCGATATTGCGCGAACTGCTGCAGATGACGATCAGCACAAGGCAACCGCGCAAGAGCAGGATCGCCTTCGCGGATGGCCGCATATTCCAGCTTTCGACAGTGCCTTTGCCCGATGGCAACGCTTTGCTCGCGATGCTCGATGTGACCGACAGTCTGCAGATCGAGCAAGCACTGCGTGATCGCAATGCAGCACTTTCCGAAGCGGATTCGATCAAGGGCAAATTCCTGTCGAATATGAGTTACGAATTCCGCACGCCGCTGACCTCGATCAGCGGCTATGCCGAGTTGCTGCAGCAAGGCATTGGCGGCGAACTGCCCCCGCAAGCAAAAGATTATGTAGACGCAATATCGAAATCAGCGGAGCGCCTCGGACAGCAGATCAATGCCGTGCTCGACTTCACGCAAAGCGAGGCCGGAGCATTGCCGGTCGCACGTAAACCGGTCGACATCGCCGAACTCGTGAACACAGTTGAGGCGTCTGCGGGCGAGGCTGCTGCCAAGGCAAAGGCCGTGCTCGTGCTTGATGTCAAACCCAATGCCGGAACGATCCAGGGCGATGTGGTCCGGTTGAAGCAGGCGATAGACGCCATTGTCGACAATGCCCTGACGCATGGGGGCGATGGTCTGCGCGTACTGATCCACGCGTCAGGTGACAGGAATGGCGTTACGCTGGTCGTATCGGATAATGGGCCGGGGATGGATGCACAGGCGCAAACGATGGCGCTCGATCCGGTTTTGCGCAGCCAGAAAGCGGCGGCAGGGCAGGCAATCAATGGCGGTCTTGGCCTGCCTTTGGCGCGCAAGCTGGTCGAATTGCATGGCGGCCAGTTCGAGCTGGAATCGCAACCCGGCGCAGGGACCACAGTTGCTTTGCGTTTACCGCGAACGGCGCCTTCTGCATGATCATCCGCGATGAGGAGGCGATGCGACGTTTCGGTGCTTACCTCGCGCAGCAACTGGCGGCAGGCGATCTTGTGACTTTGACAGGCCCGTTAGGAGCAGGCAAAACCGTGCTGGCAAAGGCGATCATCGCCAGTCTGGGCTTCGATGGCGATGTTTCCAGCCCAACCTTTGCAATTATCCACGAATATGACGAACCCGGCATGCGCTTGCCCGTTGTCCATGCCGATCTCTATCGGCTAAACGATCCTGAAGAACTCGAAGAACTGGGATTGTTTGATGACGACCGTGTCGTGCTGGTCGAATGGCCGAGCAAGGGCGGGGCGGCGTTAGGAAATCCCGATTTGGCGATCGAAATTACACCGCAAGCGGATGGTTCGCGGACGATCAAAATAGAAGACAAGAGGAAGCGGAGTTGAGCGAAGTCCGGTTGCCCGAAGGGCTAGATGAATTTCTGGACGCAGCCGGATGGCCGGGTGCGCAGGTTGAACTGCTGGCGGGCGATGCCTCATTCCGTCGCTATTTCCGTGTCCGGAACGGTGATGGCCAGACAGCGATGCTGATGGATGCGCCTCCGCCGCATGAGGATCCGAGGCCTTTCCTGCATGTCGCGAAATATCTGCTCGCAAACGGATTTCGGGCGCCTGCCATTTATGGCGAAGATCTGATTCGCGGACTGATATTGATTGAGGATTTTGGCGATGAGCGGATGCGTGAGCATCTCGATGCGCATCCCGAGGACGAGTCTGCTATATACAGACAGGCGATTGACACGCTGATCGCGTTGGAAAAGGCTCCTGTAGCCAACGTCGCGCTTTATGACGCCGCAGCCTATTTGCGCGAAACAGCATTGCTCGCCGAATGGTATATGCCTGCGATGGGGCTGGCCGTCGACAAAGCCGAATTTGACGCGCTGTGGGGCAGGGCGTTGGCGCCGCTGTTCGACAAGAAGTGGCAGCAGGTGACAGTGCTGCGCGACTATCATGCCGAGAACATCATGCTCCTGTCCGACGGCGCGCAGGGTCTCATCGATTTTCAGGACGCGCTGGCGGGGCATCCAGCCTATGATCTGGTGTCGCTGTTGCAAGATGCACGGCGGGATGTATCGCCGGAACTGGAAGACAAGATGCTGGCCTATTATCGCGATAATGCAAAGCCGCATTCCGATTTCGATCTGCATTATGCGCTGCTCGGCGCGCAGCGGAACACCAAGATAATCGGAATTTTCACACGGCTCTGGAAGCGCGACGGTAAAGAGCGCTATCTCGGTTTTCTGCCGCGTATGTGGGTTTTGCTCGAACGCGATCTTGCCCATCCGGGGCTGGTTGAGCTTCGGGATTGGTTCGACCGTAACATCCCGCAAGAGGTGCGCGCGCAGTCCCCTATGGATCGGGCGGCCTGAATATGGCCAAGGTCGACACCGCGATGATTATGGCCGCCGGTCTGGGGACGCGTATGCGCCCGCTGACCGAGAAAAAGCCAAAGCCGCTTGTCGAGGTCGCGGGCAAGACCCTGCTCGACCATGTTCTGGACAAAGCCCGTTTGGCGGAAATCGGAAAAGTCGTCGTAAATGTGCACTATTTACCTGAGCAGATTGAAGCCCATCTAGCTGAGCATGCCCAAGATTTGCGCGTTGCGATTTCCGACGAGCGCGACCTGTTGATGGAAACCGGCGGCGGACTGGTGAAGGCCGAACATTTGATCGATGCCGAACCCTTTTACTGCCTCAACAGCGATGCGATCTGGACCGATGAAGGCAAGTCCGATGCATTGTCGCGTCTTGCGGACGCATGGGATGGCGAGCGCATGGATGGGTTATTGCTCATTGTCTCGCGCGAACGCGCTTTCCAGCACAGCGGAAAGGGTGATTTTTTCCTCGACGATGAAAGCCGGCTAATCCGTCGCGGCTATCATGATAGCGCACCCTGGATTTACACCGGCAACCAGTTGATCAGCCATCGCCTGATACGCGAAGCGCCCGACGGCCCGTTTTCGACCAATTTTTTCTGGGATCGCGCGATTACCGAAGGGCGGCTGTTCGGGCTGGTGCATCAAGGCGATTGGTACGACATAGGCTCTCCGCAAGCGATAGCACCAACTGAAGCCGCGCTGGCAGTGCATGGCTGAAGCTATCCGAGCCAAAGTGCAGACGGTTCCGGTTGGAACCGACCTTTCGGGCGCGCTTTCGGATTGGCTCGTTGAACGCTACCGCGATGATCTGCTTGGGCTTGCCGATGTTACGCTGTTCCTGCCGAATAATCGCGCTGTTTCCGCGCTGACTTCGGCCTTCGTTCGCTCAGCCGACAAGGGCCTTGTGCTTCCGCGAATGGTCGCCATTGGCGATCTGGCACTCGATGAAAAGCTCGGCCCATTGCTCGATCCATTTTCGCAGGATGAAACCACGCCTTTTCCTGCAGTTCCCGACATTGAACGGCTGTTGAAGCTCGTTGCCCTTATCCGGCAGGAACGGGGCGATGCCAGCGCGGCGGAGGCGCTGCATCTGGCCAAGCAACTGGTGCAGACGTTGAACGAATTGGAGGTTGAAGAAAAATCGATCCACGACATCGAACTGGACCATGACAATGCAGATCTCGCTGACCATTGGTCAAAGGCCTATGACAGCCTGAAGCTGCTCTGTCGCCAAAGCGAATCCTGGTTGGCGGAGCGGCATTTGCTGTCACCCGCCGCCCGCCGGAATGCGCTGCTTGACCGGTTGAAGCAAAGGCTGAAAACAAATCCACCGGTCGCCCCTGTCATAGCGGCAGGGATAACGACTGCGGCTCCCGCCATCGCAAATCTGTTGTCGCAAATTGCAGGGCTGTCGCAGGGACTGGTGCTCTTGCCGCATGTCGATTTGACGATGCCCGAAACCGATTGGGATGCGCTCGGTAACTTCGACGTGCCAGCAGAAGGAAGCGATACCGCAAAGGCTCCACGCCAACAGGAAACACACCCGCAATATAATCTGAAACTGCTTCTACATCGGATGGGCGTCAGGCGCGACGAAGTGACAGCGTTTCCCGGAAAAAGCGCTGCAACCTTGCGTGGAGCGCACTTATCGCAGGCCGTGCAGGACATTTTCTGCATCGCTGAAAAGACAGTCGAATGGCAGGGACTGTCGCCCAAGCGGCGGTCGCTTGATCATGTCCGCCTTGTTGAAGCGGAAGACAGTGCGGAAGAGGCGCGCGCAATTTCGGTGTTGATCCGGGAGGCAATCGAATCTCCGGGAAAACGCGTCGCTCTGGTGACACCTGACCGCGAAATCGCTTCACGGGTGGCGGCACAATTGCTGCGATGGAACATCGAAGCCGATGACAGCGCTGGCGAACCGCTGGCGGAACAACCGGCGGGCGTGCTGTTCCTGACGCTATCGCAAATGCTGGCCAGCGGATTGGCGCCCGTGCCTTCATTGTCTGCTTTCAAACATCCACTGGTTCGAAGCGGCGAAGGGCGTCTGGAGTGGCTTGAGCAGGTGCGTGCGCTAGACATGGTGTTGCGTGGCCCGCAGATGCGAACGGGCGCTGGTGCTATTTCGCAGGTCATTGCCGAAAAAGTTGCAGACAAGCGGGCGGACCCGAAGTTGAGCGCGTGGTGGAGCGTCGTTGAAACTGAATTGCTGCCACAGGTGTCCAGCGGTCGACGCAATCTGGCGGCGCACCTTGATGCAGTGACTAGGACTGCCGAGCATTTAACCGATGGAGCGATCTGGAAAGGCGCTGGAGGCCGTCGCCTCGCCGAGTTCGTCGAAGACCTGTCAGCGCAGAAACTCGATGCGCTGTCTGATGCCGATGGGCTTTCCTATCCAGACCTGCTCGCATCGATGCTGGCCGATATCAGTATCCGGCCAGCCTATGGGCGTCACCCGCGAGTGGCCATTTATGGTTTGCTGGAGGCGCGGTTACAGTCTGCCGATCTCGTAATCTGCGCAGGCCTCAACGAGAGTAGCTGGCCGCAACTACCCCAACCAGACCCGTGGCTCGCCCCGCATCTGCGGCGAAGGCTCGACATGCCAGGTTTGGATCGCAATATCGGCCTTTCGGCGCACGATCTTGCCAGCGCACTGGGTGCACCTGAGGTTGTACTGACACGTGCCAGACGCGACCGGTCCGGCCCGACTATCGCTTCGCGTTTCCTCCTCCGGCTGCAGGCGTTGATGGGGGAACGGCTGCAAATTGAAACACGTGCCGTGAATCTGGGAAAGCAACTCGACAGGGTTGAGAAGCTTACAGGCGATTATCCCCGGCCTGCGCCGATGCCGTTGCCCGAGCAGCGCAAGGTGGCGATCTCGATCACCCAGATGGATATGCTCAAGGCCGATCCCTACGCTTTTTATGCCCGTAACATATTGAAGCTCGATGCACTCAAGCCAGTCGACGCCGATCCCGATCCCGCGTGGAAGGGCACTTTGGTTCACAAGATTATCGAAGACTGGACCAAGACCGGCGACCGTATTCCTGACAACCTGATTCGTTTTGCCGAGAACGTGTTGTCCGATAGATCAGTGACGCCCGAACTGCGCCTGTTATGGCAACCGCGCATCATGGCAGGTATGCAATGGGTAGCCTCGGAAATCGAGGCGAATGCGCAGGCAGGTCGTGAGATTGCAGCGTCCGAAGTCCGCGCCGAGGGCGAGATATCCGGCATCCGCGTGCATGGCCGCATCGACCGGATCGATCGACAAGCCGACGGCAAGCTGGTGGTCGTTGACTATAAAACCGGCGGTCCGCCATCCAAAGGTAAGGTCAATGCGGGCTATGCGTTGCAACTGGGGCTGGCGGGACTGTTGGTTGAAACCGGTGGCGTCAAGGAAGTTGCAGGCGAAGTCGGAGGCTATGAATATTGGTCGCTGTCGAAGAAAGACGGAGAGTTTGGCTATTGTGAGCCGACCTTTGCAAAAAAGCCAACAGATGGTCAGCCCGATGCAGCAACCTTTGTAAGCTTTGCAGATGGCAAGGCGAGTGAGGTTATCGCCGAACGCATTTTTGGCGACGCCCCGTTCACGGCAAAGCTGAAGCCCGACTATGCCGTTTATAAAGACTATGACCAGTTGATGCGGCTGGATGAGTGGCTAGGGGGTGCAAACTGGAATGAGGTCGGCGATGTCGACTGAGGCTGTCAACCAAGAGGTCCATAACCTCACCGAGGCACAACAGGCAGCCGTCGTCCCCGACGCCAATGTCTGGTTGAGCGCATCGGCAGGTTCGGGCAAGACTCAGGTGCTTTCGGCGCGCGTCATCCGCCTGTTGCTGGCGGGGGCGAAGCCAGAGGAGATTCTCTGCCTGACCTTCACCAAGGCGGCGGCCGCAGAAATGGCCGAGCGTATCAATCGCAAGCTGGCGGGCTGGGTGCAGATGAAGGATGGGCTGCTGGCCGCCGAACTGCGCGCGATTGGCGCCGATTACGCCAAAGAGCGGCTACCAGATGCGCGCAAACTGTTCGCCGAAATCCTCGATGCACCGGGCGGTGGTTTGCAGATCATGACGATCCACGC
>JAGNSY010000200.1 GCA_017987825.1 Sphingorhabdus sp. | reverse complement strand
AATTGCGCACCGAGCTGATGGCGCGGCTGGCGGTTGCCGGTATCACCGTCGACGAATGCGGCTTCACCCACCTTGCCTATGCGCAGGAAATTGCGGGCGCAATGCTGCGTCGCCAGCAGGCAGAGGCGGTAGTCGCCGCGCGCAAGACGCTGGTCGAGGGTGCGGTCGGAATGGTCGAAATGGCATTGGAGATGCTGTCGGCGAAAAATGTCGTCGAGCTTGATGACGAACGTCGCGCGGCGATGGTTTCCAACCTGATGGTCGTCCTCTGCGGCGAACGTGACACTCAGCCGGTGGTGAATACGGGCTCGCTTTACCAGTAGACCTGACCATGTCGCCACCTGCCAAAAAAGCCTTTCCGCTCCGTCTCGATCCGGCGCTCTATGCCGCGATCGAGCGGGCGGCGGCCGGTGACTTTCGCAGTGTGAATGCGCAGGTGGAGGTGTTGTTGCGTGACGCGTTGGAACGGCGTGGGGTGAAGGTTGGTGTAACCGAGGGCCCGCGCCGTGGACGTCCACCCGCAAAAGAAGGTTCGGGCTATGAATGATAGCGGAGACTAAGGATGCGCGACGAAGACAAGCCGTTCATTTTCTATAGAACAGGAAAATGGTCGTTCAAAATTGCACCACGCAATGCCGAAGGAGTGCGTGCCACGATTTTCTGGGTGCTGGCTTTGATGCCACTGACCGGACTGTTCATGTGGCTGATGAATGGCGCGCAAACCGACGCTTTGACCACGCTCTACATCATCCTTTACATCGCCGCGATCGTGCTTTGGTCGCTGGCCATGATGCGTTGGATGAAGGCGCGCAGCGAGATTGTCGATTTTGAGGAACTTCTGCAGATCAAGCGGGAGCAGGATCGGGCGAAGAAGAGGTCGGGCCGTTAAGAAGGAGACCGAAAATGCTACATCATTTCATGGATAAAGGCCCTTGGTTCCGGGCCAAACGCTATGGCTATGGCGCCGGGCTGCCGTTCAAATGGCAGGGCTGGGTGTTGCTCGTTGCACATATGGCGCTGATTATCGGGCTGGCTGTTGGGCTCGGAGATCGCCCAATGGTGTCATTACCCTTGATCCTGATCGCTGGCTTTGCACCCCTACCGATTTATGCCGCGCGCACCGAAGGCGGTTGGAAATGGCGGAACGGGGGTTAGGCCGCCCCCAATTTCGCCCACGCCAGATGAGCAAATTCGCACATCAAGGGCCTTGTATCGCGCGGGTCGATGATGTCCTCTACATTGAACTTTTCAACCGTGCGGAAGGGGGAGGTGACGGCGTTCAGCCGCGCCTTGATCTCCTCCAGCTTTGCTGCCGGGTCGTCGGCCGCCGCGATCTCGGATTTATAGGCCGCCTCAAGTCCTCCTGCGATCGGCAGGCTGCCCCAGTCGCCGCTGGGCCATGCGAAGCGGTACTGGAACCGCTCACCATTCGACATCGCGCTGCCGGCAATGCCATAGGCGCGGCGCACGATCACCGAGGCCCAAGGGACGGTTGCCTTATAGACGGCGTTCATCGCCTCCACGCCATAACGGATCGTGCCGGTGCGTTCGGCCTCCAGCCCGACCATGAAGCCGGGATTGTCGACCAGATGCACAACGGGCAGTTTGAACTGTTCGGCAAATTCAACGAAGCGCTTTACCTTCTGGCTGGTCAGCGCCTCCCATGATCCCCCCAGAAATGTCGGGTCGCTGGCAAGCACAGCGACGGGCCAGCCGTCGAGCCGGGCAAATGCGGTGATCGCGGCACGGCCCCACCGTTTGCCCATTTCGAACACCGACCCCTTGTCGAACACCGAGGTCATCACCGCGCGCATCGAATAGACCTGTTTGTCTTCGCGCGGGACGATCGAGAGCAGCTTCTCGTCACGCCGGTCGACCGGATCGGTGCAGGCGGTACGTGCGGCGAATTTGCCCACCGAAGGCGGCAGGTAAGACAGGAAGCGCCGGGCATAGGCAAAGGCTTCGTCTTCGCTCGCCACCTCTTCGTCGACCACGCCGTTTCGGGCATGGATCTCGCTGCCGCCTAGTTGCTCCTTCGATAGCTCGTCACCGATCTGTGCCGCCACTACCGGGCCAGCAGCGAAGAGCTGGCTCAGCCCTTTCACCATGATCGAATAATGGCTGGCAACGGTGCGCGCCGCACCCATGCCCGCCGTCGGGCCGAGTGCAAGGGCCACCACCGGCACCGTCTCCAGATTCTTGATGATGTCCTCCCAGCTAGGGGTGACGGGCACATAGG
This sequence comes from Sphingorhabdus sp., assembly GCA_017987825.1. Lineage (GTDB taxonomy): Bacteria > Pseudomonadota > Alphaproteobacteria > Sphingomonadales > Sphingomonadaceae > Sphingorhabdus_B. Next base: position 1,293 of record JAGNSY010000200.1, on the reverse strand, counting down.
TGTAGCCGGTATCTTCGAGCGTCTTGACCGAGCCACCACCACCAGTGCCGTCAATCATCCGGATCAGTGGCAGGCCCATCGTGTGCGCCATCTTTTCGCACTGGACGAATTTGCGATGCAACGCCGCGTCAGCCGCCCCGCCGCGCACGGTGAAATCATCGGCCGAGGCGACCACCGGGCGACCATCGATCTGGCCGCGCCCGAAGATGAAATTGGATGGTGCGAAGTCGGTGAGTTCGCCCGCTTCGTCATAGGTGCCGCGCCCGGCGATCTTGCCGATCTCGCGGAAACTGTCCGGATCGAGCAGGCGCTTCAACCTTTCGCGCGCATCGAGCTTTCCTTGCCCGTGCTGCCGTGCGAGCTTTTCCTCGCCCCCCATTTTTTCTGCCAGCACTTCACGCGCGCGCAGATTCTCGATCTCTCTCTTCCAGCTCATGCTGTTCGCATAGCGGGTAAAAGGCGGGCGCTGCAAGCGCGCCCGCCAATCCATGTCATTTGAAGTTCAGCTGGCGGAGCAGGAACGAGCCCATCACTGTGCGATATTTCGCCCGGTCGCCCGAAGCCGCGTCCATCTGGGCATCAGTCTGTTTCATGAACTCGCGATAAGCCGCTGCCCGCTTTTCTTCCTCGGCGGCATCGGGCAGCATTGTGAAGGATGTCACCAGATAAATATCTGGTTCACCGGGGCGGGCATGGATATTGGTCAGCACCTGATAGCCGGTAATCCAGCCCTTTGACTTCGCATATTCCTGATTTTTGCGCCATGTATTGGCTAGGAATGTCGCATATTCATATCCGCCGCCATCGCTGACGTCGATCATGCCGACTTCCTCATAATCGCCCGAGGTGAAGGGATAATTTTGCCCGGCTGCCGACGATGCAGCGAACATGGCAAAGGGCACGGCGATCAACGCCGCAAGCATAGACTTACGCATGACTTTCCTCCTCTTATCGGCTCCAAACTTTGGAGCACCCCACCTTGTCGCCAGTTCGGGCGACCCAGATATCCGGTTGAGGACAAGGAGCGCGGAGGCTGCGCCTCTTGTAACCTAGAGTCAAATCTAAATATTACATATTAACAACGGCATATGCCGAAAGGTAGGGCGCGAGGAGGCCTTCCTGTACAACGCGATTGCAGAGATTGCCCCGCACGGCAAGCAACCCTATATCACCCACATGTCTTCCATACGCCCTTGGCGCGATATCGCGCGTCGTTCTTCCCGCCAGATCATGGTCGGTTCGGTTCCCATTGGTGGCGACGCACCGATTGCGGTGCAGACGATGACCAACACA
>JAGNSY010000199.1 GCA_017987825.1 Sphingorhabdus sp. | reverse complement strand
GCGCCGGACTGCCGATTTCGGTGCCGGGGATGAGCATGGATCGCCAGTGTTCATCCGGCCTCATGACGATCGCCACCGCTGCAAAGCAGGTCATTGTCGACCGGATGGATGTTGTCGTCGCAGGCGGCCAGGAATCGATCTCGCTCGTCCAGACAAAGGAGATGCGGGTTGGGCGGGACGATGCTCTCGTCGCAATGCATCCCGACATCTATATGCCGATGCTCCAGACAGCGGAAATCGTTGCTGCGCGTTACAGTGTCAGCCGCGATGCGCAGGATGAATATTCGCTCCAGTCCCAGCAGCGCACGGCGGCAGCGCAGGCCGCGGGGAAATTCGATCACGAGATCATCCCCGTCGCGACCAAGATGGGCGTTGCAAACAAGGAAACCGGGGAAGTCACCTTCCATGACGTGACGATCTCGAAGGACGAAGGCAATCGCCCAGAAACGACGCTCGAAGGTCTGAAGAGCCTGAAGCCGGTGATTGACGGTGGTGTGATTACCGCAGGCAATGCCAGCCAGCTTTCCGACGGTTCTGCAGCCGTGGTGGTCATGGAGGCAGCCGAGGCGGCACGTCGCGGCCTGACGCCGCTTGGCCGCTATGTGGGCATGGCAGCGGCAGGTACCGAGCCCGATGAAATGGGCATTGGCCCGGTTTACGCAATCCCCAAGCTTCTTGGCCGATTCGGCCTCAAGATCGACGATATCGGCTTGTGGGAACTGAACGAGGCCTTTGCCGTGCAGGTGCTTTACTGCCGCGACAAGCTGGGCATTCCCGATAACCTGCTGAACGTCAACGGCGGTTCGATCTCGATTGGCCACCCCTATGGCATGACTGGCGCCCGCTGCACGGGTCATGCGTTGATCGAAGGCAAGCGTCGCGGTGCCAAATATGTCGTCGTGACAATGTGCGTCGGCGGCGGCATGGGCGCGGCCGGACTGTTCGAGATTCTTTGACATGCGTTTGCGGGCACCACGCATCGCGCCGGTCGATCTCGGCACGCTTGATGACGACCAGCGCGAGGCGCTCTTGCCCTTTCTGACGCCCGGACGGTCGGTGACGCGTTCGGAAGGGCAAGTGCTCAATATTTTTCGCACCCTCGTGCACGCGCCCAAGGCATTGAAGGCATTTCTGGCCTGGGGCAACTACATCCTGTCGAAGCGCAACGCCTTGCATGAACGTGACCGCGAGCTGGTCGTCCTGCGCACCGGATACAATTGCAGATCGGGTTACGAATTCACCCAACATCACCGGATCGGGCTTGATTGCGGGCTGAGCGAGGCCGAGATCGAGGCAATCAAAACGGGCCCCGATGCCGCAATCTGGGGCGCACATGATCGGGCACTGCTGCGCGCGACAGACGATCTGACCAGCGATTTTTTCGTGAGCGAGTCCAGCTGGGCCGCGCTGGACTTTCTTACCGAGAAGCAGAAGATGGATCTGGTGATGACGGTAGGGCAATACACCCAGGTTTCGATGATGCTGAACAGCTTTGGGGTACAGCTGGATGATGGTCAGTTGCTCGACCCGCAATTGGACGGGCGGCCAGCCTAACCCGCCAGCGCGTCCGCGGCCCTGTCTCCGATCACATAACGCGGCCCGGCGCGCGACGGCGGCTTTACCATTCATGTCGGCAACGATGCCAGTTTCGTCGCGCTTTATACCGGGCCGGACGGGGAAAACGCCGACGCGCATTTTGAAGAGGGCGAGCCGCTCAACCATGTCGGGGTGCAGGTGGATGATCTCGACGCGATAGAGGACAAGGTGATTGCCGAATGGCTGATTCTCTTTTTACACGGCGATCATGCGCCCGGGCGGCGCTTCCATTTCTTCGATCCCGATGGCATCGAATATGAGGTGGTCAGCTATTACGGAGCAAGCCGCCCGCCAGGATGAGCGGGCGGTCACGATCTTTGGCCAGCAGCAGCGCACCGTCGAGATCCACCCACTCTGCGTCTTGCGCTACAAGGAATGCCGGGGCGATGCCGAGACTTGTCGCGAGCATGCACCCGACCATGACCTTGAGACCGAGCGCTTGTGCTTCTGCCCTCAGGGCCAGGGCTTCGGTAAGCCCGCCAGCCTTGTCGAGCTTGATGTTGATTGCCTGGTAGCGACCGCTGCAGCGCGCAAGATCGGATCGATCATGCAGGCTTTCATCGGCGCCGAGCGGGATGGGTGACGCAATCCCGTCAAGCAGATGGTCTTCGCCCCGTCGTACCGGCTGTTCGATGAGTTCCACGCCAAAGGGGACAAGTGCAGCAGCCTCGGCCGCGACGTCGCGATTGGTCCAGGATTCGTTCGCGTCGACAATCAATCGGGCGTGGGGAGCTCCGCGCCGGACAGCTGCGACGCGGGCCAGGTCATCTTCGCCAGACAGCTTGATCTTGATGAGCGCGGTCTGCCGGGAAAGCTCTCTCGCCGCGGCTTCCATCCGTTCGGGCCGGTCGAGCGAGACAGTCATGGCCGTAACAAGGGGGAGCGGCGGAGCAAGGCCGGCCAATTGCCAGAGCGGCACGCCAGCGCGCTTCGCGTCCAGATCCCAAAGAGCGCAATCGACGGCGTTGCGTGCGGCACCGGGCGGGAGGAGTTGCTGGAGCTGGGCACGATCCACATCAGGCGGCAATTTATTGATCTGGGCAATGCAGCTTTCTGCAGTCTCGCCATTGTAATAGATCGGGGTTCCTTCGCCGCGTCCTGAGAGGCTGCCGTCATGGATTTCGACGACAACCAGATCAACGAACGTCTTGGCGCCGCGCGCGATTACGAACGCCCCGGCAACAGGCCAGCGTTCAACAACCGCCGCAATTTTATGATTCAGGGGACTTCTGGCTCAGGAGTCTTTTCAGCGTAGGATTCCTTCAGCTGCTTCATGAAGCAGCCGGTCCATCCGCCAGCGCCGACCGTAGGCTCTGAACAGCTATTGGGGGCCTTGTTCGCCACATTCAGCGTTGCCTGTGACCGGACGGCCCAGCTCTCCCTATCTCCTTTTGCTTCCTCGTCCTTAAGACTTTCCCGGAGTTCTCTGGGGATGCGATACCGCTCGGTCTCCGGCGCGACGACGCAGATTGTGTCCGAAGGGCATTTGTCATCCCCGAAGATCGTGAGCATGCGTTGCTGGGCGGCCGCGGGAGCCGAAACGGCCAGCGGCGAGATCGATAGCGCAAAGGCAAGAATGAGTCTCATCGTCCTGTAACCCTCCGCCTTTTTCGATGAACGCACAATGACCAAAATCAAATTCTCTTGGAAAGGTGGATCGCCATTTTGCACCCCAACCTGATCGTGGCGCTCAAAAGCGGATAGGCGGGGGCTCTTTCCGCGCCTTCCGCAATCGCCGTCGCCTTGTGTTCGACCTCTTCGGCACGAAATTCGGCAATGACCTCGCTCAATTCGGTATCGTCTGATCCAAGCGCTTCGAGCTGCTCGCCATAATGCTGGTCGATCTCGGTCTCGATTGCTGCCGTGCAGGCCATCGCGGCTTCCGGACCGATTGCAGCTGTAACCGCGCCAAGTGCAAATCCAGCTACATGCCAGAAAG
>JAGNSY010000198.1 GCA_017987825.1 Sphingorhabdus sp. | reverse complement strand
GCGTCACGATGTTCAGCGCGCTGGCCACGGCATTGTGCCCGAAAAACGTAGTCTGCGGGCCGCGAAGCACTTCAACACGATCGAGATCGAACAAAGCGGCCCGCGTTGCGCGCGAACGTCCACGATAGACGCCATCGACGAAAGTGCCGACGGCCTGCTCGAAACCGACATTGGCGCCAGAACCGACCCCACGAACCACCAGCACGTCGGTATTCGTGCCGCTATTGATGCGCACATTTGGCAGACGGGCAGTTACGTCCTGTAGCGATCTGAGGTCGCCGCGCTCGAGTTCCGCACCCGAAACAACCGAAACGGCCACCGGTACATCGAGGAGACGTTGCTCGCGACCGCGTGCCGTCACGATGATCTCGGTTTCTTCGGACTCCGCGGACGAATTTTCCGTCACGTCTTGCGCAATCGCGGCGAGAGGCGTGAAGGCCAATGCAAGGCCCGACCCACACCGCAGCGACAAGCGCAACACTCGAACTTTTCTTCCCATGACGGCCATCTCCCACCTCTACGTTTTGCGTAGTTAGATTGGATGCCCGGTTAGTTCATCGCTTTCATTGTCAAAAACGATAATAATTGATAGTCTATATCGACATTGGTAATAGTGGCTGCGCAGGCTAGGGTCAGGACCCATTAAATTGCTTGCATGAGGCATGATTTGTTGGGGTGGACGACCCCCGAACGGCATCGAAGTGTGCCAGAATGAGGTCGTTGCAGATCTCAATTGAGGAGGCCGTCCGTGGAACAGATTACCCGAATTGGAATGGATACGTCAAAGCATGTCTTTCAGCTGCATGGGGTGAATTCGGCTGAGGAGCCCGTGTTACGCAAGAAGCTTCGGCGCAAAGAGATGGTGGATTTTTTCGGCAAGCTGCCGCCGACAGTTGTGGCGATCGAGGCGTGCGGCGGCTCGCATCACTGGGCGCGGGAGCTGCAGTCGTTGGGGCATGACGTGAAAATGTTGCCCCCGCAATATGTGAAGCCGTACGTCAAGCGTGGCAAGAATGACGCCGCCGATGCCGAGGCGTTGTGCGAAGCGATGAGCCGTCCGACGATGCGCAGCGTGCCGGTGAAGACTGCCGAGCAGCAAGCAGCGCTGATGTTGGTGGGTATGCGCGACCGGTTGGTTCGCAACCGCACGCAGCTGGCCAATGCGATCCGTGGCTATGCGGTTGAGTTGGGACTGACGGCTGCCAAGGGGATGCGGCATATTGCGCCACTTCTCGACCGGATTGCTGCCGATGAGACGCTGCCGGAAATGGCGCGCGACCTGTTCGCGCTCCACGCTCACGAATTTGCACATATGCAGGCGGAAATCGAGAAGGTGGAGACGCGGCTCATGGCATGGCATCGCGCCGACGAATGCAGCTGTCGTCTCGCTCAGATACCTGGCGTCGGTCCAATCGGTGCTTCGCTTTTGATGATGAAGACACCGGCCCCTGAATTATTCAGATCTGGCCGGGATTTTGCTGCGTGGCTTGGCCTTACACCCAGAGATCATTCGACAGCTGGAAGGGCCAGGCCGGGCACCATCACCCGTGCCGGCGACGCGGCTTTGCGGAGCACATTGGTGCAGGGTGCAACTGCTCTTCTGCAACAGGTGCGGATGGGGCGAGGCAATAATGTGTCTTCTTGGCTTGTGGAGTTGCTCAAGCGCAAGCCGCCCAAGCTTGTCGCAGTGGCACTGGCCAACAAGGTCGCGCGCATCGCCTGGAAAATGATGATAACGGGCGAACCCTACAAATCCCGATCCGCCGCGCCTGTATTGGCGAACGCGGTATAGAGTTCATCGCGGCACGGGGAGCACAGCTAACGCGACCGTGCTGAGTTGAGGCTGGAACTTGCAAGAGAGCGAACAGATGGTGTGATCGATCGATCCGAAACGCCTGACACTCCGGTTGAATCAATGGCCATTGCAGGTCGATGATTTGTTTGGAACACGCGTCGCGGAAACCATCTTGGCCCGCGGTCATGTGCGACCGCACACAGAGGCCGGACATATGATCGCAAGCGATCCGATCAAAATATCTGCTCAGGGACCTTGTAAGAGGGGGTCGTCCACATATGATTCAATGGCAGCGTCAAGGAGGCGCTGTCGATGGATCATCCGTATTTGCTGAGCGAAGCGCAGATGCGCCGGATCGAGCCACATTTTCCGCTATCGCATGGTATTCCGCGGGTCGATGACCGGCTGATTGTGTCGGCGATCATCTTCGTCATCAAGAATGGTCTGCGGTGGCGCGATGCGCCGCGATCCTACGGGCCGCACAAGACGATCTACAATCGCTTCATCCGCTGGAGTCGCCTGGGCGTGTTCAACCGCATCTTTGTCGAGCTGGCGGGCAAGGCCGGGGAGCCTGACCGGATCATGATCGACGCAACGCACCTCAAGGCCCACCGGACGGCAGCCAGCCTCTTAAAAGGGGGGCTCTTCCCCGATGTATCGGGCGTACCAAAGGCGGCTTGAACTCGAAGCTCCATGCGGTCTGCGATGGCGAAGGTCGCCCGATCATGATGCTGCTGACCGAAGGTCAGATGAGCGACCACAAAGGCGCAGTTCTGCTGTTCGATGCCCTGCCACGCGCCAAGGAACTGCTGGGCGACAAGGGCTATGACAGCGACTGGTTCCGCAATGCCCTTGCAGCGCGCGGAATCACCCCCTGCATCCCGCCAAAATCCAACCGCAAGGTGCAATATCACTACGACAAGGCGGTCTACAAAAAGCGCCACCTGGTCGAAAACCTGTTTGCCAAAATCAAGGACTGGCGACGCATCCACACCCGCTATGACCGCTGCGCCCACACTTTCATGTCAGCAATCTGCATTGCCGCAACGGTCATCTTCTGGCTCAATCAATGAGTCCTGACCCTAGAAGCTGCTTCAACACTTGCTTGCTGATCGCCATATCCGAGCGCCCTGCAAAAAGTGGAGGCACTGGTTTTGGCCATACTAGGAACTCGTGGGTCGTTTCGAAACTCACCGGGTGTCAGCAAAAGCCTGAAGCTCGATGGCGTGTGCGGTTTCTGTCAGCAAGGCACGCAATGGCGCGTCGTCCAGCCGCCGGCGGGACGTTAGCGCCTGCGACACTGAGATCGCCGCCAGGACCCTGCCGTCGCTTCGGCGCAGGGGGACGGCCATGCAGCGCAGGCCTGGCGAGACTTCCTCATCGTCGATAGCAAAGCCCTGGTTCCGCACGGCATCGAGTTCCTCGCGCAGCCGGGCAGGCTCGACAATCGTATGCTCGGTAAGGGCCACGAACGGCCCGCTCGCCAGATAGGCCTCACGTTCTGCCACTGGCAGATTTGCAAGCAGCACCTTTCCCATGCCCGAGCAATAGGCCTCCAGCTGCATGCCAATCCGGGTGAACAGGGCGTTCGCCCCGCGCCCCGTCTTGATCCGGTACGTCACCATGTCATTCTCGAAGGTGCCAAGCTGCACCACGGTGCGCACACGCGCAGCCAATTCGTGCAGCAGCGGTGCCGCGACATTGGCAATGATCTGCTTTTCATCCAACCGGTGCAGCAAGCCAAGGAGCCGCGCGCCTGCAACATG
>JAGNSY010000197.1 GCA_017987825.1 Sphingorhabdus sp. | reverse complement strand
GCTTCGGCGTCTTGCACGATCAGGCGGGCTTCGGCAGCGCTCTTGCCGCGCACGCCATAGCCGCCAAGGATGTTCACCGCCTGCGGCGTGAGGCCGACATGGCCCATGACGGGTATGCCCCGCTGCGTCAGAAACTCGATCGTCGGCGCGATCACCTTGCCGCCTTCAACCTTGACGCCAGCGGCTCCGGTTTCCTTCAGCAGGCGCGAGGCATTGGTGAAGGCCTGCTCGGGGGAGGCTTCATAACTGCCAAAGGGCATGTCGACGATGACCGCGGCATGATAGCTGCCACGCACCACGGCGGCGCCGTGCAGCGCCATCATCTCCATAGTGACGGCAACGGTATGCGGCAGGCCGTAAATCACCTGCGCCAGCGAATCGCCAACCAGCAGCATGTCGCAATGCGGGTCCATCAGCTGCGCCATCCGCACAGTATAGGCGGTCAGCATTACCAGCGGTTCACCGCCCTTGCGCTGCCGGATGCGCGGCACCGTCAGGCGCTTCATCGGCTGCGGCGTGGGGTTCGCGCGGCTGGTGGATACGGGCAGGGTGAGCGTTTTGGGCGTCGTCGACATGGTTTTGGCGCTTAGCCGCTAATGCGCAGGGGAAAAAGCGCGAAAGGCGAACACGTAAATAAAATTTGACTCGATGTTAAATATAACTAACATTGAGTGCGAATCACCTAACATGGAGTTTGCACATGTCGTTCCGCGAGAAAATTCACTGGGTTGCCTTTATCAGTCTTTCACTTTCCTTCGGCTGGTTCTTTCTGAGCTATCCCTGGTCAATTGTGAACACACCAGCCGGCGTTTTGGCGACGGCCGGAATGCTGGTTCCGGTTACGATTGCGATCATTGGGTCGATGTCGGTTGCCGCTGCTGCTTTGGCCATCCGCACCCCAAAGGAGGCGCATCTCAAAGAAGATGAGCGCGAGAAAACCATCCACCTGAAGGGCACGCACGCGGCCTATTATCCGTTGATACTGGGTGTCTGGGCCAATCTGTTTGCCATATTTTATCACATTAGCCCAGCAGGCCGACTCAATCTGCTGATCGCTACGGCGGTGATTGCAGAACTCGTCCGCGTGGGCGCCCAACTATATTATTATCGTCGGGGATATTGAGCCATGCCGCGCCTTCCCTTTGATAATGAGATCAAAACATTGCGCTTCCTGTCAGGCGAGATGACGCAGGGTGATCTGGGCGACAAAGTGGGCGTCACCCGCCAGACCATCGCCGCGATCGAACAAGGCAAATATTCGCCCAGCCTGGAGGTTGCCTTCCGCATTGCGCGGGTTTTCGGCAAGCCTTTGGAAGAGGTGTTCCACTGGGCTGAGGATGGGGAATGAAGGAAGCCAGCTGGCCTCAGTTCCAGTCGGATGGGGTGAGTTTCGGATTTCGTTAGAAGAAAGAAGGAAAAAAGAAAGAAGGGCGTTAGCCCTTCAATCAGATAAGCTGCGTTGGAATCGAGCACGATCAGCATTGTTGGCGCTACGCGCCTTCTTTTTTCTTCTTTCCTTCTTTCTTCTAAGAAAAACCATAGCGCGGCCCATCCGCGCAACACGCCCTTACAGAAGAAATCAGGCCGCCAGTTCAGTCTTCACAAAATCCGCTGCGCGTTCGCCGATCATGATCGACGGCGCGTTGGTGTTTCCGGATACAAGCCTTGGCATGATGCTGGCATCAGCAATCCATAGCCCTTCGACACCGCGTGCCTTCAGCTTCGGATCAACAACGCTGTTTGCATCACTACCCATCCGGCAGGTGCCGACCGGATGGTAGATGGTGTCTGAAACTTCGCGAATACGCGCCTCTAGCGCGGCATCATCATTATAGTCGATGGCCGAACGGTCGCGCGCGCCCATATCCGAAAGCGGCGGGGTTTCGGCGATCCGGTACATCAGCCGCGCCGCATCGCGCAGCAGATGGAGGTCGCGCTCGTCGCTCAGGAAGTTCGGGTTGATCGCGGGCGCCATCGCTGGATCGGATGATTTCAGTTTCACCCAGCCGCGGCTTTCGGGGCGCAGCACACAGGCGTGGAGCGAGAAGCCATGTTCCTTCAACTTGTCGCGACCGTGATTCTGGATGATCGCGCGGATGAAGTGATATTGGATGTCAGGCGCCGGTGCGTCCGGGCGAATAGTCACGAAACCGCCGCTCTCGGCAAAGTTTGTCGTCAGCATCCCGGTGCGACGCAGCCTATGTTCGACAAACGCCTTGGCGACAGCCAAAGTGCCGCGCAACGATCCTCCGAATAGGGAGACATCGTCCAGATCATAGCCGACCAGATAGTCACAATGATCCTGCAAATCAGCCCCGACTGCCGCCTTATCGACCAGCGTATCGATGCCATGTTCCTGAAGATGCGCGCCCGGGCCGATGCCCGAGAGCATCATGATCTGCGGGCTACCAAAGGCCCCTGCTGACAGGATGACGCCAGCCTTGGCGCGCAGCACTTCGCGCTTGTTGCCGAAGCGGACAGCCACACCCGTGGCCCGCCCATCCTCAATGACGATCTTTTCGACCAGCGCGCCGGTACGGACGCTGAGGTTCGGGTTGCTCGCCAGCGGATCGACAAAGGCGCGTGCCGCTGACCAGCGTTCGCCATTGTGCTGGGTGACCTGATAAAGGCCGAAGCCTTCCTGCTTGGCGCCGTTGAAATCGTCATTGCGTGGCAGTTGCAGCCGGGTTGCCGCCTCGACAAACGCTTCGCCGACTGGGCTGGGTGCGATCTGGTCGCTGACATGCAGCGGCCCGCCCTTGCCATGAAAGCCGTCGGAACCGCGCTCATTGTCTTCCTGTCTGCGGAACACCGGCAAGACATCGTCCCAGCTCCAGCCGGTGCAGCCGAGCGCCGCCCAATTGTCATAGTCCCAGGCGTTGCCGCGAATATAGACCATGCCGTTGATCGCACTCGATCCGCCCATTCCGCGTCCGCGCGGTTGATAGCCGATGCGGCCACCAAGCCCCGCCATCGGTTCGGTATCATAGGCCCAGTTGCTGCGCTTCGGCATCAGTGCCAGCAGACCAGGGGTGCGGACGAACAGATCGTTGTTCTTGCCACCGGCCTCGACCAGACAGACCTTATACTTGCCGCTTTCGGCCAACCTGCCAGCCGCAGCGCTGCCCGCCGATCCGCCGCCCACAACAATGATATCGAACTCGTCCATACTGACTCCTTTGAAAGTAGGACTTAACCGGACGATTAATTTTGGCAATCGCTATTCGGCGGGCGTTGCCGGATTTTCCTGTCGTGCCTGCCAGCGCGCTTTGATGCTGTCGCTGGTGTCGCGGCTGCCGTCATGGCTCCAACCGGGAGGGCGCCAGATATAGCCTAGCTTGTGCCGCAAGGGTGCAGACCAGACGTCCTTGGCGATTCCGATCCATTCGTGGAAAACGCTGTAGAGCAGGTTGAAGGTGCCGAGCTGCTTGACGATGCCGTAGCGGATTTTTTCCTCATCGGTTTCGGGGGTGAAGCTGCCAAACATCTTGTCCCAGATGATGAACACGCCCGCATAATTGGCGTCCAGATAGCGCGGGTTTGTTGCGTGGTGGACGCGGTGGTGCGACGGGGTGTTCATCACCGCCTCGAACCAGCGCGGCATGCG
>JAGNSY010000196.1 GCA_017987825.1 Sphingorhabdus sp. | reverse complement strand
GACCTCCGCCAACGACAATCACATCCGGTATCATAAGGCTGACAGATGCCGCATTATCGGGCTAAGGGGAAGACATGGCGCTCGACTATCAGACAACTGGCTTCAGCGATGCGCTGGTGATCCTCGGTGCAGCCGGGCTGGTGATACCGGCCTTCGCCCGGTTCCGCATCACGCCGGTGATCGGGTTCATTCTGGTTGGCGTATTTGTCGGACCGTTCGGCCTCGGTGCAGCCGTTCCCGAGCACCGCTGGCTGGAATGGGTGACAATCAGCAATCCCAAAGGCATTGCGCCATTTGCGGAACTTGGCATCATCCTGCTGCTGTTTTCCATTGGCCTTGAACTCTCCTATGCCCGCATTTGGGCAATGCGAAAGCCGTTGTTCGGTTTTGGTGCTGCCGAACTGATCAGCTCGGCAGCCATCATAGCGGTGCCGCTTTGGATTTTCGGCGAAACACCGGGAGGATCGCTTGGGCTTGGCCTCGCACTGGCACTCTCTTCGACCGCTCTGGTGCTGCCGATCGCCGGGACTACGAGTGCCGTCGGCCGCCTTGCACTCGCCATGCTCCTCTTTGAAGATCTTGCGCTGGTGCCAATCATTTTCCTGCTGGGCGCAATTGGCCCTTCCGCGGATAGTGGGCTGGGCGAACTGGCAAGCGTTATCGGCTTGGGCGCAGCCGCCGTCTTTGCGATGCTTTTTTTCGGACGCTGGCTCATTCCGCCGCTCTTTGCGCAAGCAGCCCGCACCAAGAGCCCTGAGCTCTTCCTTTCGACCAGCTTGCTTATCGTCATCCTGGCGAGTCTTGCGACGACCTTGGTTGGCCTCTCTCCGATTGTCGGCGCGCTCGTCGCTGGCTTGCTGATCGCAGAAACCAAATATCGCGGCGAAGTCGAGCTTGCGACGGCACCGTTCAAGGGCCTCGCGCTCGGCGTATTCCTGATAACGGTCGGCATGAGCATAGACCTCGACATGATCGTGGCCGATGCGTCGTCGATCGCGGCTGCTGTTGTTGGCGTGGTACTGGTCAAAGCCCTGGTTACGGCTGGCCTTCTGCGGCTTGGCCGGGTTCCGCGGGGGACAGCCGCCGAGACAGGCCTGTTGATGGCATCGCCATCGGAAACCACACTCATTGTCCTTGCAGCGGCAGCACAGGCAAAATTGATCGGCGCCGACGTTGCTGCATTCTGGCAAGTCGTGACAGCCATCGGCTTGACCATCACACCAACGCTGGCGCGGATCGGGCATAGCGTCGCACGCAGGATCGAATGGCGTCATGATGCCATGCTCGAAGGGGAAGCTGATCAACTGCAAACCGAACCGCAGACCATATTGATTGGCTTTGGCCGAGTTGGGCGGCTGGTTGCCGAAATGCTCGAGGCGCACAAGCGCCCTTATGTGGCAATCGAGGCGGACGTCGATCTGGTGACAGTCGCGCGACGCGAAGGCAAACCAGTCAAATTTGGAGATGCAGCCCGCCCGGCGACCCTTGCACGGCTGGATCTCAAGGGCGCTAGCGCAGTCGTCCTGACGATGGACGATCCCGTACAAGCCGTGCGCATTACGGCGAGCTTGCGCAAGAGTTTCCCCGACCTGACGATTGTGGCCCGCGCCAGAGACACAGATCATGCAGCTGAACTTTACCGCGCAGGTGCGTCCGATGCCGTGCCGGAAACGCTTGAGAGCTCGCTCCAGCTTTCGGAAGCCGTGCTCATCGACCTCGGTGTGGCAATGGGGCCGGTGATCGCCTCAATTCACGAAAAGCGCGATGAATTGCGCGCGGAAATTCGCGAGGCTGGCCAACTGGATGTGATGCCCCGGTTGGGCGGATTGCGCACTAGGCAGCAATAGCAGCGCGAATTGCATCCAGCGCGGCACCGGCCTTCTGACCGTCCGGACCACCGCCTTGTGCCATGTCAGGTCGACCGCCTCCGCCCTGCCCGCCCAATGCAACAACCGCCGCCTTGACCAAGTCAACCGCGCTGAACCGGCTATTCAACCCACCGGTCACGCCAACCGCGACTGATGCCCGGCCCTCATTGACGGCCACCAGAGCAGCAATACCTTCACCCAGCCGGCCCTTTGCTTCATCGACAAGACCGCGCAACTCCTTGGGGTCCAGTCCTTCAAGAACCTGACCGGAAAACGCGACGCCAGCGATATCTTCCGGCCCGGCCGCGGCGCTCGAGCTGCCACCACCCATTGCCAGTGCCTTTTTCGCATCCGCCAAGTCGCGTTCGAGCCGCTTGCGATCTTCGATCAGCGCGGCAACACGCGCCGGAACATCTTCCGCGTTGGTCTTGAACGTCGCTGCGATGTCCTTGAGGAGCCCCTCACGCTCCGACAGCCACAGCCTTGCGGCTTCGCCTGTCAGGGCTTCGATGCGTCGCACGCCGCTTGAAACAGCGCTCTCTCCGACGATCTTGAACAGCGCAATATCCCCAAGCGCGTTGACATGAGTGCCCCCGCAGAGTTCGACCGAATAGGCATCGCTGCCCATCGTCAAGACACGAACCTCATCGCCATATTTCTCACCGAACAGCGCCATCGCGCCGGCTGCGATCGCGTCATCGGGTGTCATGAGCCGCGTCGAAACCGCCGCGTTCTTGCGGATTTGCGCATTCACCGCTGCTTCCACATCAGCGATTTCAGCCGGGGTCAATGCCGTCGGATGCGAGAAATCGAAGCGGAAACGATCCGCAGCGACAAGGCTGCCCTTCTGCGTCACATGTCCGCCCAGCTTGTTCCGCAGCGCCGCATGCAACAGATGAGTCGCCGAATGATTGGCGCGAATCTGGTCGCGACGCTCGGCATCGATCGCCAGCTGAACCGTCTGTCCGACAGCAAGCGACCCATTCTCTATCCTGGCGTGGTGTGCATGCAATCGCCCAAGCGGCTTGGCCGTATCTTCCACAATCGCCCGAAGCCCATTGTCACCTGCGATTGTCCCAGCATCACCCGACTGGCCGCCGCTTTCGCCATAGAAGGGCGTCTGGTTCGTCAAGATCGTTACCTGCTCGCCAGCCGAAGCGCTGTCCACACGCTTTCCGTCCTGGACCAGAGCAACAACCTGTCCTTCGCCAACCACTGACGTGTAGCCAGTGAATTCTGTCCCGCCGAACTCGTCGGCGATATCATACCAGACTTCACCCGAAGCCTGTTCGCCCGAGCCTTTCCACGCAGCGCGGGCGGCCGCTTTCTGCTCGGCCATCGCTGCATCAAATCCCGCCCGGTCAACACCGAGCCCTTGCACGCGCAAGGCATCTTCGGTCAGATCATAGGGAAAGCCATAGGTGTCATAGAGCTTGAACGCAGTTTCGCCTGCAAGCGTATCCCCCGGCTCCATGCTTGCGGTGGCTTCGTCGAGCAAGCGCAAGCCGTTCTGGAGCGTCTGGCGAAACCGTGTTTCCTCTTGCTGGAGAGTCGCTTCAATCAACGGCTGCGCCCGAACGAGTTCAGGATAGGCAGCGCCCATTTCCGCAACCAGCGATGGCACAAGCCGGTACATCAACGGCTCTTTCGCACCCAGCAAATGCGCATGCCGCATGGCCCGGCGCATGATCCGGCGCAACACATAGCCGCGCCCTTCATTGGCGGGCAGAACGCCATCGGCCACAA
>JAGNSY010000195.1 GCA_017987825.1 Sphingorhabdus sp. | reverse complement strand
GTGCACAAGGCGTCGAGCGACAGCTTCGCGCCCGGATGCCGTGCGCGACCAATGGCGATGGTATCGACCATCCGGCCCATATCGACCGCTGCCCGGCCGCTGCGTTGCAGTTCCATGTTGAGAAAGCCGAAGTCGAAACTGGCATTGTGCGCGACCAGCGGGCTATCGCCGAGAAATTCGAGCAGGGCATCGGCCTGGCTGGCAAAAAGCGGTTTGTCCGAAAGGAATTTGTCCGAAAGCCCATGCACCGCTTCAGCCGCCGACGGCATCGCGCGTTCCGGGTTGAAATAGCAATGGAAGGTTGCGCCGGTCATCACCCGCCCGACCATTTCGATGCACCCGATCTCGACCATCCTGTCTCCGGTCAACGGGTCGAAACCGGTGGTTTCGGTATCGAAAATAATCTCTCGCATTCTATCGATTCATATCGGCCTAATTATGCGAGTCTGCAAGGCTTGCGCGCAGTTTTTTAATCAGCGTGCGCACCTGATCGCGCGTATCAGCGATGCTGGTGCCGGTATCGATGACAAAATCGGCGCGTTTGCGCTTTTCGGCATCGGGCATCTGCAGCGAAAGGATATGCTCGAACTTCTCGATCGTCATGCCTTCGCGGGCAAGCGCACGGCGGCGTTGCTGGTCGGCGGGGGCCGAAACCACCAGTATCTTGTCGACCCCCTGATGCCCGCCTTTTTCAAACAGCAGCGGAATGTCGAACAAGACCATCGGCGCATCGCGGTGTGCTTCGAGGAAATCGACGCGCAATTTGCCGACGGCTGGGTGAATAATGCCTTCGAGCTTTGCCAGCTTCACCTTGTCGCCCAGCACGATCGGCCCCAGTTTCAGCCTATCGACACCGTGCGGGCCAGTGGTTCCCGGAAAGGCCGCCTCGATTGCATCGACCAGCGCACCGCCCGGGCCCTGCAGCTTATGCACCGCGGCATCGGCATCGAAATGCGGGATATCCTCATCAACAAACATTTGCGAGACGGTCGATTTCCCCATCGCGATCGAGCCGGTGAGGCCGATGATCATCGGGCGTTTCGGGGTTTTGGTCATTTGAGCAACAACGCGCGCAGTTCGTCTTCGCAATCGGCGGGGGGCGCCTGCCCGAAGAAGAGTTCGAAGGCAAAGGCGGCCTGACCGATCAGCATATCGAGCCCGTCAACCGTATCGAGCCCAAGCTCGCGCGCCTGCGCCAGCAGGCGCGTTTCAAGCGGGGTGTAAACAATGTCATATACCACCGCGTTATCAGGAAGCGGCGACAGGTCGATTTCGAGCGGTGGCTGGCCGACCATCCCCAGCGGGCTCGAATTCACCAGCAGTTCGGCGGGCGGCAAGCGGGCATCCATTTTGAGCACTTGGCCCTTCAAACCAAAATGGCTGAGCAAGGCGGCTGCTTTCAAGGGGCTGCGTGCCAGGATCGTCACCGAGCCGATATCGGCCTGTGCCAGGGCGAACAGGATCGCACGCGCGGCACCCCCGGCACCGATGACAATCGCATCGCGAAACGCCCATTCATCCTCTGCTATCGGGGCGAAGAAACCTGCGGCATCGGTGTTGGTGCCAACCAGTTCGCCCTTTTCGCCGCGAAAGACGGTGTTGATCGCGCCGATCGACTGACGAACGCCACCGGGATCACTAACATGGTCAAGTGCGGCAATCTTGTGCGGGATTGTGATGTTGCACCCGCGCCAATCGGGGTCGGCGCTACGGGCTTCGAAATAGGCGGCAAGATCCTCGGCCAGTATATGATGCGGGTTATAATCGGCCACAATTCCCAGCTTTTTCAACCAGAAACCGTGGATCAACGGCGATTTGCTATGCTTGATCGGATCGCCGATCACTTCGGCATATGAAGTCATGACGGCAGTTCCTTTCGCTCGCGCAGATAAGCCAGCAAGGGCAAAAGCGGCAATCCCAGAATATCGAAATGATCACCCTCGATCCGCGTGAACAACTGGGCGCCTTCGGCTTCGATCTGATAACAACCAACGCAGTGACGGATAGAGTCCCAGTTTCTGGCGACGTAAGAATCGATGAATGCCGGACTCAATGGCCGGACATGCATTCTGACTGTCCCGACATGGCGCCACAATGGTTCGCCCGATTGCGCAATCACGACAGCGCTGAACAGTTGGTGGCTTTTGCCCGCCATCTGGGTCAATTGCGCACGGGCTATTTCAGGGCTGCCCGGTTTGTCGAACAACGGCCCTTCGTCGAGCGCCAGCATCTGGTCCGCACCGATCACCAGCGCTGCTGGATGTTTGACAGACAGCTTGACCGCCTTGGCCTCAGCAAGCGCATCGGCGATATTTCGCGGGCCCAAACCTTCCGCCTGCAGACTTTCCTTGATCGCATCTTCATCGACCATTGGTGCCATGACGTCGAATATTAAACCAGATTTTTCAAGTATTTGCTTTCGGGCACTGCTTGTGGATGCAAGGATGATGCGGGTCAAAGCTCACCTTCCACCGCCGGTGATGTTTCCTGGCTATTGCGTTCGTTGAACAGGTTGATGATTGCGGCTGCACTCTCTTCGATTGAGCGGCGGGTGACATCGATCACCGGCCAGCCATTGTCGCCAAAGATGCGCCGAGCAAAGGCAATTTCTTCCTTCACCTTGTCTTCGGCGACATAGTCGGTGTCGGGCGCCTGGTTGAGCGACAACAGGCGGTTGCGCCGCACCTGCA
Organism: Sphingorhabdus sp.; assembly: GCA_017987825.1. Lineage (GTDB taxonomy): Bacteria > Pseudomonadota > Alphaproteobacteria > Sphingomonadales > Sphingomonadaceae > Sphingorhabdus_B. The sequence continues at coordinate 935 of JAGNSY010000195.1, read as the reverse complement.
CCAGCCGGTCGGCGCTGGTGACAAGACCAACCACCATCGGATGCTTCAAAGTGTAGAGTGCGGGCGGCGGCGGCGATTCCGGCACCAGCGGAATGTTGGCGGTCTTGTAACCGCGATTGGCAAGGTAGATGCTCGTCGGCGTTTTCGAGGTGCGCGAAACGCCTGCGAGAACGATGTCGGCCTCCTCCCATTCATGGTGATTGAGCCCGTCATCATGCGCAATGGTGTATTGTATCGCCTCCACCCGCGCAAAGTAAGCGGCATCAAGCGCATGCTGCCTCCCGGGTCGAGCCTTGGCCTGCTGCCCTAATATCCCTGAAAGTGCATCGGTAACCGCATCGAGCGCTGCTACTGTGGGCAGACCGAGTGCACGGCACCGGGCCTCCAATTTCTGCCGCATTGCGACATTGACCAAAGTGAACAGCACCAGCCCGGGATTGGCCGCCACATCGATCAGGATGCGGTCCAGATGCGCTTCAGACCGCACCATCGGCCAGAAATGCTTGACGACATCGACCTCGTCAAACTGGGCGAGTGCCGCCTTGGCGATATTTTCCAGCGTTTCGCCGGTAGAGTCCGAAAGCAGATGAAGATGGATGCGGTTCTGCAAAATTATGTCCTTCGCGCACAGCTTTGTGGGCAGCTTGGGGATAAATCAAGGGATGAAAATCAGCCCGGAATTTATACGCGCTACCTGTCGATTCACCTCCGGAGTCGGGCACAGCTCATCCACAGCCTGAAACAGCTTTCCACAGCCTGTGAATAGCGGGGACGGTTAACATCGAATCGTCAGGCTCAGGTCAACTTCCAGAGTCAACATGTTGGCAAAAAGGGTATTCACCCCTAAGGGCCTCACTTGCCCACAGCACATCATATTTCATCATCCTTAGATTCTTCTTTATTGTTTATTGGACTCCCCGATGGCGACCGAAAAT
>JAGNSY010000041.1 GCA_017987825.1 Sphingorhabdus sp. | reverse complement strand
CGAAGGTCACGCCGTTGGAAGCCATCCATTGGCCGATGGTGCGCGCGGCCTTTTCACCGCGTTTGTTCAACGGCCGGTCAAAATCGCGCGCGACCGGATCGTCCCATCCCGACTTGGCATGGCGCAGTAGGTAAAGCGTCTTCGTCAAAAGGGGATATCCTCGTCCTCAATCTCTTGCGCGCTCCCCTGCCCGAAATTTGTTGCAGGCGAAAGACCGGATTTGATGCGCCGCACCGCCTCGTCGAGGGTAACGCGGTGGATGGGCGTTCCCGCAGGAAAGGCCGTCAACAGCCGCGACGGTGTGGCGGAGGAAAGCAGCACGAAATGGCCCTTGTCGTCGGCCTTGCGGATAAGGCGGCCAAAGGCCTGCGCAAGCCGCGCGCGGATGATGCGGTCGTCATATTCGGTGCCGCCGCCCATCAGCCGCCGCGCCTTGTGGAGGATGTCGGGGCGCGGCCAGGGCACCTGTTCCATGATGACGAGACGCAGCGAATGACCGGGCACGTCCATCCCGTCTCGCAGCGCGTCGGTGCCGAGCAGCGAGGCGCGCGGATCGTCGCGGAAGATATCGACCAGCGTGCCGGTGTCCATCGGGTCGACATGCTGGGCGTAAAGCGGCAGCCCGTCGCGGGCCAGACGGTCGGCGATGCGGGCATGGACGCTGCGCAGGCGTTTGATTGCGGTGAACAGCCCCAACGCGCCACCCTGTGAGGCCGAAATCAGCGCCGAATAGGCACCGGCGAGTGCGGGCATATCGCCGCGCGCAATGTCGGTGACCACCAGCACTTCGGCCTGGCTGGCATAGTCGAACGGGCTTGGGGCAGAAAAATGTTCGACTTTATGTTCGAGATGCGCGGCCCCGGTACGCGCCTCAGCTGTATCCCAATCCCCGCCGCTGCGCAGCGTTGCCGAGGTGGTGAGGACGCCGTGCGCGGGCTTCAGGACGATGCTCGACACGGGCCTTGTCGGGTCAAGCCAGTGGCGGTGAATGCCGATATCATATTCGCGGCCCTCACCCCGATCGACCGCCAGCCAGTCGACAAAATCCGGATCAGCCGGGCCGCCGCCACGCCCCAGCAAGGCAATCCAGCCGCGCAAGGTATCGACGCGCCAGCCAAGGCTCGCCATCGCGCCTTCGATGCGCGCGCGGGCGGCGCTGTCGAGCCAGTCGGGGGCTTCCTCGACCAAGGCCTCCAGCCGCTGGCGAAGCACCGTCAGCGGCTTCACCAACGCTTCCATCGCGACCATCAGGTCGGCGATTGCCTCGATCAGATGCGCGTCGAGAGTGGCATATTCGGTTTCCAGCCCATAACCGCTCTCGGCCTGCCCCTCGTCGCGCGCATAAACCGTAGTACGAACCGCCGCGAGCAGCCGTTCGGCTGGGCCTGAAGGCACGCCTTCGTTGACCCTTGCCAGCCAGCCGTCTCCGGGTAGCGCCTCTGCCGCCATCCGCGCTTCCTCAATCGCGAGGCCACCGCCTTCGTCATAGCTGGCGACATCGGCCAGCCGGGCAGACAGCCCGCGCCGCCGCCCGCGCGCCTTGCCTTCGGGACCGATGATCCAGCGGCGGATTTCGATCATTTCCGCGCCAGTCAGAGCGGCGGCGAAGGTCGAATCGGCGGCGTCGAACAGATGATGGCCTTCGTCGAAGATTATCCGCGTCGGCCGGTTTGCCTCCTCGCGCCCGCGCGCTGCGTTGACCATCATCAGCGCGTGGTTGGCGATGACGATGTCGGCCTGCGCCGAAGATCGGGCAGCACGTTCGATGAAGCATTTGCGGTAATGCGGGCAGCCGGCATAGATGCACTCGCCGCGCCGGTCGGTGAGTGCGGTCGAGCCGTTACGGCGGAACAAGGTCGGCAACCAGCCGGGAATGTCGCCACCGATCATGTCACCATCGGCAGTAAAGGCCGCCCAACGCGCGACCAGATGTGCGAGAATCGCTGCACGACCCGCAAAGCCACCCTGCAGCGCATCTTCAAGGTTCAACAGGCATAGATAATTTTCGCGCCCCTTGCGCACGACTACCTTCGTCTTGAAGGCTTGCGCATCGGGATAGACCCGTCGCGCCTCGCTCACCAATTGGCGTTGCAGCGCCTTGGTGTAGGTCGAAATCCACACCGTGCCGTCTGCCTCTTGTGCCCAGAGTGAGGCGGGGGCGAGATAGCCGAGCGTCTTGCCGATGCCGGTGCCTGCTTCGGCGAGCAGCATATTAGGTTCGCCCTTGCGGTTTCGCGGATCGAAAATATGCGCGGCGCTGGCGGCAAAGGCGCGCTGGCCTTCGCGGATTTCGGCGCCGCTACCAGTCAGGCGAGCAAGCTGTTCGTCGATCGCTGACCGGTCCAGCACGACCGAACGTGGCGGCGTGCGGGGCGGCGCTTCCTCCCACTCGGGCAGTTTGGAAAACAGCCAGCGTTCCTTCTGCTCCGGCCTAGGCAGCTGGGCAGCTACCGCCCGCGCCCAAGGCCAATGCAACCGCGCCAAGGCCTGCGCCGCATCCCAAGCGCCTTCGCGTTCGGGCCATGCGGCGTCGGTAAGGGTCGCCAGCAGGGTTTGGGCGGCGGTGACAAGTAGCCCAGCGACCGCCTCATCACCAGTTGGCTCGCCAAGCCCGAGCAGTTCAGACAGCCCTTTCGCAGTCGGCACCACAAAGCGTGCCGGATGCACGAAGGCGAACAGTTCGAGCAGATCGAGCCCCGACAATTCGGCATAACCCAGCCGTTGCGCAACCAGCGGTGCGTTGAGCAAAATCATCGGCGTTTCGGCCGCACGCGCCACCGCCTCTGCCTTCCCCACCCGCCGCGTTTCGCCATCGGGCGACGCGATCCAGATACCGGCATGGCTTGCATGCAGCGCAGGAAAGGCTAGGGGAGGGGCCATATCCGCCATTCATGGCAAGTTTGGAACGAAAAGGAAACAGGAATGAGTGTCGATCCGGCCCTTCGCACGGCAGCCTTGGCGAGCAAGGCATGGCCCTATGAAGAGGCGCGGCGCGTGCTCAAACGCTTTCCGCAGGGCAAGCCTGGCGGCGCGCCTGTGCTGTTTGAAACCGGTTATGGCCCGTCGGGCCTACCGCATATCGGCACCTTCAACGAAGTGCTGCGCACCACGATGGTGCGCCGCGCGCTGGAGGAAATGGCCGATATGCCGACACGACTGGTCGCTTTTTCCGATGATATGGACGGGTTGCGCAAGGTTCCGGACAATGTGCCCAATCATGCGATGCTCACCGAACATCTCGGCAAGCCGCTGACGCGCATTCCAGACCCGTTTGAAAAGTATGAGAGTTTCGCGCATCACAACAATGCGATGCTGCGCGAATTTCTCGATCGTTTCGGCTTCGAATATGAATTTGTCTCCTCGACGACGATGTATGAAGGCGGACAGTTTGACGAAGCGCTGAAGGGCGTTTTGCGCAATTATCAGGCGATCATGGATATCATGTTGCCGACGCTACGCGCCGAACGTGCTGCCACCTATTCGCCTGTGCTGCCGGTCAGCCCGAAGTCGGGCATCGTGCTGCAGGTGCCGGTGACGGTGGTCGATGCCGAGGCAGGCCTTGTGTCGTTCGACGACGAAGGCGAGACGATCACCCAGTCGATCCTTGGCGGGAAGGCGAAGCTGCAATGGAAGGTCGATTGGGCGATGCGCTGGGTCGCGCTCGGCGTCGACTATGAAATGTACGGCAAGGACCTGACCGACAGCGGCATCCAGTCGGGCAAGATTGCGCAGGCGCTGGGCGGGCGGAAGCCCGAAGGCCTGATCTACGAAATGTTCCTCGACGAAAAGGGCGAGAAGATTTCCAAGTCGAAGGGCAATGGCCTGAGCCTGGAGGACTGGCTGTCCTATGGCACCGAGGAAAGCCTGGCCTTCTACGCCTATCGCGAACCCAAAAGTGCCAAGCAGCTGCACCTTGGCGTGATCCCGCGGGCGGTGGACGAATATTTCCAGTTCCGCGGCACCTATGCTGGGCAGGAAATCGAGAAGAAGCTCGGCAACCCGGTGCACCATATCCACAATGGCAAGGTGCCGGCCGATGTTCCGCCGGTGACTTTCGGGCTGCTGCTCAATCTGGCAGGCGTGATGGGGCCGCATGCAACCGCGCCGCAGGTTTGGGGCTATCTGGCCAATTATGTGCCCGATGCCACCGCTGCGACACATCCGGAGCTCGCGAACCTGATCAACCTCGCGCTCGCCTATAACCGCGATCATGTCGCGCCGACGCTGCAAAGGCGCAAGGCCGAGGGAATTGAGATCGAAGCACTTAAGCGGCTCGACGCCGAACTTGCACCGCTGCCTGCCGACGCACCGGCAGAGGATATCCAGAATATCGTCTATGAAATCGGCAAAACGGGCGGCTTCGAAAATCTGCGCGACTGGTTCAAGGCGCTCTATGAGACCTTGCTTGGCTCAAGCGCAGGTCCGCGCATGGGCAGCTTCATCGCGCTTTATGGGGTGGCGAACACCCGCAAGCTGATCGCCGAGGCGCTTGCATGAGCGTTATCGCCGCCCGCATCTACCGCGACGGGCGGCTGCTCACAGACGTCGATCTGACCAAGCCGATCCCGACGCTGGAGAAGAAAGAGGATTTCATCTGGATCGGGCTGCACGAACCCGATGCAGCGACGATCAAAGCGTTACAGGAGCATTTCGGGCTGCATGAGCTGGCGGTCGAAGACGCGCTTGATCCGCGCCATTTGCCCAAGATGGAAAGCTATGGCGAAAATCTGTTCGTTGTGGCGCGCACAATCCATCTGGTTGGCAGCGATGGCGCCGCTCGGATTGAATATGGCAACACCGCTATCTTTGTCGGACGGCAGTTCATCATCACCGTGCGTCATGGGTCGGATCGCGGACACGCGCCGATCCGCACCCAGCTTGAGGCGACACCCTGGCTGCTCAAACAGGGGCCGGATTATGTGCTGCACGCGATCCTCGATTTCATCGTCGACGGCTATTTCGAAACCATCGATGTGGTTGAGGAACAGGTGCTGGCGATGGAAGACCGGGCGATGGAAACCTTTCTGGACAGGGCGCAGACGTCGCGGCTGTTCACGCTGCGCCGCGATCTGTTTCGGCTACAGCGTATCCTTGGCCCCACCGAGGATCTCGCCAATCGTTTCGTCAACATCGATCTGCCGCAGCTCGATAGCGAAATTGATCCCTATTTCCGCGATCTGGCCGACCATGTCCGCCGGGTGAATTATCGCGTGGCGGGTCTGCGCGATACGCTGACCAGCGTGATCGAGACCAGCGGGCTGCTCGAGCAGCAGCGGCAGGGCGTGATCACCCGCCAGCTGGCGGCTTGGGCGGCCATTCTGGCCGTGCCGACGGCAATTGCCGGGATTTACGGGATGAATTTCGACATCATGCCCGAACTGCGCTGGAAATATGGCTATTTCGCCGCGCTGGGCGTGATGTTTGCGATCTGCGGAACGCTCTATTACCGCTTTAAGCGGTCGGGCTGGCTGTAACCCGCCGCAATACCGACCAATAGTTCGGTTCGATCGTCATTTTCGCATGATAGCCACCCTTGCCGAGCAGCGCATGCGCACGCGGCAGGTTGTAGCACGGCACGCCCATGAACAGATGATGCTCGCTGTGGAAATTCACCCAATAGGGCGCAACCGTCGCGCGTTCTACCAGCCCCGCATAGGTCGTCCGCGCATGGCTGAACGGATCGTCGCTGCCGGTGGTGGTGCAGGCATGCTCTGCGATGTTGCGGATGCGCAGGAAGAGCTGAAAGGTCGTCGCCAGCGCCACCAGCCAAAGCACGAACGGCAGCCAGCCCCAGACAGAGAGCGAAATCGCCAGCAAGACGAGCTGCACAAGCAGGAAGCGCCCTACTGTGCGCGCGGTTGTCTTGGCGCCCTCGATATTGGCGACAGGCGCGTCGATGCCGCTGCGGCTCTGCAGGTTCAACGCGCGGCCTGCGCTGGTGTCGCGCTTGTCGTCAGCATTACCGGCCTGGCCGCGCAGCATCGCCTGCAATCCGCGTAATGCCGCCGCGAACTGGTGACTGCGCTGTTTGAAAAAGGTCTGCCCGGTAAGGTCGCGTACCGCCTTGCGCCACAAACTCGCGCGGCTGGTGGGGAAGGGTTTGGACAGCGACAGATCGGGGTCTTCAGGCTGTTGCGTGAATTTATGGTGGGTCAGGTGATAGGCGCGGTAGGCGTGCAGGTCGCTGCCGGTCGCGGCACCGCTAGGCCATTGGCCCAGCCAGTTGTTCAACTGCCGGTTGGGATGCAGCAGTCCATGTGCGCCATCGTGCATCAGGATCGCCAGTCCCAATTGCCGCCCGCCAAGTAGAGCAAGCGCGATGGGCGTTGCAATCAATCCGGCGAGCCAATTCTGCTCCCACGCCCAAGCTGTGCCAAAGGCGGTGAAGGCAACCACGACCCAAGCGTGGACGATCTGCCAGATGCCCAGCCAAGGCGACACGTGGGTGATCGCCGCCCAGTCTTCGGGGGCGAATATCGAACGGGGATTGGCAGCTTTGACGGCGGGCATATGCGCAATATACACCCTGCGAGCCCTGCTGCCAAATCCGCTACGGCAGCGAATGCGCAGACTCAGTCAGTCGCAGTTTCCGAGGGCGTTGTTTCGGTTTTGGTTTCGGTCTTTTGATTCGGCTGGAGCTTCGCCTTGATTTCCGCCAGCTTGGTGATGGCCGGGTTGTTCTCGCTCCGGTTGTGCGGATCATTGGCGAGCGGCATCAGGACCCTGTAAGCGGCGGGCCACGCTTCCTCATGCATCAATTGCTGCACAACCTGCCAGCGTATTCCCTGGTCATAAGGTGCCAGTACCAACGCGCGCTCTAGACCATGGGCGGCCAGCTCGGTTATTTCCTGACCCGAGCCTTGAAGGCTGCGATAATAATAGATGAGCGGAATGGGATGGTCTGCTTCGACCTTGTTGAGCGCGGTGACCGCGCGGCGCACCCTTTTCCAAGCCGCATCGCCATCATCTGCCTTGTCGGCAATTTGCGACAGAGCGTAGATCTTCTGCACCAGCGCATTCACCTGACCCGGATTGATGGCGAGTGCCTTGTCTGCCGCAGCCACCGCCGCTTCATGATTGCCGGCGTCGTGCTCGGCTTCGGCCAAGGCCGCCAATACGGCGGGGTCATTTGAGTATTGTGCCGCAATCGGCTGTGCTTTGGCCAACACCGGCTTGGCCGTTTCTGCATCGACGCCGCGCTTCGACTCTAGAATGACAGGCATCATCGCAGCCTCACCGGCACGCATTTTTCGCACTGCTATCGGGCCGATACGGAGCTTGTCTCCGGGAATTGAAACATAGTTCATTCGCGATTTACGCAAATAGTTGTTCAGTTCCTTGTTGAGCTGCCCAAGGTCGCCGAATATCTGTGTTGCCGCTTCCATCTCGGTTGCGCCATTGGCGAGTGCCAGGCGATATTGGTCCAGCTGGCCCTTCCGGTTCCCAGACAATTGCAGGTAGTGATAGAGGAGCCAGCTGCGACCGTAAAATTCATCATAACTTTTTGATTTGTCTTTCTTGTATATCTCGGAATCGAGCAGCGCTTCAATCGAAACATTGCGGGCATATGCAAGTTCGCCCGCGCGGTGATAGGCAGGCAAGCCCAATCCGACGCCGCCATTTTTTTCAAAACGGGCGGTGGAGAAAAATTCGGCAAACCCCTCGCTCAACCAGCGGGGTGAGGCCCATTCGCTTGCACCATGCATGATGTGGTGAGCGTATTCGTGGAACAATATCTGTTCGCTTGAGCTGACCTGGCTGCCTTGGCCATCGACACGTGAAGTGAATGCTACCGATCCACCCGCGCGCGGCTGGTAAAAGCCCTGCAGATATCCGCTCTTATCGCCGGCGAGCTTTTGCACCTGGCCAGCCGAGCGAACCACATAGATGGTTACCCTGTTGGACGGGCTTGGGACAACTGGTTCGCGGTTCAGAATCCAGATCAAGGCGCTGTGAAAACGCTCAAGCCTTTCGGTGAATTCGCGGACATCTGTTTCGTTCTGGTCGGCAATGACCAGAAAATTCTCACTACTCGCCTCATGCCATTCGGCAAGCACAGGCGATGGCAGTAAAAATATCAGAAGTGAAGCAATGCGACCGAACATATGCTCTCCATGCAAAATGAATCGCCACCATGAATTCTTGTGGCGAAACAGTTTCAAGGAGACAACTCGAATTCCAGTTGGAAAGCACGGCGTTCAAAAATTTACAGTTTAGATCGACTTCACCCAGCCGACACGCGGGTCATCCATGTCCACAGCTTCCCCCAGTTCCCAGACATTTTTATAGCCATAGCCATAGAGATTGATGAAGGTCTGGATGTTGAGCGCGAGAGGCAGCGCCTTGGTCATCACCGGGCGGCGGTTGTTGATGAAATTATTGTTGCAGTAGATCAGGATTTCGCGGTCCGGATTGGCACCAATGACTTGGCCGAGGCTTTCGGCGGTGAAATCGGGGAGAGGCAGGTTGATCGCGCCTGTAATATGCCCTTCGGCAAAGGCCTGGGCCGAGCGGGCGTCAAGGATCAGCACATCGGTTTTGGTCGCGCGTGCCTTGAACTCTGAAAGCGGGATCAAACGCTCCGACCGCACGGGCTGCACTTCGGTGGTCAGATCGCGGAACCCGGCATAGTCGATCAACGGACTGCCGCGATCCTGTGCGGCCAGCGGCGTGGCCAAAAGGGCGAGGGTGAGCGGTAAAATGCGCATGGGCAGCTTCCTCCTTTCGGGGAAAGCTGCCCATGATGCTTTGAATAGCTGCTGAACGCCTTATTTTTGCGAAGCAATCCAGCCGTCGATTTTCTTCTCGAGCACGGCGAGCGGCAGCGCCCCGGTGTTCAGAACCTGATTGTGGAATTCGCGCACGTCGAATTTCGCACCCAGTTCCTTTTGCGCTTTCGCTTTCAGTTTCTGGATGGTCAGCGCGCCAATCTTGTAGGCCAATGCCTGGCTCGGGATCGCGATATAGCGTTCTACTTCTGCCGTGGCATCGGTGCGCCCCATATCGCTGTTGGCGAGCATATAGTCGATCGCCTGATCGCGGGTCCAACCCATCGAATGGATGCCTGTGTCGACGACCAGCCGCATCGCGCGCAGCATCTCGTCCGACAATGTACCAAAGCGCTGATAGGGGTCCTTGAACAGCCCCATGTCATAACCCAGTGTCTCGGCATAGAGTGCCCAGCCCTCGACATAGGCGGTGTTGCCGCCAAAGCGCATGAAGGCAGGCAGTTTGTCATTTTCCTGCGCGATGCTGATCTGGAAATGGTGCCCAGGTGCGCCTTCGTGCAGGTAAAGCGTAGTCATGCCCGATGTGGTGCGGCTGGGCAGGTCATAAGCGTTGAAATAGAAGGTGCCGGGGCGTGAGCCGTCGGGCGTGCCTTGCTGATAGCTGCCGCCAGCCTCATATTTTTCGCGGAATTCTTCATAGGGCTTGATTTCAAGCGGGGCCTTGGGGAGATATTTGAACTGGCTGGAAATGACAGCGTCGACCTGCTTGCCGATGTCATAATAGCCCTGCGTCAGTGCCTCGCGGCTTTCCTTTTTGAACTTGGGGTCGGTGCGCAGATGTTCGAAGAAATCCTGCAGGCTGCCCTTGAACCCAACCTCGGTCTTGATGGCTTCCATGCCCTTTTTGATCCGCTCAACCTCGGCAATGCCCAGCAGGTGGATGTCGGCAGCTTTCAAGGGCAGGGTGGTCGTTTGCTCGACCATATATTGATACAGCTTCTCGCCGCCCTTCATATAGGACAGGCCGACGCCTTCGCGCGCCAGCGGAAGATATTCATCACGCAGGAAATCGCGCAGCCGCTGGTTGGCGGGATACAGCCCCTTTTCGACAATATCGCGATATTCGGCGGTCAAACGCGCCTTGTCGGCTTCGCTGAAATCGGCGGGGAATTTGGTGACCGGGCCGTAATAGGGCGAATCTTCGGTTTTCTGGGCCAGTTGCGTGTTCAACTGGTCGATCACATTGGTGATCGTCAGCTTTGTCTCGAACACGCCCGACGCCATGCCTTCACGGAAACGGCCGATCGAGGCGTCCATCAAGGTGATGAACTCCTTGTGCCGTTTCAGATTGTTTTCGTAATCGGCGACGGTCTTGAACGGCGCTGCACCCTGTCCGCTAGCGAAGGTCGGATAAAATGTGTGGAATCCGGCGAAATGGTTGACCGGGCGTACAACGGTCAGATCCATGATTTCCTTCGACAGGCCTTTCAGAGCATCAAGCTGGTTCTGCTTGTAAACGTCAAAGGCAATCTGGCTGGTGAGATCGAGCTTGGCGCGGTCGATGCTCTCCAGCTTGGCCAGATTGGCTTCGGCTGCCTTGCGCTCTGCATCGAAATAGGCGTCGCTGATATAGTCGCCCAGCTGATCAGCATAGCGCATGTCGCCGCGGAACAGTGCGTTCAGCGGGTTGCGCTTGAGGGTCGCTTCGTCGTCCTCGGCAAACAGCGCGGCGAGCTTAGATGCTTCATCGGCGTGAGGGGCAACAGCAGCGCTGTCGGCAGCGGCAGCAAATGCCGGGGCGTTGGCTGTTACCGCAGCAACAAATGCGCTGCCCGCAAGAAGGGCGAAGCGAAGGGATTTCATCAAACTTTCTCCAATTTTTCAGCGGCGACGTTGGTCGCGACGACGATAACCCATTTTCCTTGATGCCAATTCGGCGGACGACAAGCCTGTTTCGACAGACGACATTGGCTGCGCATGAACGGATAATGATGCGCCTGCCCTTATATTCCGACCCATCATACCTATATCAGATACACCCTTGGCCGTATCCACCCGAGCTGACGGTGTCTCTTTCCGGTCGATTTTTCGCTTGGCGTCCCGAGACGGGTACGACCTCACCTTGCTTTGCCATCATGCAATGCGCGGCGAATGGGAGCACGCCGCATGATCGCCTATTTCATCCTCGCCCATCGCTATCCCGACCAATTCAAACGCATGTTTCGTGCGGTTTATGCGGCTGGGAACCAGTATCTCATTCATATCGATCGCAGTTCCGGCCCCGAATTGCAGGCCGACCTGAAGGCATTCCTCGCACCATATCAGAATGTGGCCATCCTTGATCCAAAGCCAGCACTTTGGGGCGGCTACAGCCTGGTGGATGCTGAACTTCGCGGTATGGCCAAATTGCTGAAAATGGATCCTGGATGGACCCATTTCATCAATCTAAGTGGCCAGGACTTTCCGCTGAAATCGCAGGGCTATATCCGTGATTTTCTCTCAAAGAATGGTGGAAAACAGTTTATCCGTACCGTCGATCAAGCACATTTTCGGCCTGATACGCTCAATCGTTTAAGCCATTTCTTTGTCGAAGCCTTTGGCCGGATCTTTCGCACCGGGGTGAAGCGGCGACCGATGTCGAACGTAACCCCCTATATCGGCACGCAATGGAAGGTTGTGACCCGCAGCTTTTGCGAATTTGTGTGCAATGATGCGCAGGTCGCGCCGTTCCGCAAATTCTACCGGCGCAGTCTGATTGCTGATGAAGGCTTTTTCCAGACGGTCATGATGAACAGGGGAGATCACGGCATCGTCATTAACGATGATTTGCGGACGATTGACTGGGTGCCGGATGGCGACATCAAATTGCGCCCGCGCACCTTTAGTAAGGCCGATGCCCTGCGGCTCACGCTGAGTCCCGATCTGTTCGCGCGCAAGTTCGACATGACGGAGGACAGCGCCATCTTTGATCATCTCGAGCATCACCTGACCACGCCTGCAGGTAATATCTATCGTGGGTGCATTGAGGACCGGCCAGTGGCGCGGAAATATGTCGTCGATTGCGTTTAATCAAAGGAGAGTGTGATGGCTAAAAGTCAGAAAAGATCGAACCGTGAAGTCCGCAAGCCCAAGGCGGAGACACCCAAAAAGCAGAGCGCCGCGAATGTCTCGCTGAAGAACAGCGTTACCGGCGTGCTGGCTTCGAAATCCTGACCGTCTGGCGCGGGGGTGAGCTCATGCCTTGGCGGTGTTGAGCTCAAGCCAGTTATTCTGCCGGTACCATTTGGTGATGACGTGCTTCACGCCTTTCACCACTGGCGTGCCGGTGTGGAGCGATTTATAGTTGAGCGTTCCGTCGGGTTTCATATTGTTCCAGATCAGCATTGTCCCGGCCTGCGGACGAACGCCGATGCCGATATGCGGGAATTCGGTGGCGCCACCCTCTTCGGGTTCGTTGAGGAAAATCATCGCCGTCCAGCTGCGTTGACCACCGCGCGGGCCTTCATGCTCCCAATAGCTTTGGCTTGGATGGAAGAAGTCGTGATGCGCCTTGAATTCCTGGCCTTGGGTGTAGCGCTGCCCCTGCATCGTTTCTGCCCAATTATTATCGATGCCCAGCGTATCGCTCATCCTTGCCTCGACGCGGGTGATGTCGGGATCCCAGCGATTCAGGTGGCAGCTATAGCTTGTACGAAATCCCGCTTGTTCGGTGCCCTTGTACAAGGTTGACGGAACGGCATCGGCATCAATCTTTGAAATCAATATTCCGCAATCGCGCTTCCCCAGAAATCCCTGATACACATAGACCTGCAGGTCGGGCACTTCGATACGCTGGACAAGCGGATTGTTTTCCAGTTTGCGGGTCACAAATGCGCCAATTTTGGCGAGCTTCGCCGGATCATTATTGGGATCGAACTTGGTCGGGGCTTCGGTTTCGGCGGACACGCTTGCGCTCCATGCGGGGATGAGTCGCCTGCCTCATAACATGCAAGGCAGTTGGATTTCGAGAGGGTGTAAAGCGAGCGCGATATGATCAAAAAAGAGCCCGGGGAGGAAGGCGCCCCGGGCTCTCCGACTTCTGGGGGATCAGGATTACCAGAAGAAGTCGTGTATCACGTCGACGACATAGCCGTTGCGAACATCGATCAGCAGCACGTCGTCATAATAGCGCACCCATCGATAGGGGCCGTGCGCGGGTGGCAGGCGGTAGTACCAGGGGTCGGCGATCCAGTAACGGTTCGAATAAAATGGTGAGCCGAGATAGATGCCGATGCTGAAGCGGCGGTACCGGTCATAGCGATCGGGGGCGTAGTAGCGACCGGGGCGGTAGTAGCTGCGATAGCGTTCGCGGTGCCCGCGCCAGTCATAGCGGCGGTCGCTCCGCCAGCTGCGATCCCAGCGATCATTGTCGCGCCGGTCATAGCGGTCGTTGTTGCTCCAGCGGCGATCGTCATCGCGGCGACCTTCCCAACGGCGATTGTCGTCGCGGCGGTCGTCCCGGCGATTGTGCTGGCGACTGTCATCGTCGCGGCGGCGATCCCAGCGGCTCTCATTGCGGTTGTCGTCGTCGCGACCGCTCCAGCGGCGGCGATCTTCGTTTCCGCGATTCCAGGTGCCGCCTTCGCGTTGACGCTGGCTGTTGTCATCGCTGCGGCGGCGTTCTTCGCCACGGTTCCACTGCTGGCCTTGCGGCTGCTGCTGTTGCGGCTGGTTCCAGTTTCCGCGCCGATCCTCACGCCTGTCTTCGCGACGCTCGCTGCGCTGTTCGTCCTGTGGTGCGCGTTCAACGCGTCGTGAACGCTGCTCGCCACGACCGGCGCTGTCGTCGCGATTT
>JAGNSY010000194.1 GCA_017987825.1 Sphingorhabdus sp. | reverse complement strand
ACCGATTCATCGAGATAGACGCCGACCTGCTCCTTGACGCCGGGCTGGTCGCGGACAATCTGCCCTGCGGATACGCCGCGGATCGAAACCTGGCTCTGGCCGGGTCCGAGATTCTGGATCGTCAGGCCTGCGACATTGCGCGACAGGTCTTCCAGTGTGGTTGCCCCGGTTTTCTGGATATCGTCAGCCGTCTGGGCGTTGATCGAAAAGGGGATGTCCTGCAGATTGGCATCGCGCTTGGTTGCCGTGACGATGATGACATTGTCGTCGGCTTCCTCAGCCGCATCCTGCGCAATTGCGCCTTGCGCGATCAGCGCGGCCAGCGACGTGCCTGCAATCAGTTGAACGAAATGGCGAGCCGCGGTGCGGCTTTTCAAATTTTTCATGTCCTACTCCCGAAATTGTCCGCGGTTATCTAGGTCCGCAGTGGGCCTTTTGTAGTCTCGACAGGGCAGGTTGCGGCACCCCCAATCGTGTTCCGCAGAAAATATGCTGCGACTTGTAACATTTATGCCACAAAAAATGCCCGGACCGTTTTCGGGTCCGGGCTTGGAAGTTGGACGTTCGCGGGAGGAACATCGGGAGGCAGCGGGATTTGGGAGAGGGAGGATAAACCCCGCCGCCAAGCTCTTGAATTTGGTGGAAAGCGTCGCCTACCCAGCTCCGCCTTCCATAACCTTAGTAGTTGTAGGCGCGTTCGCCATGTTCGGAGAGGTCGAGCCCTTCGCGTTCGGCTTCTTCGCTCGGGCGTAGACCCAGAGTGAATTTGAGGCCGTAGAAGAGAACCGCCGAGACGATGCCGGTCCAGATAACAGTCACGCCGACCGCCTTGATCTGCGTGATGACCTGTGCGGTCATGTCATAGGTGCCGGGAACTGCCGGGAACACGGTGTAGTCGAAGAAGCCCTGACCGCCGAGCGCCGGGTCGGCAACGATGCCGGTGGCGATGGCGCCAACGATGCCGCCAATGCCGTGCACGCCGAAGACGTCGAGCGTGTCGTCATATTTGAGCTTGTTCTTCACGATTGCCACGAAGAGGTAGCAGACCGCCGAAGCCGCAAAGCCGAGCAGGATCGAAGTCATCGGAGCCGCAAAACCGCTTGCCGGTGTGATGGCAACAAGGCCAGCTACCGCACCCGTAACCGCGCCGAGCAGCGACGGCTTGCCGTGGTGGAACTGCTCGATGATGCACCAGGCAACAGCGGCAGCCGCGGTGGCGACGAAGGTGTTGATGAAGGCAAGCGCTGCAAGGCCGTTGGCTTCAAGGTTGGAGCCGGCGTTGAAGCCGAACCAGCCCACCCACAGCAGCGAAGCGCCGATCATGGTCATGGTCAGGCTGTGCGGAGGCGTTGCTTCCTTGCCATAGCCGACACGCTTGCCGACGATGAGGCAGCCGACGAGACCAGCGATACCGGCATTGATGTGGACGACGGTGCCGCCAGCGAAATCAAGTGCTCCCATGCCCCACAGGTAACCGAAGTCGGTCGGTGCATCAGGTAGGAAGTCTGGGCCAGCCCAGTACCACACCATGTGCGCGATGGGGAAATAGGCGAAGGTCAACCACAGCACCGTGAAGATGATCAGCGGCGTGAACTTGATGCGCTCTGCAAAGGCACCGACGATCAGCGCCGGGGTGATGCAGGCAAAGGTCATCTGGAACACGACAAAGGCATATTCCGGAATGTAGACATTGTTGCTGAACGTCGCGGCGAAAGTGGTCGCATCGACGCCAGCGAGGAATGCCTTGGAGAAGCCGCCGATGAAAGGTCCGCCGCTGGTGAAAGCAAGGCTGTAGCCATAGCTGACCCAGACGAGTGCTGCGACCGAGACGATCATGAACACCTGCATCAGCAGGCTCAGCATATTCTTGGTGCGGACTAGGCCGCCATAAAAGAGCGCCAGTGCCGGGATCGACATCAGCAGCACCAGTGCCGAACTGATCAGCATCCAGGTGGTGTCACCCTTGTCCACCATACCCGCCATCTGTTCGACAGTTGGGGCCTTGATCGGGCCATCTGCGACCGCAGCCGTTGCAGCAGCGGCACCTTCTGCAACCGCTTCGGCTGCCTCCTGCGCGAAAGCGGGCAGGGCTGCAAATACAGCCGCCCCCGTCGCACCAATCCATTTCATGTGTTTAAGCATGTGCTTTCTTCCCTGGTTAGTCCGGATGTTCTGGTTAAAGCGCGGCGTCACCGGCTTCGCCGGTTCGGATGCGCGTCGCTGCAACAAGTTCGATCTCGAAGATCTTGCCGTCGCCGATCGATCCGGTTGCAGCCGCCGCCTGAATGGCTTCGACCACTGCGCCAGCGCTATCGCTCGTGCACGCAACCTCGATCTTGATCTTGGGCACCATGTTGGTGGTGTATTCCGCGCCGCGATAGACTTCGGTCTGGCCCTTCTGGCGGCCGAAGCCCTTTACCTCGGTCACAGTCATGCCCGACACGCCCAGTCCGGCGAGTGCTTCACGCACCTCGTCCAGTTTGTGCGGCTTGATGATGGCAATGATATATTTCATGCACGCCCCCTTTTGTGGTTGTGCAATGCACAATGCAAAGGGCGTGCCAAAATCCGAGAGCCTCGGATTCCGCGGTTTGTGAAATCACCGCATCAGCAAAATGCCTAAAAAATAATCAGTGAAAAACCGCTGTGCAAAAATTAGGCATATTTGAGCGTTGCCCAAAGCGGCAGATGGTCCGAAGCGCGTTTCGACAAGTCTGATTGGTGCGCACCGCTGCTCTCGACCATGATGTCATGGCTGACGATGATGCGGTCAAGCCGGGCCACCGGGCGGTTGCTGTGGAAGCTCGGCGGAGTCTTGACCAGCCGGTGGTGATGGAACGCGAACTCGGAAAGCGCGCCGCGATCCGACCATTGGTTGAAATCGCCCATCAACACGGTCGGCAGATGATGGGCTGCACCGTCGAGCCGGGCGAGCAGCGCGCGTATCTGCCGCCGCCGCCATAGCCCGGAAAGATCGAGGTGCGTGCCGATAACGCGCAGCGGGTGGCCGTTGAGGACCAGATCGGCCAGCACCGCACCGCGCGGTTCGAGCGTGGGCAGCTGAACGATTTCGCTATGCCGCACTTCAATGCCTCGTCGCACCAGCAACGCGTTGCCATGCCAGCCGATGCTCTGCGGGCGTCCGCCAATCTCGACCGGCCGATATGCCCCCTGTTCGAGCAACAAATGGTGCGGAATGGCGCTCATCCGGTTGCCAAAGCGCCGGTCTGCCTCCTGCAGCGCGACAATATCAGCGTCTATTTCGTTCAAGACTGCAAGGATGCGTTCGGGATTGCGCCGCCGATCGGTGCCCACACATTTGTGGATGTTATAGGTCGCGACCTTGATCGTTGGCACGGTCAGTCAGCAGGCCCGAAATAACGGTCGGTCACGCGGGTCGCTATGCCATCAATGCTTTTGGTGCGCCCTTGCGCTCTCGCCATCCATGCGTCGGCATCCATGCCGGCATGCGCTTTTTTGAGCGTTTCGCGTTCGCGGTCGAACGCCATGAAAGGTACGCCCCAGCCGCAGCTGGTCTGCACGCTGTCGACATCGGCAAGAATGATTTGCCGGGTGCCGGGCAATATCGCGAAATGGCTGGCCAGTTCGTCCCACTCGGCGTCCTGCGGCAGAACCGGACGACCACG
>JAGNSY010000193.1 GCA_017987825.1 Sphingorhabdus sp. | reverse complement strand
GAAGCGCTTATCCGGCGGGAGCTTTCCGGCTGGCTGTGAATAGCGATGCACTGACGTTTACGGAAACTTGTTGCTTCCCCCAACTCTGGTTATGCCGCTCATAAGACTAATAAACAGTCAGGAGTGGATGATATGACGCGCATTGCGGTGGTTACCGGTGGCACACGCGGTATTGGTGAGGCAATCAGCCTGAAGCTGAAGGAAAAGGGTCGCTTTGTTATCGCCAATTATGGCGGTAATGACGTAGCCGCCAAGGAATTTTCCGACCGCACCGGCATCGCTGTCCGTAAATGGGATGTGGGTAACCATCAGGCCTGCATGGATGCCTGTGCTGCCATCGAATCCGAATTCGGGCCCGTCGACATCATGGTCAACAATGCCGGCATCACCCGTGACGCAACAATGGTCAAAATGACGTTCGAGCAGTGGGACGAGGTTATCCGCGTCGACCTGACCGGCTGCTTCAACATGGCGAAGGCCGTGTTTGCCGGAATGCGCGAGCGCAAATGGGGCCGGATCGTCAATGTCGGCTCGGTCAACGGGCAGGGCGGGCAGATCGGTCAGGTCAACTATGCCGCTGCCAAGTCGGGTATCCATGGCTTCACCAAATCGCTGGCAATGGAAGGCGCGCGTTTCGGCGTCACCGCCAATGCCATCGCCCCAGGCTATATCGCGACCGAAATGCTTGCCACAATCCCTGACAATGTCATGGAAAAAATTGTCGCGCAGATCCCAATCGGTCGCCTTGGGCAGGCCGATGAAATCGCGCGCGGCGTGGAATTCCTGACCAGCGAAAATGCGGGCTTCATCACCGGATCGACGCTGTCGATCAATGGCGGGCAGCATATGTATTGATGATGGCTGACCGGTCGCCTTACCACCCGCCGGTCAAGCGCAGTGTCACCATATCGGGGCATCAGACCTCGATCAGTCTGGAACCGCTTTTCTGGGATATGTTGAAAACAGCCTCGGAGGAAACTGGGCTGGCGGTCAACGCGCTGGTCGCCGTGATCGACAATGAACGGTTGGCGTCGCCGACGCCCAGCGGTCTCGCCGGTGCCATCCGGATCTGGTTGGTCGAAAGATTGAAGACAGAATCTGCCACATAAACAAGGTGCCGCCCTGCAAGGCAGGAGCGGCACCAGTTGCGACCCGGAACCAGATCCACTGCTGGCCCGACATATCCTGCAAAAAATGCGAAGCGGAAGCTGCAATCGGCAAAAGCCGAAACCAGTACCAGCAACATCGCCATGTTCGGGGGGGGGACGCATGCGATGTCTTCAAGTGCGGGATAAGGGAGGGATTCAGGGTCCGCACTTTGCCGGTACGGTGATTGCATCAACCGCTCCGTGTGAATGAAAATGCGCCCTCGCGGAAAGTTTAACCATACGGCTTTATACCCATAGGGCGATCCGCTGTCAGATACCGGCTTCTACTGCAATTCGAACGGCATCGGCTGCGTTCGACGTCGACAATTTCTTGAACAGCAGCATGCGGTGCATTTGCACGGTCTTCTCGCTGAGGGTCAGCATATAGGCGATCTGCTTGGTGCGATAACCTTGTGCCATCAGCTTCAAAATCTCGCGCTGACGCGGTGACAAAGTGTCGACAAGCGCCGCTGCCTGCTGTTGCCGGATAACCGTTATGCTGTCGTCGGTCCGTGGGATTTCGATTTGCGAGCCAACGAAATATTCGATCTTGCCATCCGCGTCGAACAGCGGAGCCAGCATGACGGCGTTTCGAAACTGGGTTCCGTCTTTTTTGTAATTCACCAGTTCCGCAATTGTCGGCGTCTGCTGCTCGATGGCAACGCGCAGCTTTTCGGTTTGCGCGGTCTCGGTTTTGGCGCCGCGCAGGAAACGGCAGTTCCGACCGACGACTTCATCCTCGTCATAGCCAGTTAGGTCGAGAAAGGCTTGATTGACGGCGATCAGCGGATTGTCGGTTTGCCTTGGGTCGCTGACAACAGTCGCGATCGGGCTGTGCCGGATCGATTCCAGCACAGGGTGCCGGTTGCCGGAAATGGACTTAACAGACTTCATCGGACAATCCCTCTACAGGTAAAATGCCCGAAGTTCACATGCTTATCAAGTATCCCGATAATGGCTCAGTCCGCCCCCACGCGTTCAATGTCTGCGCCGACAAGACTTAGCTTCTCCTCTAGCCGTTCATAACCGCGATCAAGGTGGTAGATTCGGCTGACTTCGGTCTGGCCCTCGGCAACCAGCCCGGCGATGATCAGACTCATCGAAGCGCGCAAATCTGTCGCCATCACCGGGGCGCCAGTCAGGCCTGGAACGCCGTGGACAATCGCAGTGCGCCCTTTGGTTTCGATATGCGCACCCATGCGGTTCAATTCGGGCACGTGCATATAGCGGTTTTCGAAGATGGTTTCGGTCAGCACGCTGGCACCATCGGCCATGCACAGCATCGCCATGAACTGCGCCTGCATGTCAGTGGCAAAGCCGGGATAGGGTGCGGTTGAGATGGTCAGCGGTTTGAGGCGGCCCTCAGAGGCCACTCGCAACCCGCCCTTGACTGGTTCGACAATCACTCCGCAAGTGCGCAGGGCATCAACAGTTGCCTGCATTTCGCCTTCATTGGCCCCGATCAGTTCAACCTCGCCGCCGGTGGTGGCAACCGCGCAGGCATAGCTGCCCGCCTCAATACGGTCGCCCATCACGCGATAGGTGGCACCGTGCAGGCGATCCTTGCCGTGGATGGTCAGATCGGAACTGCCAATGCCTTCAATTTCGGCGCCCATAGCGACGAGCAGGTTGCACAGATCGACAATCTCGGGCTCGCGCGCGGCGTTGTGCAGCACGCAGGTTCCCTTGGCGAGTACGCCCGCCATCAGAGCGTTTTCGGTGGCGCCGACCGAGACCACAGGGAAGGTATAGCTGCCACCGGGCAAGCCGCCCTTGGGCGCTGTTGCCTTCACATAGCCCGAGGCCAGTTCGATTTCTGCACCAAAGGCTTCAAGCGCTTTCAGGTGGAGGTCGATGGGCCGGTTGCCGATCGCGCAGCCACCGGGCAACGAAACCGTTGCTTCACCCATGCGGGCGAGCATCGGGCCGAGCACGAGGATCGATGCGCGCATCTTGCGGACCAGCTCATAGGGCGCGACCGACGAGGTGATGCGGGTTGCTTCCAGCGTCATGACGCGGCCGAAATCCTCGGGGCGCGAACCGGCAATCGTTGTCGAAATACCGAACTGGTTCATCAGATGCTGGAAGCCGTCAATGTCGGCCAACCGCGGCAGGTTGCGTAGCGTCAGCGGCTCGTCAGTGAGCAGTGCACAAGGAAGCAGCGTCAACGCGCTGTTCTTGGCCCCCGAAATTGGAATTTTGCCTTTGAGCTTATTGCCACCGCGAATGATTATCTTGTCCATTGCTGCGGTTTAGCGCGATGTGCGCCGCGCGCAAGCTCATCCTTTGCGCAGCGCTTCCGCCACTTGCGGGAGACGTTCCTTGCCCCAGAATATTTCGTCACCGACGAAGAATGTCGGTACACCAAATGCCCCGCGCGCGGCGGCTTTTTCGGTATTGGCGACCAGTTCGGCTTTGACCTCCGGTTCCTCGGCCTTGGCGAACAGCGCGGCGCTATCCAGCCCAGCTTTGTCCAGCACATCCTTGACTACGGCAGGATCGC
>JAGNSY010000192.1 GCA_017987825.1 Sphingorhabdus sp. | reverse complement strand
AGCGACCGGCGACCATGATCGCGGTCATCAACACGCCCAACTCACGCATCGTCAGACGACCGATCAGATTGACCGTCCAGATTTCGGCACCGAACTGTCGCAACTGCACGGCGCCCTGTTGGGCGATAACGATTCCGATCAGGAAACTCATCAAGCCGATGATGCCAAGTGCCCGGACGCCGACCATGTCGAAATGCTGGATCACCGAATGCATCCGGAAGCGGCGCGGGTGAAGGATGAGGTTGAAGAACCCTTTCACGCACTGGCCGATGAACCCGACAAATTCAACGAACATGCGGGCAATCTCGACCACTGCCTCGCCGACTTCGTGCAAGACCCGCAATGCAGGGGATAGTTTCGGCGTTTCGACCTCGATATCGTCCGATCCGCTTACCGCCGCGATCAGCCGCTGTGCATCCGAATCCGCCCCGACAATCTGTGCCCCATGGTCGCGCGCCGTGCGGTAAACGAGCCATGCACCCACCGTGTCGATATGGTCGATTTGCGACAGGTCGATTTGTCGGACTTCAGCGCTTGTCGCCCGCAACCGCTCGTCCAGTTCGCCGATTTGTGAAATAGCAAGCGTTCCACCGAGACGGAGGATGGTTCCGCCTTCGGGCAGTTGCTCTTCAGTAAAATCAGCAGCCTGCGCCATGCAGCCATGATTGGCGCATTCTTGACCGCATAACAAGCGTCAAGGCTTTGCAAATTCGGAACGCGCCTTATGCTGGTGTCGATGGGCAGCGAAACCAAGATCCGCATTGCGATTTACGACATGGACAAGACGGTGACCCGTCGGGCCACCTATAACGGGTTCCTGATGCATATGGCTTGGAACAAGGCGCCGTGGCGGCTGTTGCTGCTACCAGCGTTGCCCTTTGGTCTGCTGCTCTATTGGTTCAAATTTTGGGATCGCAGCCAACTCAAACAGTTTTCGCAGAGCCTGTTGATTGGTCGAAAAGTCCCTCGCGCGCAGTTTGCAAGGCATCTGGAGCGCCATGCTGACCTAGTCCTTGGCAAAAATGTCTATCAGGAAGCCAAGTGGCGGATCGATGCGGAGAAAGCGGAGGGCTATCGGCATGTGATCGCCACCGCATCCTACCGCCTCTATGTCGATGCGATTGCGTCAAGGCTGGGCTTCGACGATGTGATAGCGACCGAGTTGGCGACCAACGACAGTGGCCATGTGCTCGCACGGATTGACGGTCATAATTGCTACGACACTGCCAAGCTCGATCGGATCAAGGCATGGATGGCGGCGGAGGGCCTAGAGCGGAATCAATGCCACATCCGTGCCTATTCAGACCATGTTTCCGATGCGCCGCTGTTGAACTTTGCCGACGAAGCCTTCGCCACCAACCCGCACCCGCCGCTGGAGCGGTTGGCGCGGGAGAAGGGCTGGCAAATTTTGGACTGGCGCGATGGCGATCCCCGTACTTGAGCCTCAAACCTGATCGAGCGCTTGCTTGAAATCGGCGATCAGGTCATCCGGGTCTTCGATACCGATGGAGATGCGCACCAGATTGTTGGTGATACCCAGCGCCTTTTTGCGTTCTTCGGGAACCGAAAGATGGGTCATCGCTGCCGGATGGCTGGCAAGGGTTTCGGTGCCGCCAAGGCTGACTGCCAGTTTGGCGATCTTCAGCGCATCAAGGAAGCGGAAGCTTTCCTTCTCTCCACCCTTGATGAAGACCGAAAAGGTTGAACCTGCACCTGTGCAGTGGCGGTTGTAGATATCCTGCTGTGCTTTGTCTTCGATCATGCCCAGATAGCCGAGGCCGACAACTTTGGGATGGGCTTTCAGGAAAGCGCAGACCTTGGCCGCATTTTCCCCGGCGCGCGTCATGCGCAGTTCGAGTGTTTCGAGGCTGCGCAGCAACATCCAGGCGGTGTTGGGATCGCAGATTGTACCGATCGTGTTCCGCATCGGGCGGATCGCGTCGATCAGCGCCTGTTCGCCGCACACGCCGCCTGCGACCAGGTCCGAATGGCCACCCGCATATTTGGTGAGGCTATAGACGACTAATTCGGCACCCTGCTTGATCGGCTGCTGCCACAGGGGCCCAAGAAAGGTGTTGTCGATGGCGATGGCCGGTTTCTGATCGCCGGTGAAAGCCGCATCGCGCGCGGCGCGGACGGCCTCGACATCGACCAGCGCATTGGTCGGGTTGGCCGGACTTTCAAGATAGACCAGCGCGACCTTGCCGCCCTTTTTCTTTGCCATCTTCTGCGCACTGGCGAGGACTTTATCAATTTCCTTGCGGCTGGCACCAGCAGGAAAATCGACAAACGAAACACCAAAGCGCGACAGGATGCGCGCGATCAGCGTCTCGGTTGCCGCATAAAGCGGGCCCGAATGGACGATCACGTCATTCTGGCTGACCAGTGCGAGCAGCAAGGTGGCGATCGCCGACATGCCGCTGGAAAAGACCAGCGCGTCGTCGGCGCCGTCCCAGACCGCCAGACGGTCTTCAAGGATTTCCTGATTGGGCCCGTTGAAGCGCGAATAGACTAGGCCATCGGCCGGGCCTTTGCGCTTCCCAGTGATATGTTCGAAGAAGCGCTTGCCCGCGGCCGCATTCTCGAATGCAAAGGTCGAAGTGAGGAAGATTGGCGGCTTGAGCGCACCTTCCGAAAGCACGGGGTCGTAGCCATGCCCCATCATCAGCGTTGAAGGTTTGAGGGTGCGTCCGCCAATCTTCTTGATCGGCGATTTGCCCTTGCGACGGGGCGGGGTGGCATCGGTCATGCGTCAATCTCCTTGAGCGCAAGCCTATAGCAATATTCGTTTCAATTGAAACTAAATTGCGTGCCTTTAATGGAAAGTCGCGACGAACCAGACAATGCCGACGATCAGCGGCACCCCGAAAAGATCAATCAGCACCCCTGCGCGCAACATGCGAGGCAACGCAACATGGCCGGTTGCCCAAGCTATCGCATTGGGGCCCGTTCCCGAAGGCATCATGAAGCCCCAGCTTGCGGCGATGGAGGCGCACATGGCGAGCAGCCAAGGATCGGCACCGGTTGCGGCGACCAACCCGGCAATCACCGGCATCACGCCGCTGGCGGTGGCGACATTGCTCGCAAATTCGGTGATCAGGATAACCAGCGCAGTGACAGCCGCAGCTATAATCAGCGGGTGCACGCCAGCCAGCGGCTTCAGCGCTTCGCCCAGCCAGTCGGCCAGCCCGGATTCACCGATTCCTGCCGCCAGCGCGAGGCCCCCACCGAACATCATGATCACACCCCAGGGCGCTCGATCGGCTTCTTTCCAGTTGAGCAGCGGACGACCACTGCCGTCTGGAACAAGGAACAGCAGCAGCGAACAGGCAATGGCGATGGTGCCATCGGTAACCGAGCCTTTAGGCAAAATCACCTCAAGTTGCGGCTGCGCCAGCCAGAGCGCGATCGCCAGCAGGATGATGGGCAGCAACCGCATTTCGGCGACCGTCCAAGGGCCCTGCGTGCCAATCGCACTTCGCGCCGCTTTCGGATCGAAAGCGGTCGCTTCGATCGTCTGCACCTTTGCAAGAACGAGCGCCGCCAAGGGAATCGCGACCAACAGGATGGGAATGCCGAATGACGACCAGTCCGCAAAGCTGATGTTCATCCCCACCTGCTTTTCGATGAGGCCAACGGCGATCGGGTTGGTCGGCGATCCGACCAATGTTCCCAGCCCGCCCAGCGATGCCGCAAAGGCCACACCCAATA
>JAGNSY010000191.1 GCA_017987825.1 Sphingorhabdus sp. | reverse complement strand
GAACTTGTTTCAGGGTCCATTTCTCCGCATAAACCAATGGTCTCGGTTGCGCGATGGATGCTGAAACGAGTTCAGCATGACGGGGTCGAGAGGTTTGGGGAGACTTTATGCAAATCCTGATGAGCCTTGCCGGAATGGCGCTGATCCTTGCGATCGCTTTCCTGCTGTCCTCCAACCGCAAGGCGATCCGTCCGCGTGTGGTGTTGTCCGCCTTTGCCTTGCAGGCGGGGTTGGCGGCGCTGGTGCTCTATGTGCCGTGGGGCAACCGGGTTTTGCAGGGTGCGGCCGCTGGCGTGTCCAACCTTTTGGGCTATGCCAATGAAGGCACCAAATTCCTCTTCGGCGGGTTGGCGACCGATCCGCTGGGGCAGAATTTTGCGATTCAGGCGCTGCCCGTGATCATCTTCTTCGCCGCCTTCATCTCGATCCTCTATTATTTGGGGCTAATGCAATATGTGATCCGCTGGATCGGCGGGGGCTTGCAGAAAATCACCGGCATTTCGAAGGTCGAAAGCCTGTGTGCGGCCTCGAACATCTTTGTCGGCCAGTCCGAATCGCCGCTGGTGATCCGCCCCTATCTGGCAACGCTCAACCCCGCGCAGCTGTTCTGCGTGATGACGGTCGGCATGGCGGGTGTCGCGGGCACCATCCTTGCCGCTTACGCCTCGATGGGCATCCGCATCGACTATCTGATCGCCGCCGCCTTCATGTCCGCCCCCGGCGGTATCTTGATGGCAAAGCTCATCATGCCCGACGATCCAAATGAACCGGCGATCGATGATCCCAATATCGCGCTCGACATGCATGACGATGAAAAGCCAGCCAATCTGATCATGGCCGCCTCGCAAGGTGCGCAGACGGGTGTGAAGCTGGCGGTAGCCGTCGGCGCGATGGTGCTGGCGTTCGTCGCCTTGGTCGCTTTGGCCAATGGCGTCTTGGGCGGTCTGGGCAATCTGGTGGGCCTCAAGGGGCTCAGCTTTCAAGGTATTCTCGGCCAAGTCTTCGCGCCGGTCATGTATCTGCTCGGCGTTCCGTGGAACGAAGCGGTGCAGGCGGGCGGGCTGTTCGGCACCAAGATTGTCCTCAACGAATTCGTCGCCTTCATCGATCTGGGCGCATTGAAGACCTTGTCCGCACCGACGGTTGCCATCGTCACCTTTGCGCTGTGCGGCTTTGCCAATTTCAGCTCGATCGCAATCCAGATGGCCGTCACCGGCGGCCTCGCGCCGAACCAGCGCCCGATGATTGCGAAGCTGGGACTGAAGGCATTGGCGGCGGGGTCCTTGTCAAACCTGATGAGCGCGGCGTTGGCGGGGTTGTTTTTGTCAATCGCGTAGCGAGAAAATTGTAAAAAAGGCCCAATGGCCCGAAGGCACGATGAGGTCGCGCTTGCCCGATACATCTTTGTGTCATTGCGCCTTTTTTACGTCCAATCTGCGATTGGAGTTTTACTCTTCCCCGGCCAGCGCCTTCAGCTCATAAAGCAAATCAAGCGCCTGCCTTGGGCTAAGCGCGTCGATGTCCATCCCAGACAATTTGTCGCGCACCGCGTCCACCTTGGCTTCGGCGGCATCGAGGGCCGCGCCGAAGAGCGGCATTTCGCCAAGGCCAGCTGCTAGCCCGCCGGTTTCGGCGCGGCCTTTTTCGAGTTTCTCGAGCACCTGCCCCGCACGCGCCAGAACGGGTGGGGGGAGCCCTGCCAGTTTGGCGACGGCGATGCCATAGCTGCGGTCTGCGGGGCCGTCCGATACTTCGTGGAGCAAGACGAGGTCACCCTTATACTCCTTGGCGCGGACATGGTGGAGCGAGAGCGCGTCGAGCGTGTCCGCAAGCCGGGTCAGTTCGTGATAGTGCGTCGCGAACAGGCAGCGGCAACGATTGGCTTCGTGGATGCCCTCGACCACCGCCCAAGCGATGGCGAGGCCGTCATAGGTCGAGGTGCCGCGCCCGACCTCGTCGAGGATCACGAAGCTGCGTTCGGTCGCCTGCGCTAGGATCGCCGCCGTCTCGACCATCTCGACCATGAAGGTCGATCGCCCGCGCGCCAGATTGTCCGACGCGCCGACGCGGCTGAACAGCCGGTCGACCAGCCCCAAACGCGCCGAAGTCGCAGGCACATAGCTGCCCGCCTGTGCCAGGATGACGATCAGCGCATTCTGCCGCAGAAAGGTCGATTTACCACCCATATTGGGCCCGCTGACCAGCCAGAGGCGCTTTTCGGGCGCAAGATCACAATCATTGGCGATGAAGCGTTCGCCGAGCCGCGCCAGCGCGCTTTCGACCACCGGATGCCGCCCGCCTTCGATGTGCAGTTCGTTTTCAGGAACGAATTCGGGCAGGCACCAGCGGCCTTCCGCCGCGCGTTCGGCAAGTGCCGCCGCCACATCAATGCGCGCCAAGGCATCTGCGCTCGCCGCAATCGCGTCGCGCCGTGTGAGGACATGGCCGATCAGTTCTTCCAGATGCGCCGTCTCTGCGGCCAGTGCATGGCCCGATGCCTGGGTGATGCGCAGCGCTTCCTCATGCAGTTCGGGTGAGTTGAATCGCACCGCGCCTGCCATTGTCTGGCGGTGGGTAAAGCCGCTTCCCGCCGCCATCAGCGGGTCGGCATTTTTGGCGGGCACCTCGACAAAATAGCCGAGCACGCCATTGTGCCTGATCTTGAGCGCGGAAATGCCGGTCGATGCCCGATAGCGCGCCTCCATCGCCGCCACCGCTGCCCGTCCGTCACGCCCCGCCAGCCGCAGCGCATCGAGTGCAGCGTCATAACCCTCTGCGATATAGCCGCCTTGCGACGCTTCGGTAGGCGGCGTCGGCACCAGCGCGCGGCTGAACAGATCGACCATCGCCCCATGCCCGTCGAGCGTTGGCAGCAGGCTTTCGAGCAAAGCAGGCCGCTCCGCCATCGCCCCCAGCCGCTCGCGCAAGATGCGGGCACCATCAAGCCCGTCGCGGATTTGTCCAAGGTCGCGCGGGCTTCCGCGTCCGGCGGCCACACGGCCCAGCGCGCGGGCGATATCGGGCAACTGGCGCAGAGCTGCGCGCACACTGTCGCGCAGCAACGGCGCATCGTGGAACCATTGCACCAGCGCTAGCCGTGCCTCGATCGCGCCCTTGTCCATCAGCGGCGCAGAGAGGTCGGCGGCGAGCTGCCGTGCACCAGCGCCGGTTATCGTCCGATCAATCTCGGCGAGCAAAGAGCCCGTCCGCCCGCCCCCATTGGCCGAACGGGTAATCTCAAGGCTGTCGCGCGTTGCCTGATCGATCAATAGATATTGCTGCACCTCGCGCCGCACCGGCACTTTAAGGAAAGGCATTTTGCCCTGCCCGGCATGCTCCAGATAGGCGAGCAGCCCACCAGCGGCTGCCAATTCGGCACGGGTGAGCGCAGCAAAATCGGTGCCGGGAAAATGCGCGGCGAGTGCTTCGTTCCCGGCCATACTGTCATAGTCCGCCTTGGGGCGATCGATGGCGCCAAAGGGTTTGGCAGCGAAATCTTCGGGGACAACGACCTCGCTTGGCCCCAATCGCGCCAGTTCGGCCTCCAGCGATGCGGCGCTGACACAACTCACCTCGAAATAGCCGGTCGAGATGTCAGCAGCGGCAAGGCCAATCTCGCCACCCGCTTCGGCGAGCGCGACGAGGATGTTCGACGCCCAGCTTTCAAGCAGACTGTCCTCGGTCAGCGTACCTGCGGTCACAAAGCGGATGATGTCGCGCGCGA
>JAGNSY010000190.1 GCA_017987825.1 Sphingorhabdus sp. | reverse complement strand
GATGGCTCGGACCCGGCATGGGGGCCGGTGCTTCCTTGAATGGTTTTGCGGGGCAGTAGGAAAGGAATGAAGATGACAACGAACAAGGCACGCACTTTCGCACTGTTGCTGATCGCCAGCACCGCGCTCGCGGCATGCGGCAAGAAAGAGGTCAAGGACCTGCCACCGGTTGCCGACAACACCACCTATGGCAATACTGGCGATACAGTGACGCCGACGGGCGATGCCATCGTGCCGGGCAGTCAGGAAGATTTCCTGCAGTCGGTCGGGCAAATGGGTGACCGCATTTTCTTCGATACCGACCGCTTCAATGTAGATACCGCCGATCAGGCCGTGCTGCAAACGCAGGCGCAGTGGCTTGCCCGCTATCCCAATGCGCGGGTGACGCTGGAGGGCCATGCCGACGAACGTGGCACGCGCGATTATAACCTGGCTTTGGGTGAACGCCGCGCCAATGCAGCGAAAAACTATCTGGCCTCTCTGGGCGTCGACTCATCGCGCATCCAGACGGTCAGCTATGGCAAGGAACGTCCGCAGGCGCTTGGTTCGAACGAAGAATCCTGGGCGCAGAACCGCCGCGCTGTGACGGTGGTTGTCAGATAATTGAATGAACTCCCCTCCCGCCTCCGGGAGGGGAAGCTTGTTCACTTCGCCTTGCGATAGGGCACAAAATCCCCAAGGCTGCACACCGGGCCTTGTATGCCGCTAGTGCGGTCGACCAGACGGATGAGGTCGCCGCTGCACAGCTGCCCGCTAAAGCTTTCGGTGACCATGATGTCGTCGCCGCGCGTCAGGCCGGGGCAGGGGCCGCGCAGTTTGTTCTGGTACACCAGTCGGCCGGACTCACGATAAAGCAGCGTATCGTCACTGATCCGGATCGCATCGACACCGCGACTGTTGATGCAGTTGCGCGGTTCGCCCGCGACCTTGCCCCTCAGCTCCTTGGCCAAGATTTTGGCTTCTTTGTCACGGATCGGTGCGGGCGCCGTATCGGCGTCACCATAAGCGCATCCCGCCAATGCGATCGATGCGGTGAGTGCGAAAACCATCCCTTTGCGCAGCATGTTCTTTCTCCAAAACTGATTTGCGGTATCGACATTAGTGCATAGCCGATTATCGGAGGATGAACGACTATTCATCGGAGGAGAGCAAAGTGGGCGGTTGGCCAAAGCTGGAATGGGATGGCGAGCGGACAGGGCCGCTGCAGGGCGTGAAGGTGCTCGACATGTCGTCGGTGGTGCTTGGCCCCTTTGCCACGGTGCAATTGGCCGATCTGGGCGCGGAGGTGATCAAGGTCGAAAATGCCCAAGGCGGCGGCGATATCATGCGTAAGGCGGGCGACAATCCGACCGGCGACCTCGGTCCCATTTACGCCAGCCTCAACCGCAACAAGAAATCGATCGCGCTCGATGCCTCAAAGCCGGAGGACAAGGCGGCCATACTCGAACTGGCAAAAGAGGCAGATGTGTTCTTCCTCAATGTCCGCATGGCAGGGATGGAACGGCTTGGCCTTGGCTATGAGGATGTGAAGGCAGTCAATCCTGACATCGTTTACGTCCACTGCGCGGGTTTTGGTGCCGAAGGGCCCTATGCTAAGCGGCAGGCCTATGACGACCTGATTCAGGCAGCCTCAGGCTTTGCAGCGCTGTTCGAGATGCGCGACAAGGGGCGCCCGCAATATGCCCCCTCGCTGGTGGCAGACAAGGTTAGCGGCATGTTTGCGGCCAATGCGGTGCTGGCGGCGCTTCTGGGGCGTGCCAACGGGCTGGGCGGGCAGTTTGTGCAGGTGCCGATGTTCGAATGCTTCACCTGGTTTCACATGGTCGAAAATCTGTGGGGCAACACCTATCCGCCCGGGAACGGCAAATTCGCCTATACCCGATCGATCAATCCACGTCGGCGGCCCTATCCGACCAAGGACGGCTATATCGCGATTGTCCCTTATGCCGATCATCAGTGGGAACGATTTTTCGAACTGGCCGGCAGGCCCGGTGTCTTTCAGGATCCGCGCTTTTCAACCTATAAGGCGCGGCTCGAAAACACGACCGAGTTGTATGCCACGATCGAGGAATCGAGCGCGACCAAGACCACCGATGAATGGGTCGATCTGCTTGACGCCAATAATATCCCGGCGATGAAATATAACCGCATGGCCGATGTTTTCGACGATCCGCATTTGAAGGCGGTCGATTTCTTCGAGGAGCGTGAGGCGAAGGCGGGCTACAAATATCGTTCGATGCGGCATCCCGTGCATTACGCCTCAACGCCCGCCTCGATCTTCGCCGACCCGCCCAGTCTGGATGCGGATAGGGACGAAATATTGGGCAGTTCCGACTAACGGTCGCGCGGCGTCCAGCCGCTGTCGTCCTTGCTCTTTTCAAGCAGGCGCAGTGCAAGACCTGCCGCAACCCCGACGCCGATCGCAATGGTCAGGTCGGTGATAACCGTCAAAATCAGCGTCATGAAGAACAGCCCCCTGTCGGCCAGCGGCAGGTGCAGATGTTCGCGCCATTTGTCGGGCTCGCTCATATTCCATGCGGTGAGCATCAGCACGGCGGCGAGTGCGGGGAGCGCGAGCATCCCTGCCCAGCGTGCGGCCAGCAGCATGATGGCAAGGATGAGCAGGGCGTGCACCAGTCCCGCAACCGGCGTCTTGCCGCCCGCCCGCACATTGGTCGCGGTCCGCGCGATGGCCCCTGTGACCGGCATCCCGCCGAACAGCGCAGAGGCGATATTGCCATAGCCCTGCGCCATGATTTCGGCATTGGGGCGGTGATGACCCTCGATCATCCGGTCGGCGACTATGGCGGACAGCAGCGATTCCACGCCTGCGAGGAAAGCGATGATCAATGCTGAGGGTAGCAGTTCCAGCAATTTGGCTGCACTGATCGAGGGCAGTGTCGGCACTGGCAGGGTTGCCGGTAGCTCGCCAAATCTTGAAGCAATTGTATCGACTGGCAATGCAGCCATGGCGGCCAATATCGATCCTGCTGCAACCCCGATCACCAGACTGGGCGAACGCGGGGCCCAACGGCGCAGCAGCACCATCAGCGCCAACGCCAGCAGCGCGACCCCCACGGCATAGAGACTGCTATTGGGCAGTTCGTCTGCGAGAACCGCTATCTTTGGCAAGAACTCTGCGGGCAGGTTCGCAATCTTCAGCCCCAGAAAGTCCTTCAACTGGCTGGTCGCAATGATGATGGCAATCCCGACAGTGAAACCGTTTATTACTGGCTCAGGCACCAAAGCGATCAGCCGCCCGGCCCTGAAAAAGCCTGCAACCATCAAGATCGCCCCCGCCATAAGCGTAGCCAGCACCAGACCGTCATAGCCATGTTCGGCGATCACCGAATAGACGACAACGATGAAAGCCCCGGTCGGCCCGCCAATCTGTACGCGGCTGCCGCTTGTTAGCGAGATCACAAAGCCGCCGATGATCGCGGTGACGAGTCCCTGTGCGGGTGTCGCACCGGAGGCGATGGCAATCGCGATGCTCAGCGGCAACGCAACCAGTGCAACCGTTAACCCCGCCAGCGCATCCTGCCGGAACAGCGACCAGCTATAGTCGCTTATGGTGGTGAAGATCTTGGGCTGACGCATTTCAGGCCTTGGCCTTCTCCGCCGCGATCCAGTCCTTCACCATATCCTCGAGCACGTTGAGCGGAACAGAACCCTGGCCGAGCACGGTATCGTGAAACGCTGCCAGATCGAATTTGCTTCCAAGCTC
>JAGNSY010000189.1 GCA_017987825.1 Sphingorhabdus sp. | reverse complement strand
CCGCATACCCCTGCCAAGATGCTCGATTATCTGATCGAGGATATCGACCTTGTG
This sequence comes from Sphingorhabdus sp., assembly GCA_017987825.1. Lineage (GTDB taxonomy): Bacteria > Pseudomonadota > Alphaproteobacteria > Sphingomonadales > Sphingomonadaceae > Sphingorhabdus_B. Next base: position 3,677 of record JAGNSY010000189.1, on the reverse strand, counting down.
CTGGTGATGAGCGTCAATCCCGGCTTTGGCGGGCAGAGCTTCATTTCAAGCCAGCTGCGCAAGATCGAAGCGATCCGTAAGATGATCGATAAGACCGGCAAGGATATCCGGCTGGAGGTTGATGGCGGCATCACCGTCGAAACCGCGCCGCTCGCGATATCGGCGGGTGCAGATACGCTGGTTGCAGGAACCGCGACCTTCAAGGGCGGGCCTTCGGCTTACGCTTCCAATATCGCAGCCCTGAGGGGGTAATGGCCGAAGCCGACCGCCCGGACGATAAAGCAGGTGCCAATGCGCTTGTCGTGCGTCCGGCAGGTCGCCTGGAGAATCTGGCCGCGCGTGTCTCGCTGATGCTCTACCAGCTCAGCTGGCGCACCCCGCTGCACAAGATGCGGATCACCGGCAAGCTGCCGATGAAACTGCTCGCGGCACCCGCCAATCCGCTTCCGGGTGATGAAGCGCGCGGCACCGCAATCCGTATCGGCAAATTCCTGTTTCAGGGGATGGAGCAGTCGATCGATGCGATCGATTATGACAAGCCCACGCTTCCTCCGGCATTTGCCGATTATGTCCACCGTTTTGACTGGCTGCGCGATCTCGTTGCCACCGTCAATCGCGGCGAAGGTGCGCCGCTTGCCGCATCGATCACAGAAAAGTGGCTGGCCGCCAATGGCGACCGCCCGCGTATGCCCGCATGGCGTATCGACAACAGCGCGTGGCGCTTTCTCAACATGGCGAGTGCCGCGCCTTATCTGCTGACCAGTAGCGATCTCATCTATCGCTCCAAAATCCTCAACCATTTTGCCCGCACTGCCCGGCATCTCGACCAGTCGGCGGGCCGTGCGACCAAGCCTTTTGACAAGGTGTGCGGCTGGGCAGGCGTTGTTGCCGCCTCGCTGTTGCTCCCCGAAGGTAAGGCACGCCGGGCGATGGGCGAGCACAGCCTGGAAGCGGCTCTTCGTGACCTTGTTTTTCCCGATGGCGGTGTATTGTCGCGCGCGCCGCAGCAATTGATGGAACTGATCGCTTTGCTGTCGACATTGCGCGAGTGCTACATAGCGCGGCAGGAGGCTGTTCCCGATTTCCTCACCGATACGCTCGGTCGCAACATTCCCGCGCTATTGGGGCTGACGCACGCCGATGGCGGGCTGGGGGCCTGGCAGGGTTGCGGCCATGTCGCCTCCGAACGGATCGAGGCCTTGGTACAGGCGAGTGGCGTGCGCGCGCGCCCACTGCGGCAGGCGCTCGATTGGGGCTATCAGCGGGTGAGTGCAGGGCCCGCGGTGCTGCAGGTTGATGCCGGGCCGCCGCCGCATGCCAAGCAGGCGCTGGTTGGCTGTGCCTCCACACTCGCCTTCGAATTCAGCTTTGGCAAACAGCGCATCGTGATCAATTGCGGTGGCGCCGGACTTGCCGGGGCGAGCATCCCGGCGGCACTGGCGCGCGGCCTGCGCACGACGGCGGCGCATTCGACGCTGTGCGTTGATGACAGCAATTCGACCGCGCTGCTCGCTAAGGGTCAATTGGGTGCAGGCGTGGTCGATGTCGAACTCGAACGGCGCGATATAGAAAAGGCGACGCGGATCGAAGCCAATCATGATGGCTACGCCCGCGCTTACGGTTTCATCCACAACCGCGTGCTTATCCTGCGCTCGGATGGCCTCGAGTTGCGCGGTGAAGATACGCTGCTTCCGCACGCCAAATATAAGGGCCGCGACGAGGTGCCTGCGCATCTGCGCTTCCATCTCGGCCCCGACATAGAGCTGCTGCTTGCTGACGACAAACGCAGTGTCGTCATGCGTCTTGAAGATGGCAGCAGCTGGACCTTTATGACCGCGCTCGGCACGGTCGAGGTCGATGACAGTATCTGGGTGGATGAAAATGGCCGGCCAAACCCCACCCGCCAGCTCGTGATTGGCGTCAGTGCGCCACGCGGCGGCATGACCATTGGCTGGGTACTCAAGTTTCTGGGATAACAAAAATGACTGATGTGAAGATCAAGCGGGCACTGCTTTCGGTGTCGGACAAGAGCGGCCTTGTCGAACTGGGCCATGCGCTGGCGAAGCGCGATGTCGAACTGGTATCGACCGGCGGCACTGCAAAGGCGCTGCGCGAGGCCGGGCTGCAGGTAAAGGATATCAGCGACCTCACCGGCTTTCCCGAAATGATGGACGGCCGCGTCAAGACGCTGCACCCCAAGGTGCATGGCGGGCTGCTCGCGGTGCGCGACAATGCAGAGCATGCCGCTTCGATGAAGGAACATGGCATTGGCGCGATCGATCTGGTCGTCGTCAACCTCTACCCCTTTGCGCAGACGGTGGCCAAAGGTGCATCGCGCGACGAGATTATCGAGAATATCGACATTGGCGGCCCGTCGATGGTGCGCAGTGCGGCCAAGAACCATGCCTATGTCACCATCGTCACCGACCCTGCAGATTATGACGATCTGGTTGCCGAGATGGAAGAATCGGGCGGCAAAACCAGCTATGATTTCCGACGTAAATGCGCGGCCAAGGCCTATTCGGCGACCGCCGCCTATGACAGCATGATCAGCCAGTGGTTCGCCTTTGCTGACCAGCAGCAATTCTTCCCCGACATGCTGGCGATCAACGGCAACCGTGCCGAAGAACTGCGCTATGGCGAAAACCCGCACCAGCGCGCTGCGCTCTATGTGCCGGTCGGTCCGCACAGTTCGGGCATTGCCCAAGCGGAGCAGATTCAGGGCAAGGAACTGAGCTATAATAATTACAACGATGCCGATGCGGCGCTCGAACTGGTCAGCGAATTCCGCGATGGCCCGCCAACGGTCGTCATCGTCAAGCACGCCAACCCGTGCGGCGTTGCGACGGGGGAAACGCTGATCGAGGCCTATCGCGCCGCGCTCGAATGCGACAGCGTTTCGGCCTTTGGCGGGATTGTCGCGGTCAACCGACCTTTGGATGGTGCGACCGCAGAAGCGATCACCGAGATTTTCACCGAAGTGGTGGCAGCCCCGGCTGCGGACGATGCGGCCAAAGCAGTGTTTGCGAAGAAGAAAAATCTGCGCTTGCTGCTGACCGGCGATCTGCCCGATCCGAAGCGCGGCGGCTTGATGGTCAAACCAATCACCGGCGGCCTGCTGGTGCAGTCGCGCGATAACGGCTTTGTGCCCGACAGCGATTTCAAGGTGGTGACCAAGCGCGCGCCTTCGCCGCAGGAACTGGCCGACTGCCGCTTCGCCTGGACCATTGCAAAGCATGTCAAATCGAATGCTATTGTCTATGCGAAGGATGGTGCGACGGCAGGGATTGGCGCAGGCCAGATGAACCGCCGCGACAGCGCCCGCATCGCCGCGATCAAGGCACGCGAGGCGGCCGAAACCTATGGTTGGGAGAGCCCGCGTACCGTGGGATCTGCAGTAGCCTCCGATGCCTTTTTCCCCTTTGCCGACGGTCTATTGGCGGCGGCAGAGGCAGGCGCGACGGCGGTTATCCAGCCCGGTGGTTCAATGCGCGACGACGAAGTCATCGCCGCCGCTGACGAAGCAGGGCTGGCAATGGTCTTCACCGGGATGCGGCATTTCAGGCATTGAGGTGATTTAACGGGATAAACCCGTCCGTCACCCTGAACTCGTTTCAGGGTCCATCTTGCCTCTCTACCCTTCGGTTGAGGTTGAAAGATGGATGCTGAAACAAGTT
>JAGNSY010000040.1 GCA_017987825.1 Sphingorhabdus sp. | reverse complement strand
CGCGACCGGGATTTCCGGCGCGGGCGTTTGTTTATCTGCCGTGTGCAGCCGCTTTGCGTCGCTGGCGCGCGATGAGCAGCCAGAATGCCATCAACAGGCTGATCAGCGAAAGTCCTGCAAAGCCGATCAGAATCGGATGGCTACTATCCTCGCGCGTCTGCAAGTCCATGATGTGCAGCCCCCACATGAAATCGAACCAACGCCATTGCTGGGTACGCACCGCCAACAGACTGCCGCTATCGGCATCAACGTAGAGATTGGCACCGTCTGCCAGCGCCACCTGCCAGGCGGGCCGCCCGCGACGCAATTCCTTCGGCTCCCGATCTGCAGAGAAAAGGCGGATGGAGGCGATCTTCGAATCCCCGGCATAATAACCTTCGGCGAGCGCGCGAATTTCGGTCGCGCCCGGCTTGGGTAGTAATTTCCCCGTTGCGGGATCGGCCCGCCGCTCTCCACCATCCTTGTAGCGAATGAGCCAGACAGGGCCGTTTGCACGCTGTTCGAGCGTCAGTTTCTCGACCGCGCGTCCGCCGAGAAAGGGCGCTGTCGGCGTGATAGCTGATATGGGCGCTGCTTTGGCGCGCAAATGCTCGCCGCGCACTTCTTCGATAGGGCGGGCAACCATGAAAAGCCCTGATGCCGTCCACAAAATCAATGGCACGCCGACCAGCCAGCCTAGCCAGACATGCCATTTATGCAGCGTCGGATATTTCATCGTGTCACCCCTTATAGGCCGGGATTGCCAGACCTTTGGCAATGGCGGCAGCGCGCAGCGCAAAGCCGGCTGCAGCACTGGCGAGTGCAGCCAACAGCAGGGGCACACCGAGCCATAGCAATATCACAAAGCTGCCAGAGGCCAGCGCCGCAGCGGTGACATAGATCTCGGGGCGCAACAGGATAGATGGCTCCCCCGCCAGCACATCGCGGATGACCCCGCCGACGCAGGCGGTAATCACACCCATCATCATCGCAGGCAACAGGTCGATACCGAGGCTCAGCGATTTCCAAGCGCCAAAGACCGAATAGACCGCAAGGCCAACCGCATCGAACCAGTCGAGCGCGCGCGGGCTCCAGATCCGCACCGGAGTCATCCAGACCAATAGCGCGGTCGCCAGGCAGGCGGCGGGAAAACGCCAGTCCTGCACCCAGAAGACCGGCGCCCCGATCAACAGGTCGCGCACCGTTCCGCCACCCACGCCGGTGACCAGCGCGAAGAAGGAAAAGGTCACAAGCGTCTGTTTGAGCCGCGCCGCCGCCAGCGCGCCCGATGCAGCAAAGACGGCGATGCCGAACAGGTCGAGCGCGGCGATCAGCGCCGGGGCGATCTGTGCGACCTCATCTGCCATCACATGTGGATCGGCTTGCCCTGCACCGCCATCGCCGCTTCCTTCAGTGCTTCCGAATGGGTCGGGTGCGCGTGGCAGGTGTAGGCGATGTCTTCCGACGTTCCACCGAACTCCATCGCCAATGCGGCTTCTGCAATCATTGTGCCGGCGACGCTGGCAATGCACCACACGCCGAGCACGCGGTCGGTCGCCGCGTCGGAGATGACCTTCACGAAACCATCGGGCTCATGGTTGGTCTTGGCGCGGCTGTTCGCCATCATCGGGAATTTGCCGACCTTGATCTCGCCTTTCGCTTTCGCGGCTTCTTCGGTGAGGCCAACGCCCGCGATTTCCGGCCATGTGTAGACCACCGAGGGGATGACGTCATGATTTATGATCCCGGTCAGCCCGGCGACATTTTCGGCGCAGGCAATGCCCTCATCCTCGGCCTTGTGCGCGAGCATCGGGCCGGGAACGACATCACCGACGGCCCAGATTCCCGGGACCGCTGTTTGGAAATCATGGTCGGTTTCGATTTGCCCGCGCGCATTGACCGTCAGGCCTGCTTTGTCGAGCGCGAGGCCATCGGTGTTGGGCTTGCGTCCGATGGAAACGAGTACGCAATCGGCCTCGATGGTTTCGGCGGCACCGCCTGCGGCGGGTTCAACGGTGATTATGGCTTTCTTGCCCTTCACCTGCACGCCTGTGACCTTGGTCGACAGCTTGAACTCGAAACCCTGCTTCTTGAAGATCTTGTTCGCTTCCTTGCGAACGTCACCGTCCATGCCGGGCAGGATCTGGTCGAGATATTCGACCACAGTGACCTTCGCCCCTAGACGGCGCCAGACCGAGCCAAGCTCCAGCCCGATCACCCCGCCGCCGATCACCACCAGATGGTCGGGCACCTTGGGCAGTTCGAGCGCACCGGTTGAATCGACGACAATGCCTTTAGAATTATCGACTTCAACTCCGGGCAGCGGCGTGACCGACGATCCCGTGGCAATGATGAAATTGTCGGCGGTATAACTCTTGCCCGCGACCTCGATGCTGTTGGCCGAGGTGAAAGCCGCATGGCCCTTGATCCATTCGACCTTGTTCTTCTTGAACAGAAACTCGATCCCGCCGGTCAGCCCCTTCACCGCGTCGCGGCGCTGGCCGTGCATGGTGTCGAGATCAAGGCTCATCTTGTCGATCTTGACGCCTAGCTTGGCGAGCGCGCCGCTGGCGGCTTCGTTGTACAGCTCGGACGCGTGCAGCATCGCCTTGGACGGGATACAGCCGACATTGAGGCAAGTGCCGCCCAGTGTCTCGCGGCTCTCAACGCACGCGGTCTTGAGGCCCAGTTGTGCTGCGCGAATGGCCGCGACATAGCCGCCCGGGCCGGCGCCGATAACGATCAGGTCAAAATCTGCCATGGTCTGTTCCTTACAGGTCGATAAGCAAGCGGGTGGGGTCTTCGATCGCTTCCTTGATCGTCTTGAGCGCGGTTACCGCCTCGCGACCGTCGATGATGCGGTGGTCATAGCTAAGCGCCAAATACATCATCGGGCGGATGACGATCTGGCCGTCGCGGACGACCGGGCGGTCTTCGATGCGGTGCAGGCCGAGCACGGCGGACTGCGGTGGGTTGATGATCGGGGTCGACATCAGGCCACCGAAAATCCCGCCATTCGAAATGGTGAAAGTGCCGCCCGCCATGTCTTCCATGGTCAGCGCGCCATCCTTGGCGCGCTTGCCCAGATCGCCGATCGCCTTTTCGATATCGGCAAAGCCCATCAGCTCGACATTGCGCACGACGGGAACGACGAGTCCATTGGGCGCGGAGACCGCAACCGACAGGTCGACATAGTCGTGATAGATGATTTCATCGCCCTGGATCTGCGCGTTGACGGCAGGGAAGTCTTTCAGCGCGAGGCAGGCTGCCTTGGCGAAAAAACTCATGAAGCCGAGCTTCACGCCATGCTTCTTTTCAAAGCTGTCTTTGTAACGGTTGCGCGCCTCCATCACCGCCGACATGTCGACATCGTTGAAGGTGGTGAGCAGAGCCGCAGTGTTCTGAGCATCCTTCAGCCGCTTGGCGATGGTCTGGCGCAGGCGAGTCATCTTCACCCGCTCTTCACGGCGCTCTCCGCTGGCCGCCGCAACAACAGGTGCGGCAGATGCTGCCACCGGTGCTGCAGGCACACCGCCCTTGGCTGCTGCCAGCACATCTTCCTTGGTCAGGCGACCATCCTTGCCGCTGCCCTTGACCTTGGTCGGATCGATCCCGAGTTCGAGCACAAGGCGGCGCACGGCGGGCGACAAGGTAAGGTCGGCCGAAGCAGCGGGTGTGGCTTCAACTGCGGGTGCCGCAGGTGCGGGCGCTGCGGCAGGGGCCGGTGCTGCGACAGGAGCGGCAGCAGGTGCGCCCGATCCAGCCTCAATCATCGCGATAACCGCGCCGACATTGACGGTATCGCCTTCATTGACCATCAGCGCGCCCATCACACCCGCGGTAGGCGCGGGCACTTCCACCGCAACCTTGTCGGTTTCAAGGCTGGCAATCGGTTCATCGGCGGCAACCGCCTCGCCGGGCTTTTTCAGCCACTGGCCAAGCGTGGCTTCGGTGATCGATTCACCCAGCGTGGGGACTTTGACTTCGGTGCTCATCGGTTCAACTCCTCGGGGAGGTTATTTCTTTTTAGTGGTGCGCTGGCGGCGGATTTCGTCGCGGACGCCGTGGCCGAGCGCATGCGCGATCAACGCCGCCTGCTCGGATTGGTGCCGCTTCATCAAGCCAGTGGCGGGCGAAGCGCTCGCCTTGCGCCCGGCATAGCGCGCGCGGGCGGGGCGAACCTTGGCTTCGGCCAGACAGGCTTCGATGAAGGGTTCGACGAAGAACCAGCTGCCATTATTCTGCGGCTCTTCCTGTGCCCAGACCACCTCTTCGAGATTGGTCATACGCTTCAGACGGACAATCAATGGTTCGCCCGGGAAGGGATAGAGCTGTTCGAGCCTGACGATCGCGGTGTTTTTATCGCCCGCCGCGTTGCGTGCCTCCATCAGGTCATAGGCGACCTTGCCCGAGCAGAGCACGAGCCGCTTCACATCCTTGTCTGCGGGTGCCCAAGGGTCCGAAAGGATTCGCATGAAGTGGCTTTCGCCTTGAAAATCCTCGGCTTTCGAGACTGCCAGCTTGTGCCGCAGCAGCGATTTTGGCGTCATGACGACCAAAGGCTTGCGGAAAGACCGGTGCATCTGTCGGCGCAGCAGGTGGAAGAAATTGGCCGGTGTGGTGCAGTTGGCGACCTGGATATTATCCTCGGCGCACAGCTGCAGGAAGCGTTCGAGGCGTGCCGAGCTGTGCTCTGGTCCCTGACCTTCAAAGCCATGCGGCAACAGCATGACAAGGCCATTGGCGCGCAGCCATTTGGATTCGCCCGAGGCAATAAACTGGTCGATAATCGTCTGCGCCCCGTTGACGAAATCGCCAAACTGGCCTTCCCACATCACCAGCGTCTTGGGATCCGCTCCGGCAAAGCCATATTCATAGCCGAGCACGCCGAATTCGGAGAGCGGGCTGTCATACACCTCGAACCGGCCATGCGGCACCGAAGAGAGCGGGACATATTTAGACTCGTTGGTCTGATCGACCCAGACTGCGTGCCGCTGGCTGAAAGTACCGCGACCCGAATCCTGACCTGACAGGCGAACGCCGAAGCCTTCCGAGAGCAATGATCCAAAAGCGAGCGCTTCACCGGTTGCCCAGTCGAAATTCTCGCCAGTTGCGAACATGTTTTTCTTGGCTTCGAGCACGCGACCCAAAGTCGGGTGGATCGTGTGGCCTTCAGGAACACTTGTCAGGATGCGACCAAGGCCGTCCATCAGTTTCTTGGCGATACCCGTCGGCACATTGCGCCGCGCGGTTTCGGGGTCGGCTGGCTTGTTGAAGCCTGCCCAGCGTCCGCCAAACCAGTCGGCATCATTGGCCTTATAGGCTGAGCCCGCCTCGAACTCTTGTTCAAGGATCTGGGTGAAGCGCATCGTGTGTTCGGCGGCCCAATTGGCGTCGATCACACCTTCGGCCTGCAGCCGTGCGGCATAAACTTCGCTCACGCCGGGCTTGCCCTTGATCACCTTGTACATCAGCGGCTGGGTGAAGCCGGGCTCATCGCCTTCATTATGGCCGAACCTGCGATAGCACCACATGTCGATCACGATGTCGCGGTGGAAGCGCTGGCGGAATTCGATCGCCATCTTGCAGGCAAAGGTTACCGCCTCCGGATCGTCGCCATTGACGTGGAAGATCGGCGCCTGCACGCCCTTGGCCACGTCGCTCGGATAGGGTGAGGAACGCGCGAATTGTGGGCTGGTGGTGAAGCCCACCTGGTTGTTGACGATGAAGTGGATGCAGCCGCCGGTGTTGTAACCACGGATGCCGGAGAATCCGAGGCACTCCCAGACAATGCCTTGTCCGGCAAAGGCGGCATCGCCGTGGAGCAGCACCGGCAGCACCTGCTCATGCTTGCCCAGATCGTCGCGGATTGTCTGGTTGGCGCGGACCTTGCCGAGCACAACGGGGTTCACCGCCTCAAGGTGCGAGGGGTTGGGGACCAGCGACATATGGACCTTGACGCCGTCAAACTCACGGTCGGTCGAGGTGCCGAGATGGTATTTCACATCACCCGAACCGCCGACATCTTCGGGGTTGGCCGAACCGCCCGAAAATTCGTGGAAGATGATGCGATAGGGCTTGGCCATCACATTGGCGAGCACGTTGAGGCGGCCGCGATGCGGCATGCCATAGACGATTTCGCGGATGCCAAGCTGCCCGCCATATTTGATGATCGCTTCGAGCGCGGGGATCATCGCCTCGCCGCCATCAAGGCCGAAGCGCTTGGTGCCGACATATTTTTTGGCGAGGAATTTCTCGTATTGCTCGGCCTCGATCACCTTGGCGAGGATGGCCTTCTTGCCTTCGGGGGTGAAGCTGATCGCAGCATCGCGGCCTTCGAGCCGTTCCTGCAAGAAACGGCGCTCTTCGACATCGGCTATGTGCATATATTCCAGACCAACCGGCCCGCAATAATTGGCGCGCAGCGTGGCGACGAGCTCGCGCATCGTCACCCATTCAAAGCCCAAAGTGCCGCCGACATAGACCTGACGGTCGAGATCGGCTTCGGTGAAACCATGATAGGCTGGGTCAAGGTCTGCCGGGATATCCTGCTTCGACAGGCCCAGTGGATCGAGATTGGCGGCCAGATGCCCACGCACACGATAGGTGCGGACGAGCATCATCGCGCGGATCGAATCGCCGGCTGCGGCAACCGCATCGCCCTGTGCGATCGGCTTGCCCGCCGCCTTCGCCGCCGCCTTGATCTCGACCGCCATCTGTGTGGGGTCGAGCGCACCAGTCAGCTCGTCGGTTTCGCCGAATCGCCAATTGGGGCGCTGCCAGCTGGGGCCGCGCTCCGCTTCAAACTCATGGTTTTCAAAACCCATTGGTCTTGCCTTTCCCGGGGAGGAGGAAAATGCCGTCCCGCCTCAGCCCTTCAATACACTCATCAGCGTCGAACCCAGTTCGCTCGGGCTGGCGGCAACCTTGATGCCTGCGGCTTCCATCGCGGCGATTTTCGATTCCGCGTCGCCCTTGCCGCCCGAAACGATCGCACCGGCATGGCCCATGCGACGGCCCGGAGGGGCTGTGCGTCCGGCGATGAAACCGGCCATCGGCTTCTTGCGGCCACGCTTGGCTTCGTCGATCAGGAACTGTGCGGCTTCTTCTTCGGCGCTGCCGCCGATTTCGCCGATCATGATCATCGACTGGGTGGCATCGTCGGCCAGAAACAGCTCGAGCACGTCGATGAAGTTGGTGCCGTTGACCGGATCGCCGCCAATGCCGACCGCAGTCGTCTGGCCAAGGCCTTCGGCGGTGGTCTGGAACACGGCTTCATAGGTCAATGTGCCCGAGCGCGAGACAACGCCGACCGAGCCCTTGGAGAAAATGTTGCCGGGCATGATGCCGATTTTGCATTCGCCGGGGGTCAGTACGCCGGGGCAGTTCGGGCCGATCAGGCGCGACTTCGAACCCGAAAGCGCCCGCTTCACCTTGACCATGTCGAGCACCGGAATGCCCTCGGTGATGCAGACGATCAACGGCACTTCGGCATCGATGGCTTCAAGGATCGAGTCGGCCGCAAATGGCGGCGGAACATAGACGACCGACGCGTCGGCGCCGGTCATCTGAACGGCCTCTGCCACGGTATCGAACACTGGCAGGTCGATATGCGTGGTGCCGCCCTTGCCGGGGGTGACGCCGCCAACCATCTGCGTGCCATAGGCCAGCGCCGCCTGCGTATGGAACGTACCGGTCTCGCCGGTCATCCCCTGTGTGATCACCTTTGTGTTCTTGTTGACCAAAATCGACATTCAAAATCCTCCAATCGAAGAGGCGATCATCACGACGCCCGACAAACCAAATTTTTCGTTGAATTCGCCGCCATGTCCGGCGAAATCGACATCCACTGCAACTCCGTTGCGCCAGCCCGGCTCCCATTTGCGGATCACACCGCCATTGGGCAGCTCTTGCTTATGGGTCGGTTCGCGCTTCATCCATTCAACCAGCTTCGCGTCTGCAATCGGCGCACCAGCCTCGAAATCATATAGGCGGCACCCGCTTGCCCAGATGCCGCTTTTGTCAGTTACCCGGCTGGTGACGAGGTAAAGCTGGCGGTCGGCGATGGTCTTGCGATATTCGCGGCCTTCCAGTTTCTCCCCATCCTCGAGTGCCGCTTTGCCCTTGGAGACCAACTGCGCGATGCGCGGCTCGGCACCCTCGGGCAAAGCTTGCCAGCCCTTTTTCGGCAACTGTTTTTCGAGCCGCTCAAACTTGCGCGTATGGGCGCAGGCCGTCTGAAAGGCATTCAGCACCTCTGCAGCCGGATAAGGCTGGCTGGCGGTTGTGGCCGCCAGCAACAGGAGCGCCGCGCCTGCCACCTTATTTCAGCGAGGGATCGATCTTTTTACAGGCAACCAGCAGTTCCTTCACCGCGTCGACCGACACGTTGAAATTCTTCTGTGCCTTGGCATTCAGATTGATCTCGACGATCCGCTCGACGCCGCCTGCGCCGATCACCACCGGCACGCCGACATACAGGTTCTTCACGCCATATTGGCCCTTCAGATTGGCGGCGCAGGGCAGCAGGCGCTTCTGGTCGCCCAGATAGGCTTGTGCCATTTCGATGGCCGAGGTCGCCGGCGCATAATAGGCCGAACCGGTTTTGAGCAGCGCGACAATTTCGCCACCGCCTGCGCGGGTGCGGGCGACGATCGCGTCGATCCTTTCCTTCGTCGACCAGCCCATCTTGATCAGATCGGGGATGGGAATGCCCGCGACGGTCGAATATTCGATCACAGGAACCATTGTGTCGCCGTGGCCACCCAGCACGAAAGCGGTGACGTCGCGGACCGAGACGTTGAATTCTTCTGCGAGGAAGTGGCGGAAACGGGCGCTATCGAGCACGCCGGCCATGCCGACCACCATATTGTCGGGCAGGCCCGAAAATTCGCGCAAGGCCCAAACCATCGCGTCGAGCGGGTTGGTGATGCAGATCACGAACGCCTTGGGGGCGTGCTTCTTGATGCCTTCGCCGACGGCCTTCATCACCTTCAGGTTGATGGCCAGCAGATCGTCGCGGCTCATGCCGGGCTTGCGGGCGATACCGGCTGTGACGATGCAGACGTCGGCGCCCTTGATATCCTTATAGCTATTGGTGCCCTTCAGCTTGACGTCGAAGCCTTCGACCGGGCCAGCCTGCGCAAGATCGAGCGCCTTGCCCTCGGGCATGCCTTCGGCGACGTCGAACAAGACGACATCCCCCAATTCTTTCGATGCTGCGAGGTGGGCGAGCGTGCCGCCAATCATGCCAGCGCCAATCAGCGCAATCTTCTTGCGGGCCATACCAATGTCCTTCCTTTGGGCCTGAGGCACACGCCATCGATCCGGGCATGCCGTTGAGGGAATTAGGGGCGCGTTAGGCCGATTCGGTCGCTACGGCAACCCTATAAAGGCCCAAAGTTAAGGCTTTTTATGATAACAGTTCGCAATAGCGATAAAGCCGTGGAAAGCCGCGCACATAGGTCAGATGTCCCGCAATCATCCCGCCAATCGCTTCAGCATATCCATCCATATCGGTATCTGTCCATGAAACCCCTCGGCATTGACCCGCTCGTCAAGTCCATGCGCGCCCTCGCGTTCACCAACAATGCCCCACAGCCCGCCAAAGCCGTAAACCGGAATGCCATTGGCGCGCAGAAAGGCGCCATCTGTGGCACCTGCCGACTGATAGGGAACAACGGGCGCATCCTTGAACCGTGTAGCCACCGCCGCCTTATAAGCGTCAAGCACATCCTGCCGGATCGGGGTCGGCGCGGTTTCGGGGGTTTGCGAGCCTTCAACTGCGGTCACCGTCACATCGGGCCCGGCTAGCGCCTGCAATTGCTGGCGAACTTCTTCCACTTTCACGCCCGGAAAGATGCGGCAATTGACGTTGGCTTCAGCCTTTTGCGGCAGAGCATTGGGCGCATGTCCGCCCGACAACATGGTCGCGACACAGCGGGTCCGCGTGCTGCCCGGGTCGTTCGCCTCGACAAGATCCGCCGTTTCCTTATCATTGGGATCGGCAAGAAAGCGCTTGATCAACTCGCCATATTGCCCGCCATCCTTTTCGGCGAGCAAAGCAAAGCCAGCACGGGTCGCGTCATTGATCATCGCGGGGAAGCGATGCGCCTCAAGCGCATTCAGGGCATTGGATAGAGCGTAGATGGCGTTATCAGGCCGCGGTGCGCTGCTATGCCCGCCGCGATTGGTGGTGGTCAGCTTGTAATCGGCATAGGTTTTCTCGGCGATCTGCATCGCAAACAATTCGACGCGGCCATCTTTGTAAATCGAACCGCCGCCCGCATCGCTGTTAAGGCCATATTCGGCATCGATCAGCGACCGCCATTCCGTCGCCGCGCGACGCGCGCCGTTCCCCGTGGTTTCCTCGTCGCCGGTAAACAGTATGATCAGGTCGCGGGTCGGCTGAAAACCCTGCGCATTCAGATATTGCAGTGCAATCAAAATGCCTGTCAGCCCTGCTTTGTTGTCATTTGACCCGCGCCCGAGATACCAGCCATTTTCTTCGCGGAATTTGAACGGCGGATATTTCCAGTCGCTGTCCTTGGCTTCGACCACATCCATATGCGCCATCAGCAGGATCGGCTTTTTGCCGCTGGGCTTTGCCGCTGGCCAGCGCGCGATCAGCGTTTGCGTGCCATCATGGTCTTTGACCACGACATTGGTGATCCCCGCTTTACGGAACTCGGCGGTCAGCAAAGTTGTCAGCCTGCCAAACTCAGCTGTTCGCCCTTCGACGGTCGGGATTTCGACAATCTTTGCGAAGAGATCGCGTTCTGCCTGACGGGTTGAATCATCCGCCGCGAGGGCCTGCGATGTCACACAAGCCAGCAGAGCCGCCGCCATCGCTGAAACACTTTTCCTCATAAGATTCTCCCTTGTGCTCAGCCTAACGCGGCCCGTGGCCCTCAGCCAGATATTCTTCGGATTGCATTTCCATCAGGCGCGATACCGTCCGTTCAAATTCAAAGCGTCCATCCCCTTCAGGATAAAGCGCATCGGGCCCGGCATCGGCAGCGGCAAGCAGTTTGACCCGATATTCATAGAGTGCATCAATCAACGTCACAAAGCGTGCCGCCTCGTTTCGGTTTTGCGGACCCAGCACCGGAATGCCGACGATGATCACCGTATGGAAGCGTCGCGCAATCGCCAGATAGTCCGCCGCACCGCGTGCCTCTGCGCACAGGCGCTTGAATGAAAAGACGGCGACACCCTTCAATGCCTTGGGCACGTGCATCGTCCGGCCCCCCTGACCTTCTTTGGCGCCGACATCGATATCGGTCGATGGCACATGCGCCCTGTCTTCGGGTGGATAGTCGGTCAGGTGAAAAAAGGTTTCGGACAGTTCTTTGGTCACCTCTGGACCATTGGGAACGAGCCATGTGCGCGCCTGTCCCAGTCGGTCGCGGCGATAATCGGTCGGCCCATCGAGCGCCATGACGTCAAGCCGCTCCTTCACCAGATCGATAAAGGGCAGGAAAAGCTGGCGGTTGAGGCCGTCTTTGTAGAGCTGATCGGGGTGGCGGTTGGAGGTGGTGATCACTGTCACCCCTGCGTCGAACAGCCCGGCAAACAGCCGTGACATGATCGCCGCGTCGGCCATATTATTGACCACCATCTCGTCGAAGCACAGCAGCCGCGCCTCGTCGGCGAGGGCCGCGACCACCGGGGGAATCGGATCGCCCTTTTCCTTCTCGCGTTCGACCTTCAGCCGCGCATGGATGTCGAGCATGAATTCGTGGAAATGCGCGCGGCGTTTACGGTTGACCTGAACATTGTCGAAAAACAGGTCCATCAGCATCGATTTGCCGCGACCGACCCCGCCCCACAGATAGAGCCCGCGCACCGGATCGGGCTTTTTGCCAAGGAAACGCCATAGCGTGCTGCCGCGCGGAGGGACGGCTTCGAGCTGCTGCTGGATATCGGCCAATTTCGCGGCGGCCTGTGCCTGATCGGGGTCTGGCTTCAGTTCGCTCGCCGCGACCAATGCTTGATAGGCAGCGAGCAGTCCGGTCATCTCTTGTCTTGGGATGCCTTGCGGATCGTGCCGGAGAATGAAGCGACGATATGTTCGTCATTTAGCCCCTGCACCACCATGCCGCGCAGGAAGATCAGGCGACCGGTTTCGCGCACCTGTTCGACCACGGCATCCAGCGGCTCGCCCAGTCGGCCACCGCCGATGAACTGTGTACCCAGATCAAGCGTCACCGAGAAACCGGCATTGAGTGAACCGAATTGGTGGGCGGCGGCGAACAGTGCGACGTCGATCAGCGCCAGCGTCACCGCGCCATGGACATTGTCCCCAAGATTGCTGTGCTTGCGCGTCGGGTGCATGCGGATGCGCGCGCGCGGACGGGCATCGGGCAAGGGCGCTTCGGGCCGGACAGCCAAGGGCTCGATAAAAGCGTTGAATCGCGTTTTGTCGTTCAGGTTCCAGCTAAGCCAACCGCCATCTTGCGCCTGTGCGTCGAAATGTCCGGCGGGAAGCGGCGCTTCTATGCCGTCGTTCAAATCTGGCGCTCCGCCATCAGTTTCTTGGTTTCGGCAATCGCCTTGGCCGGGTTCAATCCCTTGGGGCAGGCATTGGCGCAGTTCATAATGGTGTGGCAGCGATAGAGCCGGAACGGATCTTCCAGATCGTCGAGCCGCTCACCGGTCATCTCGTCGCGGCTGTCGGCGAGCCAGCGATAGGCCTGCAGCAGGATGGCAGGACCCAGAAACTTATCGCTGTTCCACCAGTAAGACGGGCAGCTGGTCGAACAGCAAGCGCACAGGATGCATTCATACAGGCCGTCAAGCTTGGCGCGATCTTCGGGGCTTTGCAGCCGCTCCTTGCCCGATGGGGTCGGTGTAACAGTCTGCAGCCAAGGCTTGATCGAGGCATATTGCGCGTAGAAATGGGTCAGGTCGGGAACCAGATCCTTGACCACTTCCATATGCGGTAGCGGGGTGATGGTGACGTCGCCCTTGCAGTCCTCGATCGCGGTGGTGCAGGCGAGGCCATTTTTGCCATTCATGTTCATCGCGCACGAACCGCAAATGCCCTCGCGGCAGGAACGGCGGAAGGTAAGCGAGCTGTCTTGCTCCGACTTCATCTTGATCAGCGCATCGAGCACCATCGGGCCGCAATTGTCGGTATCGATCTCGAAGGTGTCGTAACGCGGATTTTCGCCGCTGTCGGGATCGTAGCGATAGACCTTGAACTTGCGCGCGGTGCCATTGCTGGTCGCAGCGTGGGTCTTGCCCTTCTGGACCTTGCTGTTCTTGGGCAAAGTGAATTCGGCCATGTTGCTCGTTCCGCTATGAGTGAATCGGCTTTGCCCTAATCAAACTAATCCGCCGACGCAAGAGAACGCGCCGCGAGTATTTCTTCTGCGATGGCATGGTCGGCTGGTTTGTCGACATCGATGGCCGCCACCGGGTCGTGCATTGGCACCAAACGCGCCGATAGTCCCAGACGGTTTCCCGCCAGTTGAAGTGCTTGAGCCAAGCCTATGGTGCGCGTGAGCGCTCGAAGCATCAGCCACACCCCAAAGTGCCGGAACAATTTCCAAGGAATTTTGCGGTCTTTTTCCGCGCCAGCCCAGAGATCGAGAGCGCTGCGCACATTGGGGCGGGCCAGCGCGAAAAGATTGGCACCAGACCAGTGACCGTCAGAAAATTTCAGCCAGGTTCGCTTGCTCTTGGGAAAATGGTTCAGCAGATTATCTTTTTCGACCATCGCAACCGCCAAATCGGCATTGCCAACGTCGGAAATGAACTGTGCGACCATTTCTGGTGTTAGCAGCGGGTGGTCGGCGGTCGTAATCAGAACCGGGAAGGGCGGCGCCCCTCCGTCAAGCACTTTGCTTATGCTTCCCGAAATCGAGGGGCCGCTTTCTAAGATCTGGTCGACGCCTCCGGCGTCCTCCGCCGCGCCTGTCAGCTTGGCAGGTTCTTGGGCAAGCACCACGATGCGACCAATTTCCGGGCATTTGCGCAGGCATCGCACGACATGGGTCAGCATTGCTGCTCCGGCGATTGGCACCAACGC
>JAGNSY010000188.1 GCA_017987825.1 Sphingorhabdus sp. | reverse complement strand
CAGGCGGTCTATGATGCGCTGGGGGTCGAACGTGTGGATGCCGACCGGATCGGCAACATCGTCCGCCTTGGCGTCAACACCTATGGCTGGACTTTCAAGAACCGCAAGGAAGACCCGCCGGGGCCGATGCCAAGGCTGCGGCTGGCGGCACCTTCGGGTGTGATCTGGGAATATGGCGAAGGCGAAGACCTGATCGAGGGCAATGCCAGCGAGTTCTGTCAGGTCGTCACCCAATGCCGAAATATCGGGGACACATCGTTGTCGGTTCAAGGGCCCGTCGCGACGCGCTGGATGGCGATTGCGCAATGCTTTGCCGGACCGCCACAAGACCCGCCTCCGCCCGGTGCCCGCCACCGGTCGTAAATTCACAAGGCTTCCATCGACAAGGTTCTGGACGCTTGGCACGAATTCGCTAGAGAAGCGAACGATGGACGATGAAGCGCCGACCAATTTGAGTTACAAGCTATCCCGAAGCGCCGGTGGCCTTTGGGAAAAGCTGCAGGTCTATTGGGAAAAGAAATGGTTCCGTTGGGGCAGCTATGCTCTGGGCGGCATGCTCATGGGCTATCTGTTGCTGTGGGCAGTTTTGCTGCGCAATTTGCCTGACGCCGAGGCGCTGGTTGAATATCAGTCGCCTTTGCCGACCGTGGTCCGCGATATTGATGGCGAGCCCTTTCACAGTTACGCCCGAGAACGGCGCGTTCAGCTGGAATATGCCGATTTTTCGCCGATGCTGATCCGTGCCTATCTGTCTGCCGAGGATAAGAATTTCTTCAGCCACGGCGGCATCGACTATATCGGCATTGCGGTTGCCATTTTTGACAATTTGACCAGCGGCGGCCGGTCGCGCGGTGCGTCGACGATCACCCAGCAGGTGGCGAAGAACCTGCTGCTCACCAACGAATATAGCTATACCCGCAAGATCAAGGAGGCGATCCTCGCCTATCGCATCGAAAATGCGCTGAACAAGCAGCAGATCCTGTCGCTGTACATGAACGAGATCGCGCTGGGTCGTCAGGCTTTTGGCGTTGAAGCCGCCGCGCAGGCGTATTTCGGCAAGAGCGCCGATGCCCTCGAACTGCATGAAATGGCGTTTCTCGCTGCCCTGCCCAAGGCGCCTGAGCGTTACAGCCGTGCCGAGCATGAGCAGGCTGCGATTGGGCGCCGCAACTGGATCCTTGGCGAGATGGTTGCCAATGGATGGGTTTCTCGGGAAAAGGCCGAAGCTGCGAAAGCCATGCCGCTGGGGCTAATTCCCCGCCAAGGGCAGCAATATAAGAATGATGGCGGCTATTTTGCCGAAGAAGTCCGCCGCCAGTTGATCGAACAATTTGGCGAAACCGCAGATAAAGGGCCATACAGCGTTTATGCGGGTGGGCTGTGGGTCCGTTCGTCGATGAACCCCGAATATCAGGAGCTGACGTCAAAGGCGCTGCGCGATGGTCTGCTGCGCTATCATGGCGGTCGCGGATGGACCAAGCCGATTGCGACCATCCCGATGAATGACGGCAAATGGCAGTCGCGGCTGGGCAGCTCGAACATCGGCATCGGATACAGCAACTGGCGCATTGCGGTCGCCATCCGCAAACGCAGTGGCGGTGCAGAGATCGGATTTGCCGATGGCGACACGGGCCTATTGAATGCGGCACCCGCAGCCTTGAAAGCAGGCGATATCATAGCTGTCGCACCGGTCGGTGGGCGTAATTACCAGTTGCGGACTGTACCGGAAGTCGGTGGCGGTATGGTCGTACAAAACCCGGTCAATGGCCGCGTGCTGGCAATGCAAGGTGGCTTTGACTCGCGCATTTCGAGTTTCAACCGGGCGACACAGGCGCAGCGCCAGCCGGGTTCGACAATCAAGCCGTTCGTATATGCGACCGCGCTGGAAAGCGGCATGACGCCTGCGTCGATCATAGTAGATGGACCCTATTGCGTCTGGCAGGGCGCTTCGCTCGGCCAGAAATGCTTCCGCAACTTTAGCGGGGGCGGGGCTGGGCCGCAGACAATGCGCTGGGGCCTCGAACAATCGCGCAACCTGATGACGGTCCGCGCGGCGAACGACTCCGGCATGGAGAATGTCGTCAACACCTTCAGGGCGGCGAATATCGGTGATTATCCACCTTACCTCTCTTATGCGCTGGGTGCTGGCGATACGACCGTCCTGAAAATGACCAATGCCTATTCGATGCTCGTCAACCACGGGCGCGAACTGAAGCCGACGGTTATAGATTTCGTTCAATCGCGCACGGGCAAGGTGATCTGGCCCAAAGACTGGAAGGCCTGTGCGGGCTGCAACAGGAAAGATTGGGATGGCAAGGCCATGCCGCGCTTCAAGCCCGGCGGAAAGCAGGTCATCGATCCTGTGACGGCTTATCAGGTCGTGCATATGCTCGAAGGCGTTGTCCAGCGCGGAACGGCCACTATCCTGCGCGATCTTGATCGACCGCTGTTCGGCAAGACCGGGACTACCAATGGCCCGACCAATGTCTGGTTTGTTGGTGGCTCGCCCAATCTGGTTGCGGGCGTCTATCTGGGCTTTGATCAGCCACGCAATATGGGCGGCTATGCGCAGGGTGGCTCGATTGCTGCGCCGATATTCAAACAGTTCGCGCGACAGGCCTATATTGGCTTGCCCAAATTGCCGTTCACCGCGCCCAATGGCGTGCGCCTGGTAAGGATTGACCGGAAAACCGGAAAGCGCGTCTATGGGGCTTGGCCTGACGATGATCCCAAGGGCGCGGTTATCTGGGAAGCATTTGCCGCCGAAACCGAACCCAAAAGGTCGATCCGTCAGGATGAACTGGAAAAACGCGGCGACAAACCCAAGAAAAAGACTGAAGCCAAAACCGCTGAAGGCGGGGATAGCGGTGCGGGCAGCGCGCAAAGCAGCGCTCAACGCGATCAGGAGTTCATGACCAAAGAGGGCGGAATCTACTGACCTGCGCCTTTCAAAATGCGATGATTTGAGCGTTCGGTTTACCAGTCGTTAAGCATTTTTCTTCAATATTTCCCTGCAAGAAAAGGGGGTCGCACCCTGAATTGGGAATGGAAGTAATGAGCATCAAATTGAGCTTTGCGAAAATGCTGGCGCTGGCCTTTGCGGGGTGCGCGACAATGGCGACTTCGCCCACATTCGCTGCATCCGCCCCTGTGCTGGCTTTTACAAATTCGGTCGTCCTGACCAGCGAAGCCATGATCGAACGTACCGAAGTCGATGCCAGTGGCAAGGAAAGCACGGCACTCAAGCAGCCTAAAGATGTAATCGTTGTGCCCGGTGACCGAGTCATTTTCACGCTGCGCTATGTCAACAAAGGTGCCGAACCGGCAACCGGTTTCCGCGCAACAAATCCGATGCCCGGCCCGGTGCAATTTGTTTCAGTGGCCGAAGACTGGGCAGAAGTTTCTGTCGATGGCGGCGCAACCTGGGGCGAGCTCTCTAATCTGAAGGTAGCTGTCAAAGGCGCAGAAGGTGCCCCAGATACACTTCGCCAAGCAGTTGCAGAGGATGTGACCCATGTTCGCTGGATATTCACTTCAGCGATTCCGCCAGGTGCCGAAGGCTCGGTTTCCTATCGCGGTCTGATCAAATAGCGTTATCTACTGGCGTCCGTTAAACTTTGGATGCGGGTTGTCTCGCGCTGGCACAGCCAGGGGCTTGTTGTGCGAAAACAACAACATTAATGCTCTAGGATTGTACGTTAACCCTCTTTGAGGCTGGATTTACGCCAACATGCGGCGCAGCCTAGGCGGTAACAGGATATC
>JAGNSY010000039.1 GCA_017987825.1 Sphingorhabdus sp. | reverse complement strand
AGTGCCCGATTGTTCAAAAGCGATGGGTTGTCGGGTGCGACGGTCAATGCCTGATCAAATGCCTCCAATGCGGCGGTGGTTTCATTCTTTTGGATCAAAGCCAGGCCAAGAAGATTCCAGCGACCAGCATCGTCCGGGCAGGCCTCGACCGATTTTGCCAGCATTGAAATGGCTTGGTTCCAATCGCGATGCCCATAGGCCAGCCAGCCAGCGATGCCGGCATAGCGGCATTGATCAGAAGTTTCTGCAGCGACATCGGCGAGAGCATCCGCAGCGGCCGCGCTTTCGCCCTTTGCCATGTGCAACTCGGCCAACAGCAGGGATCGGCGTGCCTGCAACTCATCTGGCATCCGTCCCTCAAGCCATTGCAGCATCGACCCGGCTTGGGTCACGCGCCCTGCAGAAACTGCCAACTCTATCTGGGTGAGGTGGCTCTCTGCTGTTGGCAGGTCCAGACGGTCGTCCTCTGCCGCAACCTGAGAAGGAAACAGCAAAAGAGCAATCAGAAATCCGATGCAGTGACGCATCGTAAAGCTCATAATGCGGCCAGTGTAACCTCTTCCACACCCTCATCGTGGAAGAACGCATATGTGAATGTCTGCAGTTTCGCTATTTCCTCAACTTCCTGTGTGACATCATCTATGGCTGTTTCGATCTGCGCGCGTGCAATCGCGCCTTTCAAATTCGGGCTTTCGGCCAAACGAACTTCATGTCCCTGCCGTTCGACCGCGATTGCACCCGGCAGCCAGGTAGCAAGACGCACGCCGAAACTGGCGAAATTGGTAGTCTCGTTTGCAAGCTTGGGCGTCGAGAGCCGGGTCACCAAACGCACTTCGTCAAGCGAAACACGTTCGAGGCGGATTCCTTCGCGCTGGACAGGCATGACGGCCTGTCGCGGCAGATCGGCCGGCTGTCGCTCGGACGGCAGATGGGGACTGCGCTGCGGTCCCGGCTTCGGCAAGTTGCGTGTTTCAATGGCCGCCGAATTAATGGTCAAAGCCGCATTCGGCCGATAAATTGCCGGAATGATTGCAGGCTTGCTGGTTAAGCCTGCCAGCCGAACGGTAGTATCTGTTTTATCAGTCTTCGTTCCGTGCTGTTCGGCAATCGCGCCTTCGATTTCCAAATCCGCCAGAGTCGGCAAATTGATCGGAGCAGCGATCACATGAACCGACGGTTCCACTGCGGCAATGGCCGATACAAATTGAGGACTTTGTGTCGGAGTGACCGCAACAGGAATTTCAGGAGCCGACAATAGCGCCGCGTCGTTTCGGTGTGAAGCGGTGTCTAGCAAGCCCAAGGCCAATTTGGGCTGGCCGGTGCGTTCGAACAAACGGGCTAGATTGCCGCGATATCGCATATCATCGGGGCTTGCCGAAACGGCGAGCTCAAAATAGCGCTGGGCAAGATCCTGTCGACCGATCCGGTCATAGGCGATGGCCAGGCCGTTATATGCGTCGCCGCTGTTCGGATTTTCGCGCAATGCGGAGCGAAACGCGGAGATTGCATTCGCATTTTGCCCGAGTGCGAGAAGGCCGCGGCCTTCGGCGACCGGATCGGTTGCATCCGAACTTCTGTGTGCCGCCTCCACGCTGCGAATTTCAAGTCTCGCCTGCGGCTGGAAGGCAGAGCATCCACCCAGCATTGCCAAAGCAGCGACGGAATATGCGATTTCAAGCCGGTGATTTTTCATATTCATCCTCCCGCCAAAGCTGGCGCAACTTGCCGGATAACCCTGATAAATGCTGGAAGCATAAGCACACCAATCATCACTGGCAGCATGCAGGCGACCAGCGGAATTGAAAGCAGAACAGGTAATCGATGTGCTTTTTCCTCTGCTCTCAACCGACGCTTCTCGCGCATTTCATTGGCATAGACCCTGAGTGTTTCACCGATGCTGGAACCAAGCTTGTCGGACTGAATCAGGAGTGTCGCGAAAGATTTGATCTCGTCGACTTGAGAGCGGTCAGCCATTTTGCGCAATGCCTGTTCACGAGAAGCGCCTGCGCGAAGCTCCAACGTCACCATCGACAAGAGTTCGGCTATCAAAGGATGCGAGTGGACCATTTCCCGGCCGACACGGTCAAATGCCGATTCCATCCCGAGTCCAGCTTCTACGCAAACCAGCGTAAGATCTAAGCAGTCAGGAAAGCCGTTGATCATGGCCTCGCGGCGGCGATCTGCTTTTGCAGAGATAAAGAGATTGGGAACGTACAGCCCGAACACGGCCAGCAGGACGCCGAAAACATAGAGCTTCAACGCTGAGACTTCGATACCGCTCACAAATATGTATAGCAGAAGTAACCCCGGCAACAGGAAAAGCGTGACCATCCGGATAAGGGTGAACAGCTTCGGCGCAGTCGGAGAGGTATATCCCGCGGCCATAAGTTGTGCCCGCAACTTGTCTCCTTGGGAGTCAACGAGCGAAATACCTGCTTTTTCGATGCGGTCGGTCAGTTTAGCCCAGCCAACCGCAATCCGATCGCGTCGCAGGCTTGCACCTTGGCTTGTACCTCGATTTCCCGAACCGAGCTCGTCAAGCCTTCCACGCACCGCCGAGCGGTTTAGGAGATAATTCGAAGCAAGCATGACAATGACAACTACGAAAAGGAAGATCAGCACCAACAGGGCGATCCGCATAGACGTCGACAGGGCAAAGTTGGCTAGCATTTCAAACCTTAAGATCAATCAATCGGCGGATCGATATAAAGCCGATGATGTAGAGAACGACCAGCCCGATGAAGCCGATCGGGAAAATGGGATCTTGCGCCACGTCGATGTAGAAGGACGGATTTATCATAAACAGCCCGCTAAAGGTCATGATAGGCAGGGCTGTGAGGATTAGCGCAGTCATTCGCCCTTCCGAACTCAGAGCGCGCACCTTCATGTACATTGTGTGGCGATCGCGGATAACGGCCGAGAGATTGGCAAGGATTTCGGCTAAATTGCCACCAGTTTCATTCTGCACTGAAAGCGAAACGACAAACATCTGGATATCGTCAATTCCCCAGCGGTCGGCCATGTTCTGCAGCGCGTCGCGCATATCGGCCCCATAGGATACCTCATCCACTACAAGGCCAAATTCGGTTCCGAGCGGATCTTCCATTTCCTTCGTCAAAAGATCGAGCGCCGACGCAATCGGATGCCCGGATCGCAAACCGCGTACGAAGATATCAAGCGCGACCGGAAACTGCTCTTGCATCTTTTTGCGGCGTTTTGAGGCGAGATGTGAGAGGATCATCATCGGAATTGCGCCGCCAAAGCAGAGCCCCAATGCGATGGAAAGCTGGATAACACCGAGGCCGATGCCAAAGCCTGCAATGCCGGCACTGAGAAGTATAAGTCCGGCCACTGCCGTTGATGCGATCGCCATGCCCAGCATGATCTGGTGAGGAGGTAGCGGAATGCCCGAGGCGACAACTGCGCGTTCGATCGAACGTCCAACTTTGCCGATAATGCCGGACATATCGGTAAAACTGCCAGGCGCAGATTTGCGAAGGCGCGATGTGACGATTTCGCGATCAAGCCCGCCTTCGATCATCTTCAAGCGCTTGTTGATCGCGCGCGATCCCCTCTGCCGCTGTCGAAGGGTTGCAATCACCCGTTCCGAAACGAGGAAAACGGATGCGAATATGACGACCAGTGCCAAGACCCTGAGGACAATGGGATCCATTATTCGATCCTCTTGTCAGGGCGGAACAACTCCGAGTTAAGCGAAACGCCATGTGCGGCGAGATCTTCGAGCAGTTTCGGGCGGATGCCCGTCGCCTCGAAATGGCCTATGACCATATTATTTTCGTCGCGGCCCTGCATGCGGAAACGGAATATTTCCTGCATGGTGATGGTTTCACCTTCCATACCGACAATTTCGGAAAGGCTCAGAAGGCGCCTGCGACCATCCGACAAACGACCGATCTGGATCACGACGTTCAGTGCCGAGGCAATTTGCGCACGTGCCGATCGCGGCGAGATGTCGATGCCGCTCATCCCGATCATCTGTTCGATACGCGATAGCGCATCGCGCGGCGTATTGGCGTGAACCGTTGTCATCGATCCATCGTGGCCGGTGTTCATCGCCTGCAACATGTCGAACGCTTCGCCAGCGCGGACTTCGCCGACGATGATGCGATCGGGCCGCATACGCAGCGCGTTTTTCACTAGGTCGCGCTGGGTAACTTCGCCCTTGCCTTCGATATTGGGTGGGCGGGTTTCGAGGCGTGCCACATGGCTTTGCTGCAGCTGGAGTTCGGCAGAATCTTCAATGGTAACAATACGTTCACGTTCATCAATGAAGGCCGACATTGCGTTGAGCAAAGTTGTCTTACCCGAACCGGTACCGCCCGAAATCAGCACATTGCGTCGCGCGCGGACGACGCCTTTCAACACCTCGGCGATCGGCGTCGGAACGCTGCCCAGCTCGCTGAGCTTTTCCATGTTGATCGGAATTTTGGCGAATTTACGGATCGAGAGCAGCGAACCATCGACAGCCAATGGCGGCACGATCGCGTTGACGCGCGAGCCATCGGGCAGGCGGGCATCGACAAAAGGTGACGATTCATCGACACGGCGGCCAACCGCGCTGACGATTTTCTGGATGATGCGCAGCAGATGCTTGTCATCCTTGAATCGGGTTTCGACACGCTCCAGCACACCTTTGCGTTCGACAAACACCACTTCGGGGCCGTTCACCAAAATGTCGGTGATGCTATGATCCTGAAGCAATGGCTCCAAAGGCCCAAGGCCCAGAAGCTCATCAAGAATGTCCGCGACAAGTTGCTTGCGCTCGTCATGGTTCAATGCATGTTTTTGCTGGGCCAGCTGCTCGTGTACCAGTTCGCCGATTTCGGTCTCAATCTGCGGCCGGGTCATCGTTTCCAGCGCGGAGAGATTGATCAGATCGATCAGTCGACGGTGCAGTTCAACCTTCAGATCGATATAGTCCGTGTCTGCGGCATGACGCTCAAGTGCCTTCTGCGCATTCTCACTCGCGGCAGAGTTCGTATCCAGAACATCGGCTTTTCGTATCTGCCACATATTCAGGCGTCCGTTTCTTTCGTGAGCAGCGGCAGCATCGCGGCAATGTCGGTGCCGATTTTGCTACGTGCCCGGATGGCGTTGATAAGCACGCCCTGATCATGCGCGGCGCGAACCAGCGGATAGTCATTGTGGATGCTATATTCGATAGGGTGCCCAAGCGCGTGCGAGGCGTCATCGAGATTGATGGTGCGGAACATCCGCTTTTCGACCCGGTTGGCGATGACGTGGATATTGTCGTGGTTGATATCCTGATTGGCGAGCAGCTGCAGCTGGCGCTTGGCCTGGCGCAGGCTGGCGACAGACAATTCGGCCACCAGAAATACGACATCGGACAGAGCGACGAGCGACAAGGTCCAATTGGTCCAGTTCGATGGCAGGTCGAGGATGACATGGTCATATTCTTCGCGCGCCAATTCGATGATGCGCAGCATCTGTTCTGAATTCGCTGCCTCCAGCGGCATGATATCCATTGGGGCAGGGATCACGTGCAGGCCATTTTCACTTTTCGATACGACCGAGCGGAGCAGTTCGCGGTCGATACGCGCGCCCGCCGCGATCAGATCGGCGATCGAAAGCTGCGACGAAAGCCCCAGATAGGCGCCAGCATCACCAAATTGCAGATCGAGGTCGATCAGGCACACACCTTTGCCGTGATTGCTCTGAGCCAGTTCACCCGCAAGATGCGTGGCGACGGTTGTCGCACCCACGCCGCCAATGCTTTTGAGCACCGAAATCAGCTGACCCTGCTGCACCTCTGCAGCGCGGCTGGCATCGAGTTCAGCGCAGATTTCGGCGATGATCGAGGCGAGGTCTGATTGCGCCAGTGGCAACGCAACGACGTCACGCACACCCTGCTTCAAAAGCATGCGAACCAGCGACAGGTTGGAATCGCGGATAGCGGCGATAATCGGCAGCTTGGGGTGCGACGCCCTGATCTGTTTCAGCCGGTCGAGGGATTTTGGTAGATCGGGGCGAATTTCGAGGATCAGGATTGTTGCCGCATCGAGTTGGGCTTCCTCAACCCGCGCATCGGGTGCCATTGTCGCAAGTAACACCTGCGCCTGCCCGATCGCCACATCATCAAACTGGGCACTTGTCATTTCGGCTTCGGAAAGGACCAGCAAAACAGAACGCGATTTCAGGTCCAAAACCCAATCCTCCGAAGTGAAAGTGATATATTCAGAAACGCCCATCTAAAATTCCATCCTAATTCGAATAGGTGCCTTGGCCATCTTCCATGGTCAGCGAATAGCTGAACGGACCAATGGTGAAAGCCGTCCCAAAAATCTGTGTCGTCAAAGGTTTAAACTGCAGACCAGTGACGGTGATTGTAACCAGCGGCGCGACATCCATACCCGTTGGGTCGCCCGCATAGCCCAGACCGGAATTACTATATCTTATTTGCACCTGTGCTGGCGCAATATCAGGTTTGAACTGGCGCATACGGTTCACGATATTGCCAAAGGCATTAACGTTTGAAGTGTTCGGTATGGCGTTCGTCGTACAGCTGCTCGCTACCGGGAATGTACAATTGACGGTGGGTGCTGCCACGGTTCCACCACCCTGGCACGTCATTCCCGGAAACTGGGCCGAGGAAATTTGGTTGCCCTGTGTAACGCCGCAGCTTTGAGCGAAGCTGTATCCTGCCAAGCCTGATGGCACAGCATCTGTTGTCACAGCATATCGAACGCCCATTTGCGTTGCTTTTTCGGCTTCATTATAGGTCCACATATAGCGCCCGACATCGATGATGCCGGCGAGGAAAAGCAAAGCAACCGGTAAAACCAGCGCGAATTCCGCGGCTGGGCCACCGTTTTCATCGTGGGCGAGGCGCGAGAACAGCTTCATAGACCCATCACCGCAGCTTGCGCTTGCGCCCTCAAATTGAGGCCTGACGTATTAAAGCCAAGATTTTGCAGGATCGACCTGTAGGGAATTGTGGTCGAAACGGTAACACGTGGTGCATTGGCCAAGCCACTGTAAATACCGGTATTTAGAGCAGTTGCCGGACAATCCACACTGACGGTAACATGCGTGTTGGCCCAACCATAAACCTTTGCGGCACCGGTTCCATCGACGGTTCCGGTACGAGTGAGGTTTTTGATCTGAGTTTCCAATGCGGCATCCGCGAGGCTGGCGGAGCCGCAAGCAAATTTGGCGAACGGCTGACGACCCGCAAAGCGTGCGCCATCGCGCACCGCCTTTACCACCCTATGTTCGTTCCAGAAAAAATTGCCCATTTCGAATGAACCGAACATCAAAATTGAAAGCAGCGGCACGATCAGCGCCATTTCGGCCGCCGCTGCACCGTTGTTGTCAGAACGGATCAGGAAGAGCGAACGCATTGCTCACTCCACCAAATAAGGCACATCACGGCGCACCGTCTGATTGCCGAAAACGCCGGCACCCGCAACGGTCGATTTGCCAATGATTTCAATATAGATTGCATCTTTAAAGGCGTTCCAGCGTAAAGTGTCATCGCTTGCTGGTTCGACGAGGAAAACATCAACCCATTCGTCGATCACGACCGGTTGTGAGGCGCCGTTCAAACTGGAGCAGTTGCTGACCACTGCAACCGTCAGCAATCGCCGATTGGCGTTACTGGCTGGAAGGCCACACGTCGGCGCACCACCCGTCGGCATATTACCTGAAAGCTCCCACAAATAGGCTTGGTAACGGCTGATTGTCTGCCAGTTGGCGGGACGGTTTGAATTATGGTATTTGGTGAAATAGTCCTGCCGGGCCCACTCGCCACTGCCGAAGCGCCCATTGCCGCCGGGACAAAATCCCAAAGTCGTGGAGCCGGTATTGAAGCTGGTATAGTGGCAATTATCCCTAGGAAGTCCCATGGCTGCAATGGCATTAGTATTGGAATGAAGCGCGGTGACTGGGTTGTAGGCGCCACCGGGATTTACAGGCTTAAACTCGCTGCCGCTGTCGGGCAGACTAAATCCATTTCCACCCGTACCCCGCTTGATTTTACAACTGTTATTGCCATTGCCTTGCTTCACATAATCCATGCGGACATTTGGGGCAGGGGGGCAATCGCCGCCTTCACAAGTAGAGAGTACGTTACCGCCACCATTATTGTTGAAATCATAAATCCCGAACCTGGTGTTGATCGCATCGTATAAACCTTGCGGATTTCCGGTGCTAACCCGATTTTCGTCGATTTGGACGCAATCGGTAGGTGGATTTTCGTAAGCGAGTGCTCTCAACAAAGCCGCATTGCGGTTGTTGGCGTCGGGATCGTTCACCTGCAGAAAACCGAAGTCGCCCGGAGCCCATGTGGTGTTGCTGCCTGTTCCCGGGCTGCCGCCTTGGTTCGCGTTGTCCTTGTTGCTTCCCGACCCGGGGCTGTGCCCGGTTGCGACGACGCCTTGGCCGACTCTGCCATTGGCATCGAAAGGTACCGAGGGATCCGGGCTGCAGATCATAATCGGTGGGACTTTGCACACCGACGAGCCTAGCCCGGCCATAGCCGTCGCATCAATTGCTCCGGAGTTGAACGCGCCAACAATTGGGGTCAGGGCATAGCGCGCCGTGCGGGCGTTGACCGTCACTTCTACAAAACGGGCATTGGCGTCCGTGGTTGCTGCCGTCGTTTTTGCCTTGTTCTGCCAGAATTTGATCTTGCCGGTCGCGTCGCACGTCGCTTCGCCAGTTACAGTAATGTCCGGCGTCCCACCCACATTGGAATAGACAGTCCGGTTGGCCAGATGCGAAACTGCGGTGGCGGACGCACGTGCACAGGCCCCGGCTTTTCCGTCCAATTGTGTTACCGCCGCCAACGCGGCTTGATCGGCTGCATTTTGCAACTCTGTGTCCATTGCAGCCAATCGGGCATAATCAAAGGCGATACCGCCGATCGCGACCAATGCAGGCAAGGCTAAGGCGTAAACGGAGGCGACAGCCCCGCTTTCTTCACGCCAAAGTTTCTTCCCTATCGATCGTATCACCGCTCATCTCCTTATTACTTAAGACTTAATTGCCACCTGAGGAGCCGCTGCCGGAAGAGCCGCCGCCACCAGTAACTCCGCTGGTTGTCTTCTCGGCTACCGGTTGTTTCACATTGCCCTTGCGATATCGCTCCTGAGCACCGGCGGTTTGGTCGCCGCTGGCGGTCATGGCCTCGGCATATTGTGGTTCGGGTTCCACGATCTGCGCCGCATAATTGGCACGCACAGCATCACCAAGGCCGGTATCATTCGGTGTGCAGCCTGCAAGCAGCACGAGAGCCAGCGCAGAGCCGAGCATTTTGCGATCAAAAATCATAGTCGGCGCCTTCCGTTTTGGGGGCCTCAGGAGGAGGTGCATTGGGATCAAGTGGATTGATGCCCACGGCCTTGTCGGTGCGTCCCATCAGGAACAGGTCGAGTTCGTTGGGGTTCTGCACTCGGTCGGTTGGCAGCGCGACGGGTGCGCCAGCCTTGATCGGCTGCACCAGACGCGGGGTCACCACAATCACCAGTTCGGTCTCACCCTTTTGGAAACCCGACGAGCGGAAGAGCGACCCGATGATGGGAATGGAACCCAAAAGCGGAACCTGCCGCACGGTCGTCTGAAAATCCTTGCGGATCAGGCCAGCCAAGGCAAAGCTTTCGCCGTCGCGCAGTTCAAGCACGGTGTTGGCGCGCCGTGTCTGCAGGCCGGGGATGACCAGACCGTTGACGGTGATCGATGCGGTGGGGTCGATCGAACTGACCTCTGGCTCTACGGCCAGATTGATGACGCCATCGGCCAGTACAGTGGGCGTAAAAGCGAGGCTGACACCAAAGGGTTTGAACTCGACGGTGATGCTGCCGCTATTGCCGCCTCCTCCGCCACCGCCACCGCTGTTACCTTGCGCCACCGGGACAGGAAATTCACCGCCCGCTAGGAAGGATGCGGTTTCGCCGGATAGCGCCACGAGCGTCGGATTGGCGAGGGTCTTGACCAGACCCTTGCGTTCCAACGCATCAAGCACGGCGTCGATATTCAGTCCGGCAACGTCAAAGGCCTTGCGGAACACGCCAAAGGCACCGGTGATAGAATCGAGCCGGAGCACACCATTGCCAGTCGATGGATCGGGGACAAGCCCGGCGCCATTGCCGATAGCAGCACCGAAGCTGCCGCCATCGCTAAAACCAAAGCCGCTCAAACCGATTTGCTTGCCTGTCTGGCGCGAGATTTCGGAAAAGCGCACTTCCAGCATCACCTGCTGGCTGGCACCCACCGACATCATGTTGATCACCTTGTCGCCAGCGTAGCTCTTTGCGAGCTGAATAGCACGGTCGATGGCAGGGCCGTTTGAGACAATACCAGTCAGAATGACAGCTTCGTTCGAGATTTTGGCGCCGATGGGTTCGCCGGGGATCAGTTCGGAAAGCTGACGGCGAAGCGATACGATATCCGGGCCTACCGCAACATCGACGACCGAAATGACGTTGTTGGCATTGTCATATATCGTCAGGCTGGTGGTGCCCATTTTCTTGCCGAGCACATAAAGCGAGCGGTTGGTGATCGGCATGATGTCGGCGATTTCCTCGCTGCCGATCATGGCTTTGCCGAACGGCCGGTCGACCGTCAGCACCTGGCTCTTGTTCAGCGGAACATCGAGCTGACCGGCGTGCAGCCCGGCGTCTGAGGAACTCTGATAGCCCTGGGCCAACGCGGCGGGGGCGGCGGAGAGTGACAGTGCGAGAGCAGTGCCAAAAATGAAGCTCAGGTTTTTCATGCGCTCAATACCCCCTGTGGCGCGAAACATCGTAGGATGAACTGGCCGTACCGCGGACGATCTCGACTTCGACCGAATTGGCGGGTTTGCGACGGACTGGCCCTGCGGCGTTGCGCGCCTGCCCAACTGCCGCTGCTTGCATCGCAGGGATCGGGTAGGGGCTGGACGCCATAGCTGCGGTTCCGGTGCGCGGCTGGTTATAAAAGCTGGGCGAGACGCTGCCTTGGCCGAGGTCGCGTGTGCCGACTGTCTGTGCCATGAAAACATCCTGGTTTGCCGCATTGCGCAGAGCGAGCGAGAGCGAGCCAACATTCGAAGCAAGCGCGAGTTTTTGCGCGCCCTGTTGATCGACCAGCAGCGTTGCAGTCTTGCCGACCACGGGCTGGTTGTTCTTGTCGTCAGCGCCCTGGTCGATCGCGATGACGCGCACATTTTGCAGCAGCACATCGGTAATTGGATCGATCTGGCCCTCAGATTCTGTTTTCGGCGTGCGGGTCAGCAATACGTCCACGGTATCATTAGGAAGGACGAAACCGGCGACGCCTGAAACATCGCTGATGCGAACGGCGACGGCGCGCATGTCTTCGTCGATCAGGGCGGAAATGCTTGCGCGGCCACCCGGGCCAGTCACCTTGCCAGGAAGAATAGGTTCGCCTGCCTCGATCGAGCGCAGAACAACGCGTTGTTCCGCTCCGAGAAGCGCTCTGGTGGATTGGAAGGCGCCTGGCGGCAGCGATGTTACAGGCCATGCGACCATGCGGATGTTTTCTGCGGTCAAGGCGGTGCCGTAAGCCATGGGTACACGGGCAACAGCCACCTGAACCATGCGATTTTCTTCGGCGCTGCGTTCCTGCTGGTTTTCAACGCCAGTCAGATAACTGTTTGCAAGAATGACGGCAACGATCCCGATGATCGCCGCTATCGCAATTATGATCCAGTTCCGGTTCGCCATGCGACCCCCCACCCGAATATGATTTCATACTGGCATCCTTTGCAGGAGCCCCTTGAAACTTCCCGTCTGGTCAAACCAGGCGGGGAGCAGCTTGTAATTTCACATGCAGCTGTATTTAGCTGCAGGTTACGCCATTGGTGCTGATGCAAGTCTTGGCGTCGTCCAACGCGCCGCTGATGGCACCGCCCAAAGCGATTGCAGCAACGGCAATGCCGGCGCCGATGATCGCAAGGATGAGCGCATATTCAGCTGCCGAAGCACCGCTGTCGTCCCGAAGGAACGAAGTCACAAAATTACGCATGATATTACCCCCTTATTTTGACCTTGTATTTTTCTTGGGAAACTTCCCGCCCATTTAACAGGGCGGGAAGAATCTCATTTCGGTTCCGCAGTTTTAGCTGCAGGTTACGCCATTGGTGCTGATGCAGGTCTTGGCATCGTTCAGCGCGCCACCGATGGCACCGCCCAAAGCGATTGCAGCAACGGCAATACCGGCGCCGACGATGGCGAGGATGAGAGCATATTCAGCTGCCGAAGCGCCGCTGTCGTCACGCAGGAACGAAGTTACAAATTTACGCATAATACTACCCCTTACATAGTTTGAGAGTCTCCTCGCCCAGCTTCGTGCCGGATCGTGGATTATCAAGGGGGGTAGTGATTGAACCGTCGCGACCCTGTTATATTATTGCCAGCATCGCGCCGGCTCTTTCGCTTGGTCCACCCTTGATGCTGCTACAATCCTGCTAAACAGCTGCAAGGGTCAACAGGTAAAATTTACGTAATTTTAACAGTATGTTATTTTAAGGATTTGTTAACCATGCGGTATTTTTACAACAAATCCTGCCAAAAAATCACCGAATCACAATGCTTTACTAACGATATATAACTTTAGTTAATTCCGGCATTCGCTTCGCTTGAGCGTGCCGGAAGCGGAGATTCTACCTCTTTATTAGCTGAATGCGCGCGCATGGCAAAATGGCTGCAAGCTTCCAGATTAGCGGCGTCGGGATGATGGAGGGATGCTGTCAACAGGCCTTTGAAGGCGTTCGATCGGAACTGCCGTTCTCCATCCGATTGGCTCCACCTCCGGTCAACAATGGTGATAGAGGCGCACACGCCCAACAATCG
The DNA here is from genome assembly GCA_017987825.1 of Sphingorhabdus sp. Lineage (GTDB taxonomy): Bacteria > Pseudomonadota > Alphaproteobacteria > Sphingomonadales > Sphingomonadaceae > Sphingorhabdus_B. The sequence goes on along the minus strand of JAGNSY010000039.1, from coordinate 1,310 downwards.
ACGCGACCAACCGGTGGGAACCTATCAATCGCTACTCTTCTTTCTCACAACCTCATCGTGAGCAAATTTGACTTGCTCTATCTAGAGCCTCTTGCAGATTCGCTAGATGCTTGCACTACGCGATGACATTTCTTGCCAGCAAGATTGCTATGAAGCCGATGACCAGTCCGGCAAAAACATCAACCAAGTAGTGGTTACCAATAACTGGAGTTGACGCTATCATCGCAATATTCAGAAGCGCAACTGGCCAGCGAAGATACGGCACATTCCATAACGCCCAAGCGAAGAGTAGCGCGCAGGCAGCATGGAAGCTTGGAAACGCGACTACACCGGTAAATGTTTCAGGGGAAATGACCCTCGCTCCGTTCTTCACCGCATCCATTAGGGGCAAAAAGTCTCTTGTTCCAGTGGCGATAAGCTCAGGATAAATATCCTGCGTAATGCCATAAAATTCGAACGGCGCCTTTGCTGGTAAAAAAGGAAAAATCAAGGCTGTCATAGCCGCGGCAAAGGAAAGTGCCATGAGAAACTGTCGAAGAATATTTTGGCTATTTCGAGCAGCGAGAACAAGAATTACCAGAGCTGGTTGCCACCCGAAAGAATTGTAAATCAGCAAGAGCAATTTCGTATAAGGACGAGTTATTTCGAGATACGAATGCCAATCAAACCCTATGGCACGATCCCAAGACGATAAAATTGCATCCGCATAAGGGCCGCTCATTGCAGTCAGTGGGAAAAGCACAAACATCAAAATTAAAGCTAAACTATAATACAAGCCCAGACCTTCGAGGGCAGAACCAAGCTTTGGCCTGCCAATCCGGCGACACAGCATGCCTGCGATTATAAGGTAAACTGGAGTTGCGAACACGAATATTGCTGATGTCGTAACAGTAAATCTCGTCGCGATGATTAAGCCTAAGGCAATCGCTGCGGACGAAAACCAAACAACATACAGCCAACGTAGCTGCGGTTCAATCAGTGGCTCAGGGATAAAGGTACGCGGTCTTGCAACGTCTCTTAGCGAGGTAAAGCTAATGAATTTCCATCCCACATTATCGTTATTGACATTTCGGACGGAAAATCAACCTACGATCTTGCCGGATCCCAACTGCTGGCCGGAACAAACAGTGCGCAATTTCGTTCGGTGATGGAGGAGGCAATCTCGAGCATTCTGCATCCGCAAGTTAGGCGACTATTCAATAGGCCATATGGGTTCAAATTTCATTACGCTTTGTCGTTGGACATGGCTTCTCTGACCGACTGCAGGTTCCCAAAATTATTGCGTTTTAAGATATGTTTACATTTGCGTT
>JAGNSY010000003.1:2600-52748 GCA_017987825.1 Sphingorhabdus sp. | reverse complement strand
AGCGCCGCCAAACTGGGCTGAACAAGTTTTCCTGGGGAGGAAAAACTGCCTTGGGCCGTCGGCTACATAGCCGGCGGCCTTTTTTCTGTGCACACATCAATCAATCGTTTTTTAACGATAAAGCTTTAGCAAACCTGCTGTATTTCGCGAAACTGAGGTTGATCATGGACAATATCCAGAAAAGCGTCGTAGCCGTCCTGTGCGTTGCCGCATTTGCTGCATTTATTATACCGTCCGAGAGCAGCTTCAAAACCGACCAAGCCAGTTCGCCCGAGGCTCCAGAAACCGGACCAAAACCTGTCAATGCTCAGGAAACGGCTGATGCACCTGAAGATAGCGACGAAGTTGCGGCGCAGGACCAAGCGGACGAAGGCCCCGACGAGTTTGAAACTTTTGGACAGCCGATGAATGACGCGAAGCCTTTGGGTGTTGGCTCTGACTCAAGCAATCAGGACTCGCCGCAGCGCAATCTGCCTGAGGGTGCACTCAACGGATCATCGAGCGTCGGCGAAAATTATGCGGATCAAATCGCAGCGGGATCAAATGATGTCGCGATCAGGACTAACCAGCCTGTCGAATAACGAAATCGCGGTTCAGACCGCCCAGCGTAGCCGATAGAATCAAAAAGGGCCGCCACACATTTTGTGTAACGGCCCTTTCGAAAATCAGAATTGATCAGGCGAGGTCGAACCTGTCGGCATTCATGACCTTGACCCAAGCCTTCACAAAGTCGGCTACAAACTTCTGCTCGTTGCCTTTCTCCGCATAGACTTCAGCCACTGCCCGCAGTTGCGAATTGGAGCCGAAGACCAAATCGGCACGGGTTGCGCGCCAGCGTTCGGTGCGACCACCACGGGTATAGCCGACATATTCTTCGTCATTGCTACCATCTACAGCTTCCCAGAAGGTATCCATATCCAGCAGGTTGACGAAGAAGTCGTTGGTTAACTGGCCAACCCGACTGGTGAAGACACCATGCGACCGTCCGCCATGATTGGCACCAAGCACGCGGAGGCCACCGACAAGCGCGGTCAGTTCGGGCGCGGATAGGCCTAGCAACGAAGCACGATCGATAAGCAACTCCTCGGTTTTCACCGAGAATTTGTTCGACAGATAGTTCCGGAAACCATCGGCGCGCGGCTCAAGAACGTCGAAGCTTTCGGCATCGGTCCATTCCTGCGTCGCATCGCCACGACCGCCTGTGAAGGGAACGGTCACGTCGTAGCCCGCATCTTTTGCAGCCTTTTCGACTGCTGCGCTGCCTGCCAGAACAATTGCGTCCGCCATCGACAAAGAGCCTCGCAGTTCGTCGATCTTGGCAAGCGTTGCTGCCAGTTTCTCTGGCTCGTTGACAGCCCAGTCCTTTTGCGGAGCGAGACGCACGCGCGCACCATTGGCACCACCACGATGGTCGCTTTTGCGATAGGTCGATGCCGACGCCCAAGCGGCCTTGATTAGGTCGCTGGCAGCGACGCCGCTGGCGAGAATCTTGGTCTTGAACGCAGCCACATCCGCGTCCGAAGTCGTCGAACCAGCAGGAACCGGGTCCTGCCAGATCAGGTCTTCCTGCGGCACTTCCGGACCATGATAGCGGGCTTTGGGGCCCATATCGCGGTGGCACAATTTGAACCACGCACGCGCAAACGCATCGTCGAGCGCAGCCTGGTCGTCACGGAAGCGTTCGGAAATCTTGCGATACTCCGGATCCATTTTCAGTGCCATGTCTGCAGTCGTCATCATCGTCGGAACCCGCTTTGACGGGTCACGCGCATCGGGTGCCATATCTGCTGGATCGGGATCGATCGGCGTCCACTGCTGCGCGCCTGCAGGGCTATGAACCAGCTTATAGTCATATTTGAACAGCAGGCGGAAATAGTCGCCACCCCACTGCGTAGGGTTGTTCGACCATGCGCCTTCGATACCCGAAGTGGTGATTTTACCTGAAGCGATCTGTTCCGCGTCCGTCGCCCAGCCAAAGCCCATCTTTTCCAGAGCTTCGGATTCAGGGCTCCCGCTCAACTGGTCAGCAGGAATAGCGCCATGAGCCTTGCCGAAAGCATGGCCACCTGCGGTAAGCGCGACTGTTTCTTCGTCGTTCATCGCCATGCGGGCGAAGGTGATGCGCATGTCGCGCGCCGACAGCAGCGGATCGGGGTTGCCACCCGGGCCTTCGGGATTGACGTAGATGAGGCCCATCTGGATAGCAGCCAACGGGTTTTCGAGGTCGATCTGCTTTTCAGGCTGGATACGCGTTTCCGCGCCCTGGTCGACCCACAGGTCTTCCTCACCCCAGTAAATGTCCTTTTCAGGCTCATAGACGTCGGCACGACCGCCACCGAAACCAAATACCGGACCACCCATCGATTCAATCGCGACATTACCGGCGAGAATGAACAAATCGGCCCAGCTGATCTGCTGGCCGTATTTCTGCTTGATCGGCCACAACAGGCGACGCGCCTTGTCGAGGTTGCCGTTATCGGGCCAGCTGTTGAGCGGAGCAAAGCGCTGCTGACCGCTATTGGCACCGCCGCGGCCGTCAGCCGTGCGATATGTGCCTGCAGCGTGCCATGCCATGCGGATGAAGAAGGGGCCATAATGACCATAGTCGGCGGGCCACCAAGGCTTGCTGTCGGTCATCAACGCAGTCAGGTCAGCTTTCAGCGCTTGATAGTCGATCGACTTGAACGCTTTGACATAGTCAAAGTCCGGCCCCATCGGGTCGGGCGAAACGCCGCCTTGATGCAAAATATCGACAGGCAGAGCTTCGGGCCACCAATCCTTGTTGGTACGGCCAAGCAGCGAGCGCGCAGCATCCTTGTGCACGGGGCAACCGCCGCCAGCGTTGATGGGAGTTTGATCGTTCATGGCTTTTCCTATCCTGTTCAAATGTTCGGATTCTGGTGCGTCACACAGCACTCTAAATTGAGACTATCTCAACCCCATGACAATGCCATCGAGTTTTTCCTTGCACTCTTATCGACGAAATCGATTGTTCGTCGCTTAAAGTGCAAAAACTTCGAAAATTGTACTCAACGCGACTATTGCGCCGTCCAGCCCCCATCCATCGAGAGATTGGCCCCGGTAATCGCGCCCGCAGCATCGCTACACAGATAAACTGCCAGCGAAGCCAGCTGTTCAACCTGCACAAATTGCTTTTGCGGTTGTGCTGCCAGCAAAACGTCATTGATCACCTGATCGCGCGTCAGGCCGCGCGCTTTCATCGTATCGGGTATCTGGTTCTCGACCAGTGACGTCCAGACATAGCCGGGGCAAATATTGTTCACGGTGATACCGTCGCGCGCAACTTCCAGCGCGATCGTCTTGGTGAAGCCGGCAATCCCGTGCTTGGCCGCGTTATATGCGCTCTTGAACGGTGAAGCGACGAGGCTGTGCATCGAACCAGTGTTAATGATGCGACCCCAACCCTTCTCTTTCATCGCGGGCACAACAGCCTTTGTTGTGTGAAAAGCCGATGACAGAATGATCGCAATGATCGCATCCCACTTATCCTCAGGAAAGCTATCGACCGGCGAGACATGCTGGATGCCCGCATTGTTGATCAAAATGTCCGGAGCTCCGAGCTTTGCCGTGCAATCCGCAACCATCGCGCGGATTTCCTCCGGTTTGGTCATGTCCGCACCCGAATGTAGTGCGCCTGCATTGCTGGTGCGGATCAGTTCCTCGACATAGCCCTGAATCTCGGCAGCATCACCAAAGCCGTTGATCATCACGCTGGCACCTTCGGCCGCCAGCGCCCGTGCATAGCCAAGCCCAATGCCTGATGTGGAGCCGGTGATCAGCGCGGTTTTGCCTTTGAGAAACATGGGAGAAGTCCTTTGTGGTGCCGTTAGTAAATCTGCCTTCTTCCTTGCGCTTTTGCGGCAAAACCGCAATGCTTGATTGAACGCGACTAGGGAGAATCGCCATGCGTCTCGACGATCTTGATCCAAGCAGCAACACACGCGACCATGGCGCCGGTGGAAGCGGTTTCAGCATGGGTGGCGGAGGTGGCGGTATGGGCTCGCTGATCTTCGGCCTGCTCCCCTTGCTCTTTGGCCGTAAGCTTGGCTGCGGCACACTGCTCATATTAGCTGTCGTCGGCTATTTCCTATTTTCCAGCGGTATGCTCAATCTGGGCGGCAGCGGCATGGCTCCTACCGAAACCGCGCAACAAGGCACGGGCGGTAATCAGGCTTGCGACACGCAAGAAGAACTGTTCGCCTGCCGCGTTCTCAAATCCACCGAGGACACCTGGGGCGCGCTGTTCGCGCAAGCTGGACAGCGTTATCAGCCGACTACCCTGAATTTCTATCAGCAAGGCACCCAGTCCGGCTGCGGTTCGGCGCAATCTGCAATGGGACCCTTCTACTGCCCTGCGGATCAAGGCGTTTATCTCGACACCACATTCTTCCAGCAGATGCAGCAGATGAGCGGTGGCGGCGATTTCGCCTATGCCTATGTGATCGCGCATGAAGTGGGGCACCATATCCAGAACCTGACAGGTGTCGCCGACCAGGTCCGTCGCGCTCAAGCCCGCGCAAGTCAGTCTGAAGGCAATGGCCTGCAAGTGCGGATGGAGTTGCAGGCAGATTGCTATGCAGGCGTTTGGGCCGCCAAAAATGCTGCCCGTATCGAAGCAGGCGACATTGAGGAAGGCATGCGCGCGGCGCATGCCATTGGCGATGACAAGCTGATGCGCGATGCTGGACGCTCACCGGTCGAAAGCATGTTCACGCATGGTACCAGCGAGCAACGCATGGCCGCGTTGAAGCAGGGCTTGCAAAGCGGCGATCCGAACAGCTGCGATTACTTCAAGGGCAATTGACCGAAGGGTAAGGCAATGAAGCTGACGCGACGCGAAACGCTTGCTGCGGCGGGCGCTATCGGGCTTGCAACGCAGGCCAAGGCTACATTACCCGATTCCTCGACCGTCGACGTTGCCGTCATCGGCGCAGGCGTATTCGGCGCATGGAGCGCTTGGCATCTGAAGAAAGCAGGTTTGTCGGTCGCCTTGTTCGATCAATATTCTCCGGGCAATGCGCGGTCCTCCTCAGGCGGCGAAAGCCGCGTCATTCGGGTGAGCTATGGCGGTGATCCGTTGTATTCGAGCATGGCCGTGGACTCACTCGCGCAATGGGATGCGCTGTCACAACGCCAGGCACAGCCCATCTTGCACAAGGTGGGGGTGCTGTGGTTCTCGACGGTCGATGACGCAGCTGCCAAGCAAAGCCTTGAATGGCTGCGCGCCTCAGGCCTTGGCCGGTGGGAAGGCGACGCTGCCGCGATGCGGGCGCGTTTCCCGCAGATGCGTTTTGCCGACAATGAAACCGGATTTGTTGAGGCCGGCACAGGCGCCCTGATTGCAGGGCGCGGTGTACAAGCTGTCGTCGCGGATGCCGGGATCGAAGCGATCCGTGCCAAGATCACCGCACCAAAGAAACTATCTAACGGGTATTACCAAATCGGCGACAAAACCGCGCGTCATCTGGTCTATGCTTGCGGCCCCTGGCTGCCCAAGATCTTCCCCGAGTTGTTAGGCGGGAGAATTTTCGTTACCCGCCAGGAAGTCTTCCACTTCGGCGCTGCACCAGGAGATACTCGATTTGCGCCCCCTGCCCTTCCCGTCTGGGCCGATTCAAACGCGCAAGATTTTGCCTATGGCTTTCCAGATATCGAGGGTCAGGGTTTCAAAATGGCGTTCGACACCCACGGCAAAGAGGTCGATCCCGATACCCAAAGCAGGCAGTTGTCAGCCGAAGGGATCGCCCGCGCGCGCGGTTACCTGAAGACCCGCTTTCCGGATCTGGCCGACGCGCCGCTGATCCATGCCCGCGTCTGCCAATATGAAAATAGCTCGAACGGCGATTTCCTGATCGATCGCCTTCCCGGCCATGACAATGTCTGGTTGGTGGGCGGCGGGTCTGGCCATGGCTTCAAACATGGCCCTGCTGTTGGCAAGCGTGTCGCGGCACACATCTTGAATGGCGCAACCCCCGTAGAGCCGCGCTTCTCGCTTGCAACCAAGGCGACCAAGCAAAACCGGACTGTATATTGATGCGTTTAGCCGATTGCCACAATGTCGAGGATTTCCGCAGGTTGGCACAACGCCGGCTGCCTTCGCCTGTGTTCCACTATATCGACGGCGCGGGCGATGATGAGATAACCAAGGACCGCAACACATCTGCCTTTGACCATTGCGACCTTGTCCCCAATGTGCTCGCTGGTGTCGAAAACATCGACATGTCGACCACAGTGATGGGCAAGAAAATTGGCATGCCGTTGTTCCTTTCTCCCACTGCATTGCAGCGGCTGTTCCATTGGCAGGGCGAGCGTGCTGTGGCTGCGGTCGCAGAACGCTTCAACACCTGGTTCGGTATCTCGAGCCTTGCGACGGTCAGCATCGAAGAGGTCGGTGCAGCAATCACAACGCCCAAGATGTTCCAGCTCTATATCCACAAGGACAAGGGGCTCAACAAATCGATGGTAGAGCGCTGCAAGGCGGCCAATTTCGATGCCATCACCTTGACCGTCGACACTATCGTTGCCGGCAATCGGGAACGCTGCCTGCGCACGGGCTTCACGTCGCCGCCGCGCTTCACACCTTCCTCGGTGCTCAGCTATGCAACGCATCCCGGTTGGGTGATTAACTATCTGTTCCGCGAGAAATTTGCGCTGCCCAATCTGTCGACCCATGTCAGCGAAGGCACAAATGTCGCAGTCTCGGTCGCCGACTATTTCAACACGATGCTCGACCAGTCGATGGACTGGAAAATGGCCGAAGCGATCCGTGCCGAATGGGGCGGGCAATTTTGCCTGAAGGGCGTAATGTCGGTCGAGGATGCGAAGCGCGCGGTGGATATCGGCGCGACCGCGATCATGGTCTCAAATCACGGCGGCCGGCAATTGGATGGCTCGCGCTCCCCGTTCGATCAGATCGCCGAAATCGCCGATGCTGTCGGCGGCAAAGTCGACATCATTTGCGACGGTGGTGTGCGGCGTGGCACGCATGTGTTGAAGGCACTGGCCGCTGGCGCAACCGCGTGCTCAGGCGGACGACTTTACCTATATGCGCTGGCAGCAGCCGGAGAGCCAGGCGTTGACCGCGTCGTTGGCAAGTTGCGCGACGAGATCGAACGCGGCATGAAACTCATGGGCGTCCGATCCGTCGCGGAACTCAACAGCTCTATGCTGCGCTGGCGCTAGGCTCTTCAGCTCCGCGCTTGGCACCCCAGTCGATATGGCGGGTCGCCCACATCACCACTGCGAGAGCGATAAAGAGCAGCACCGATCCGATAATCAGCGCATAAGCCTCAAGGTTGAGCAGCACATAGAGCGTTGCATACAACCCTACCAGCAACCCGCCAATCACGCGCGCGCGCAGCCAGCTTTTGAGCACTGCGGCCGAATAGGCGGTCAACAAACCGGTAATCGCGCCGCCCGCGAGCAGATAGGCCCAAGTGAAACCGATCACTTCGGCAAAAGCGAGCAGCATCACGAAGAACAGCACCAACCCTGCCCCAGTCAACAGATATTCTGCCGCCGCCACCTTGGCCCCGCCCACTACGTCGAACATCAGAAAGGCGAGGAAGGTGAAGCCGATGAAGAGGAAGCCATATTTCACCGAACGATCGACCTGGCTGTAAAGGTCGACCGGTTCGATCAGTCCGATTGTGGCGGCCTGAGACGGGCCACCGATCGGTTGCGCGCTGGCGCTCGAAGCCACCATTGGCGCGGTATAGCCGCCTTCAATCTGTGGCATGCTGAGATCTTCCTTCAAGACCAGCGACTGGCCAAGCGCTAGGTTGGTGACCTTGTGCGAGGACGTGAAGCCCTTGTCTGAAATCACGCGCTTGGTAGGTAGAAAATCGCCGGCAAAGCTCGGACTGGGCCAGGTCGATTTAACCTCCCAACTGGTTTCTTTGCCGCGCGGAACCATCGTCAGCGATTTGTTGCCACGAAAGGCATAGCTGTAGGTAACGTTCAGCGGCGTGGCGCCATCCCAGTCGATAAAGGTGAAAAAGCCCGAATTGCCGGATGCAGCGAGCCCCTTGCCCGGTTGCAGTTCGAGCGGCGTGCCGTTGACCAGCACCTTGCTGTCGGCCTGCAATCCGCGTGCATCTGACACACCGAAGCGTAGCTCGGCTCCGGCGAGGTTCATGCTGTCGCGCGGGATGCCATAACGGGCGAAATCTGCGGGCAATGCAAAGCGGGCGCTGCCGCTATTTTCGGCGACGAACAGCACGCTTTCATAGATCGACTTCTTTTTCCGCTCGGGCCGAAGATCGGTCTTCATCGCATTGGTTTCGGGCGACAGAAACAGTTCGCGCTGCACCCGCACGGTGCGGCTCGTCTGCTGACCATTCTCGGTCACGGTTTCGACATTGTCGGTTGTATATGGAATGACCAGCACTGGACCGACTACAACCTGCGGCCCGCCCCAGCCTGCAGCAATCGAGGTCTGCGCCGTATTGGCCTGCTCCTGCCTGTCCCATGACAGTGCATAGACCATCATCAATGGCACGACGAGAATTAAGGCAATCAGCCCCGCGAAAAACAGTTTGAAACCGGGGGACCGTTCGGTGGCCATCAGGCTAACTCCTCTCTCCACTCACTTCATCGATAGAATTGCACGGTTCATCTGCGATTGCCAAGCTGAACGGCAGGTGAATGTTCGATCATCGCGCGGTGCTGGCGAGAAACCAGAATGCCACCGCGGCAATTAAAAGGGCGCAAATCTTACGAAGAATGATTGCATTCCTGCCTTTTTGAAACCAGCCATGCGCCTGCCCGGCCAGCAATGCGAGAATGAGGTGCACGAGCGTTGCGACGGCAACATAGGTGGCCGAAAGCAGCAAGGTCTGTGGCATGACAGGGGCGCTCGCATCAACATAATTGGGCAGGATTGCGACAAAGAACAGCGCCGCTTTCGGGTTCAACAGGTTGAGGAGCAGACCGTGACGGAACCAGCGCACATTGCCGTTGTGCGCATGCTCTGGCGACACATCCCCTTTCCCCTGCCACGCTTTCCATGCAAGCCACAACAGATAGGCAGCGCCAGCATAGCGTAGCAGTGCGAACAAATAGGGTGAGGCTTGCGCCAATTCCGCCAGCCCGAAAGCCGCCGCCATTCCAACGACGGCAAGGCCCAATGCAATCCCCGCAGTTGCAGCCAGCGCTGCACGCTTACCCACACTGGCACCAGTTAGCGCAATCCAAGCCATATTCGGGCCGGGTGTAAGCTCGATCAGAATGGCAGTGAGCAGGAAGGGCAGGAAATTGGATGTGAACATTCGCCTGCCCTATGGCATTGACGCGCGGTGCTGTCGATTGCTGCTTGGCATTATTGGGGCGCCATGCCTAGATGATGGCCATGACAGCATATTCCATTCTCGATCTCGTCCCCGTCGTCGAAGGCGGAACCGTTCCCCAAGCATTGGCCAATGCCGCCGATCTTGCGGCGCATGCCGAAAGCCTTGGCTTCACCCGCTTCTGGGTGGCCGAGCATCACGGGATGAAGGGTATCGCCAGCGCGGCAACTTCGGTCGTGATCGGCCATATCGCTGTTGCGACACAGACGATCCGCGTCGGCGCAGGTGGCATCATGCTGCCCAATCACGCGCCACTGGTGATTGCCGAACAGTTCGGGACACTCGACGCACTCTATCCGGGCCGCATCGACCTCGGGCTCGGTCGTGCCCCCGGCAGCGACCAGCGCGTCGCCCACGCCATCCGCCGCACACTGGATAGCGACCCCAATGCCTTTGTTCGCGATATAGTGGAACTGCAAAGCTATTTCGCCGACGATGGCCGCACGGGGATCAGCGCGACGCCCGGGGCTGGCGCCAATGTGCCATTCTACATTCTTGGCAGCAGCCTTTACGGAGCACAGGTCGCAGCGTTGCTCGGCCTGCCTTATGCCTTTGCCAGCCATTTCGCGCCGCAAATGCTCGATGAGGCACTGCACGTCTATCGCAGCAGCTTCAAACCGAGTGCAGCGCTCAACAAGCCCCATGTCATGGCGGCGATGAATATCATTGCGGCGGATAGCGACGAAGAGGCCGAATTTCTCGCTAGTTCGATCCAGCAGAGCTTTGTCGGGCTGCGCACCGGCAACCCGCGCCAGATGCAGCCCCCAGTCGAAGGCTATAAAGCCAGCCTGCCCCCGCACATCGCGGCCATGCTCGACGAACTGCTGTCATGCAGCGCGATTGGCTCGGTCGAAACAGTGTCGAACGGCATCGCCAAATTCATCGACCGAACACATGCGGACGAAATAATCGTCGCCTGCTCAATGTTCGATCACGATAAACGTAAACGCAGCCTGAGCCTGACGGCTCAGGCTTTCCAGTCGCTTTAGTAAACCCGCGCCTTCGGCTTGATATACTCCACCTCATCGGTCAGCGTATAATCATGCACCGGGCGGTAGTCCAAGGTGACCTTGCCGCCCTTGCCACCCCAGCCTTCGAACCAGCTGACGGTGTGCTTCATCCAGTTCTTGTCGTCGCGGTCGGGGAAATCCTCATGCGCGTGCGCGCCGCGGCTTTCCTTGCGGGCGTTGGCGCCTTCGATCGTACAGATCGCCTGGCTCATCAGATTGTCGAGTTCCAGCGTTTCGACCAGATCGGTGTTCCAGATCAGGCTGCGGTCGCTGACCGAGATGTCCTGCATCCGCTGATTGACCTTCTGCATGATTTCGCAGCCTTCGGACAGCAGCGCACTGTCGCGGAATACCGCAGCGTGCTTCTGCATGGTCTGCTGCATCTGCAGGCGTACCTCGGCAGTAGGCGAACCACCCTTGGCGTTGCGGAAATGATCGACGCGGGTGAGCGCAAGATCGGCTGAATCCTTGGGCAGCGCCTTTTGTGCAGCATTGGGTTTCAACGTTTCCTTGAGGTGCAGGCCAGTTGCGCGACCGAACACCACGAGATCGATCAACGAGTTCGAACCCAGACGGTTTGCACCGTGCACCGAAACGCAAGCCGCTTCGCCAACTGCGTACAGGCCGGGCACGACAACTTCGGGGTCTTTGCCCTTCTTGGTCACGACCTGACCATGATAGTTACACGGAATGCCGCCCATATTATAATGGACCGTCGGGCACACCGGCAGCGGTTGACGGGTCAGATCGACGCCAGCGAAAATCTTGCCGCTTTCGGTGATGCCCGGCAGGCGTTCCGCCAACACCTTGGGATCGATATGGTCGAGGTGCAGGAAGATATGATCCTTACCCGGGCCAACGCCGCGTCCTTCGCGCATTTCGAGCGCCATCGAACGCGAAACCACGTCGCGCGATGCCAAATCCTTGGCTGAAGGCGCATAACGTTCCATGAAACGCTCACCCTCGCTGTTGGTCAGGTAACCGCCCTCGCCGCGCGCACCTTCGGTGATCAGGACGCCCGCGCCGTAAATGCCGGTGGGGTGGAACTGGACGAACTCCAGGTCCTGCAACGGAAGGCCAGCGCGCAATACCATCCCACCACCGTCACCGGTGCAGGTGTGGGCGGAGGTTGCGCTGTAATAAGCGCGGCCATATCCGCCAGTGGCCAGCACAACCGATTGCGCCTTGAAACGGTGGATGCTGCCATCGTCCATGCACAGGGCGATCACACCCCGGCATTCGCCATCTTCCATGATCAGATCGAGCGCGAAATATTCGATGAAGAAGTCCGCATCATATTTCAGGCTCTGTTGATAGAGCGCGTGCAACATCGCGTGGCCCGTACGATCGGCCGCGGCGCAAGTGCGCTGCACCGGCGGACCTTCGCCCATATTCTGCATATGGCCACCAAAGGGGCGCTGGTAGATGGTGCCATCGGCGTTGCGCGAAAACGGCACGCCGGCATGCTCAAGTTCGTAAACAGCCGCAGGAGCCTCACGAACCATATATTCGATAGCGTCTTGGTCGCCCAGCCAATCCGACCCCTTGACGGTATCATACATATGCCAGGTCCAGTGATCCGGCGAGTTGTTCTGCAACGAGGCCGCGATGCCGCCCTGTGCCGCCACGGTGTGTGAGCGCGTCGGGAAGACCTTGGTGATGCACGCGGTTTTCAGCCCGGCTTCGGCTGCGCCCATGGTCGCCCGAAGGCCCGATCCGCCTGCCCCGACGACGACGACGTCATAGGTATGATCGATGATCTTATAAGCTGGTGAAGCAGATTCTGGCATCAGGCGGGCACTCCGGTAAAGGCATGCTTGGCGACCATGAAAATGCCGAATGCAGCGGCGCCAATTACGTAGAAGTTCAAAAGGGTCAGCGCGGCAAACTTATTGCCATCGTCATGGACATAGTCCTCGATCAGTACCTGAAGCCCCAGACGGACATGCCAGAAAATGCTGATCAACATCAGGATCATCGGGACCGCAACCGAAGGCTGGGCGAGCCAAGCCGCAACGGTTTCATGCTCGAAATTGGGAAGCAGCAACAGTGACAGCACGAGCCAGCTGGTGAGCAGCAGATTGCCGACGGCGGTTAGCCGCTGGTCAATCCAGTGCTTGCCGCCATGTTTGGCAGAGCCAAGCCCGCGAACGCGTCCAAGATTAGTTCCGTTACCCATCTCAAATCCCCAAGAAACGCGAAGCGACGAGCATTGCGACGAGCGCCGTTGCGGTCAGCGCGGCGATGAATACGGCGATCGACCAGGTGCGCACCGTTGTCAGTTCATAGCCTGCCCCAAGGTCCATCAACAGGTGACGAACCCCTGAAAAGAAATGCTGAAAGAAGCTGTAGGTCACAGCAAGACCCAGAAGGCGGAAAAACCAGTTGGCAGCAGTCTGCAGTCCGGTCGCTTCGGCTCCCGCCGACACCACCCAGGACTGAAAGCTCGCATAGCTCTCCGGCCCGCCCGCAATCGAAGCTATCCACCACAACAAGGTCAGCATTCCGGCGGTTGCCAGCACAAAACCGGTCGCACGGTGGAAAATGGATACCGCCATATGCGGCCCCCAACGGTAGATTTGCAAATGCGGCGAAATCGGCCGGTTCGGATTCTGCGCCATCGGCTAAGCTTCCCTGTTCAAGTTTGCGTCGCTCTTTACCGCTTTGAACCGACTAAGCAAGGGTGCGGCATACGGAATTTTGCCTGTCATGGATAACGGGGCGTTAACCAATCCCTATTAACTTTGCGCACCTAAACAAGTGTAACTTGCAAGTCGCAATTCGGGAGTTCGCAATGTCGGATATGGAAAAGTCGCTTTCGGCTGAGTTTGATACGATAGTCAAAGCCTTTGATTTCGATGGCCAGATGGCCACGAAATGCCGGGCTTTGCTAGCTGTCGTCGACAGTGAAATGGACGAATTTGCGGCTTATTACTGGGATTATTGGGTCAGTTTTGGCAATACCGAACAGCTCCGCAATCCGGACTATATCGCTGTCATGGTCAAATCTACGGCAAACTATATCCGCGAACGCATGCGCGATATCAAAGGCACGACGTGGCGCGAATATTTGAAGGCGCAGATTATTGCTGCTTGCAAGGACCGCGTTCCACTTGGCCATCTGTTGGCAGCCTCCACCCGCGCAAGCCTGCGTTATTTTGACATTTTCGACGCAAAGCTCGAGGCAAGTGATCCCAAACGCGACCAGCTGATGAAAACGGTTCACGATTTCACGTCGATGGAACTGGCCGTTACCTCCGCCTGTTATGTGCATTACCAGAAGATCGTCCAGCGCGAGCAGAAAGAGGGCTATACCGCCCAGTTTGAGAGCGAAATTGGCTCCAGCACGACGGAAATTTCCGAGCACGCCAATATCTTGCGCCAACAGGCGGCAGCCAGCACTGCGGTCGCTCAAGGCATGCTGAGTAAGGCGTCGGAAGTAGCGACAGCATCTGAACAGTCGGCGGTTGCGATGCGTGAAGCCGCGCAGACGGCGGCAGGCTTGATTCGCACAATCGAAGATACAAGGACCGAGGTCGAGACCGCTGCTGATGTCGCGAACCGCGCCACCGAACGCGCGCAGGAGGCAGTGGAGGCTACCGACACATTGTCTGAGCAATCAAAATCCATCGAGTCGATCCTCGGCCTGATCCGCGATATTGCGGGGCAAACCAACCTCCTCGCGCTCAACGCCACCATCGAGGCGGCGCGCGCAGGCGATGCCGGTCGCGGCTTTGCCGTGGTCGCACAGGAAGTTAAGAGCCTCGCCAACCAGACCGCTGAAGCGACTGATGAAATCGCAGGCAAGATTACGGCCATCCAGAATGCAACCAAGGCTTCGGTCGAATCGAACGTCGCCATCAAAACAGCAGTCGAAGATGTGCAGCACAGCGCCGAACGCATCCGCCATGCAATGGAAGAACAGGCCCAGACGGTGACAATGATCACCGCGTCAGTCGACGAAACCGCGCTGGCCGCAGACCTGATGTCAAACACCATCGCCGCTATCCGCGCGGATACCGAGAATGTCGTCTCGGAAATCTCGCAGCTTGAGGCAGGCTTTGGTGACGTCGAAGGCAAAATTTCGGCACTGCAATCCAACGCCGGAAAATTTGCCGCAAATCTGGTTCGCTAAGCACCTACCACGCTAAGCAAGGTTGAAATTCATCGCCCGCTGTGGAAGGCAGCGGGCATGACCTTGCATATCCTAGTCACGGGCGGATCACGCGGTATTGGCGCCGCCATTGTCGACGAATTGAGCGACGACAATGTGCTCGTCCATGCCACTTCGAGCGCGCATGGTGATCTGAGCGAACCTACCGTCCCCTCGGAAATCTGGCACAGTGCGCTGCAGGAAATGGGCGGACGTATCGACGTGCTCATCAACAATGCAGGCGTGTTCGAAGCCAATCCGATCGATCTCAGCGACATCGAATGGCTCGACGGCTGGGAACGGACGATGGCGATCAACCTGACGGCTTCCGCTCAGCTTTGCCGACTCGCCATCCTGCACTGGCAGGCGCTCGGCCAAGAAGGCCGGATCATCAACGTCGCGAGCCGTGCCGCCTATCGTGGCGACAGCCCGGCGCATTGGCACTATGCAGCATCCAAAGGCGGAATGGTCGCGATGACCAAAAGCATCGCTCGCGGTTTTGCGGCTCAGCAAATATACGCATTCGCGATCTGCCCGGGTTTTACAATGACAGGAATGGCAGAGGATTATCTGGCGAGCCGTGGCGGAGACAAGCTGCTTGCAGACATCCCCTTAGGCCGGGTCGCTATGCCCGATGAAGTGGCTACGCTTGTTCGCTTTTGCGCGCTTGAGGCTCCGCCATCGATGACCGGCGCAGTACTCGACATCAACGGAGCCAGCTATGTTCGCTAGGCCATTTCTGACGGCTGGCTTGGCTTGTGCACTAATCGCCGGTTGCACGTCGGCGCAAACTGCTCCGACAGCGGCAACAGTAAAGTTCGAGCCGATCGCCACGGCATGTGAAGGCCGAGACGGTTGGGGTGACCCTGCCCCGCCCGCGCATATCTATGGCAATGTCTATATGGTTGGCACTTGCGGAATCGTCTCTCTGCTGATTACGACGCCGCAGGGGCATTTCCTTATCGACGGCGCAATCCCGGAAGCCGCGACCGAAATCGCGCAGAATATCCGCGAGCTTGGCTTCGATCCCAAAGATGTCCGCTATCTTTTGAACACGCATGAACATTTTGACCACTCCGGAGGGCTAGCTGGCCTGAAACGGATGACGGGTGCAAAAATGGTAGCGCGTGCGGAAGCCAAGGATGCGCTCGAAAGCGGCGATGTGCATCCATCGGATCCGCAAAAGGGCCTTTTCGACCCGGTCGAAGGCGTCAAAGTAGATCAAATGATCGGCGATGTGGAAACACTGACTATCGGCAACCAGACGCTGACCGCTATTGCTACGCCCGGACATTCTCCGGGCGGCACCAGTTGGCGTTGGACGAGCTGCGAAAATGGAAAGTGCCTCGATATCGTCTATGCCGACAGCATCAGCGCCGTTTCAGCCGATGAATATCGCTTCAGTGAACATCCCGAATATGTTGCGCCGCTTCGTGCCACAATTTCCAAGGTCGCAGCGATAAAACCCTGCGATATCCTGATCACGCCGCATCCGTCGGCCAGCGCACTATTTGATCGACTTGCCGACGAAATACCGCTCGTAAGTCCCAATGGCTGTGCCGAATATGCAGCGGGCGCAAAAACGCGGCTCGAAAACAGACTCGCCAAAGAATCCGCCAAATGAACTGGAAGGTCACGCTGCCCTGCTCACGGGCCGAGGCAGAGGCGATGCATGAGGATGACGAATGGCTGGAACTGTTCGACAATCTGCCCACCCTGGTCGCTGACGAGCTTGAAGCATTCAATGATGCCAAATGGTCCATCCAAGCCTATTTCAACGCAAAGCCGGATCGGCACGATATCGCCTTGCTCGAAACAAGGGTGAATGCAAAAGCTGCGGTCGAACAGCTGCCTGACGAAGACTGGCTGACGCTCAGCCAGCAAAGCGTCGCTCCCGTCAGCGCGGGCCGCTTCTATGTCCACACCTCGACCAACAAAGGTGCCGTGCCGCACGGTGCGCGCGCCTTCCTGATCGAAGCGGGGCAGGCATTCGGCACCGGGGGGCATGAAACGACCAGTGGCTGCCTCGACATGCTCGATCGCCTGCGCAGCAACGGCAAACAATTCCATCATATTGTGGACATTGGCACAGGCACAGGATTGCTTGCCTTCGCAGCGCTGCACCTCTGGCCAAGGGCGGTGGTTACCGCATCGGATATTGACCCAGTGAGTATTGACGTTACGCGCGATAATGCGGCAGCAAACTCTGTTCCGGTTGGCTGTGCGCGTGGGCGCGTTGCGCTTTATGTGGCGACCGGAACGGACCATCCAGCCATTATTGGTCGTGCTCCTTTTGACCTGCTGATCGCCAACATCCTTGCGGGGCCGCTGGTCGAACTCGCACCCAGTTTCGCTTCCGTGGTGGCCGATGGCGGAACGTTGATTCTGGCTGGACTGTTGAACACACAAGTTAAACAGGTCGCCGCCGCATATCGGCGTAACGGTTTCCTACTCCTTGAACGGCGCGATAGCGGCGACTGGCCTTGCCTGAGGTTCATCAAGCGCCGGAGCTATGGCCACAAGCGCCCGATCCGCGCATCGGGGCGAACCAGTCAGCCTCCCGGAGATTTCGGCACCTGGTAGAGATCAGGCGGCTTTGGCTTTCGCATAAGTCTGCGTGCCGTGGGTGATGACATCATCCTCGGGCAGGATGTCTGCAATCGGAATGTCGGGCAGCGATTCAAGCTGCGCATAGAGCGGGGCAAAGTCGGTCTCGACCGTCACGTTGAGCAGATGCTCAAGCGAGGGGATGACGAAGTAATTCTGCTGATAATCGTCGATGCGATATTCGGTGCGCATCAGCCGCAACAGATCGAACCGGATGCGGTTGGGGCTGGGATCGTCGAGGCAGAAGATGCTCTCGCCATAACTCGAGACGATACCTGCACCATAGATGCGTAGCCCTGCCGGTTCCTCGATCAAACCGAATTCGACGGTGTACCAGTAAAGTCGCGCCAGCTTGTGCAACGCGCCAAAGCCGAGGCTGCGCAGACCGCCTTTGCCATAAGCGACCATATAGTCGGCAAATACCGGGTCCGCGAGCATCGGGACATGGCCAAACACATCGTGGAACACATCCGGTTCCTGCAGATAATCGAGCTGGTCGGGGGTGCGAATGAAATTGCCTGCCGGAAAGCGGCGGTTTGCCAGATGGTCGAAAAAGACATCGTCCGGCACCAGTCCGGGCACGGCAACTACTTGCCAGCCTGTCGCCGCCATCAGCCGCGCGTTCAGTTCACGATAATCGGGAATACCGGGCTTTTCGAGCTTGAGCACATCGATACCGCGCATGAAGGCATCGCAGGCCCGCCCGGGCAGCATTTCCGATTGCCGCGCAAACAGCCGGTCCCACATGGCATGCTCATACGGCGTAAACGCGTCCCATCCTTGCGGGATCGTCCAATCCGGATTTGCACCCGGCGGCGGGGCATCATAGACATGGGTAAAATCGGCCATGAAAGATAGTTACACTTGAAACCGTTTCGCATCAACAGCCTTGGGAGCGCATTGCGGGCGATTATCGGCTGGCCGCTGTTGTTGGTGGGTGCCTATTTCATCGGCGCGCTGGTCGGAAGTTTTATCCCGTCCAATTCCGACTGGCGCGAACCCGATCGCGGTATTCCGATATTCGTCGAGACCAACGGTGTGCATGTCAGCCTGATCGTGCCGATGTCGGCAGCGGGGGAAGACTTGTCTGATCTGATCCGCCCTGAGCATTTGGCCAACCGCGACCTTTATGGCACCCACGCAATGATCGGCTGGGGCCATGGCCGCGTTTATCGCAACGCCCGGACTTGGGGCGATGTCCAAAGCGGCGACATCGGGTCAGCGATTACCGGTTCGGATGACACGACCCTGCATATCTACCACCTCATCGACCCCCGCCCTGCCCCGCATCGCAAACGCTTGCTGGTCAGCCAGCGCGAATATCATAGCATCATCGGCTCCATCCGCTCGACCTTCCGTTTAACCACCCACGGACAGAGCAAAGCCTATCCGGCCTATGGCGCCAACAATCTGTTCTACGACAGCAAGGGCCATTATTCGGCTTATAACACCTGCAATGAATGGACTTCGACGGTGCTGCGGAAAGCGGGTGTGCGGATAGGAATCTGGACACCGATGCCCGGCGGGGTGATGCGCTGGTTTGATTGATAAGAGCTGGAGAAGATCACCGTAGTGCTGAGCCTGTCGAAGCACGCCTTTCGGCCAAAAACGGGATTTGAAACCTACCACCGCCCTTCGACAAGCTCAGGGCTACGGTAGTCGATTAACTGGCCGCTGCCACTGTCGCCGCCCAGGCGGCTTCGTCGATCACCTCGATACCCAGTTCCTGTGCTTTTTTGAGCTTGGACCCGGCGCCGGGCCCCGCAACGACCAGATCAGTCTTGGCTGAAACTGAGCCCGCCGCCTTTGCGCCCAAAGCCTCCGCCTGTGCCTTGGCCTCGTCGCGGCTCATCGTTTCGAGCGCGCCGGTGAAGACGACGGTCTTGCCCGAAACCGATGACGCCTTGACTTCGACGACATAGTCGGGCGGCGATACCTGCTGCAGCAGATCTTCCCAAACGTCGACATTGTGCGGCTCGTGGAAGAATTCTCGCAACGCCTTGGCCACCACAGGGCCGATGCCGTCGATTTGTGTCAGCTCGGCTTCGCCTGCTTCCGAAGTTGCTATATCACGGAGGCGTAGCAGCGTCTGGAAGTTCTTCAAAAGGTCACGTGCGGTGACGGCCCCGACATGGCGGATGCCCAAACCGAACAGCAGACGCGCGGCATCTGGAGCTCGTTTTGCTTCGATGGCATTCAACAGGTTATCCACAGACTTTTCCTGCCAGCCTTCGCGGCCTAATATCTCGGCGCGATGCTCCCGGAGGCGGAAAATATCTGCGGGTGAATGCAACCAGCCGAGGTCGAAAAATTCCTGAATGGTCTTTTCGCCAAGCCCCTCAATGTCGAGCGCGGCGCGGCTGACGAAATGCTTCAACCGTTCAACCCGCTGCGCCGGGCAGATCAACCCGCCGGTGCAGCGGACATCAACCTCCCCTTCCTCGGCTACGGCCTCGCTACCGCATTCAGGGCATTGGTCGGGAAAATGGTAATCCGGAAGTAAAGAATCACGGGTCAGGTTCTCAACAATCTGCGGGATCACATCCCCTGCACGCTGCACCTTCACCCGGTCACCGGGGCGAACGCCGAGCCGGGCAATCTCGTCGCGATTGTGCAGCGTTACGTTGGAGACAACCACACCTCCCACCGTTACCGGCTTCAACCGGCCCACGGGCGTCAGCTTGCCCGTGCGCCCCACCTGAATGTCTATGGCCTCAAGCGTCGTTTCGGCCTGCTCAGCCGGAAATTTGTGTGCAATCGCCCAGCGCGGGGCCTTGGCGACAAAGCCCAAGCGTTCCTGCCAGTCGAGCCGGTCGACCTTATAAACCACGCCGTCGATATCATAAGGCAAGTCGGCACGGAGCCGCTCGATCTCGCGATACTGCGTCAGTGCCCCTGCGGCGCCGTCGACCGGCTTCAGGAAAGGCGAGACCGGAATGCCCCAAGCCGCAATAGCTTGCATCACGCCATATTGGCTGTCCGATGGCATTTCGCTCACTTCGCCCCATCCATGCGCAAGAAAACGCAAAGGCCGCGAAGCTGTTACCGACGGGTCCTTTTGCCGCAGCGATCCTGCTGCCGCATTGCGCGGATTGGCAAATTGGCGGGCTTTGTCCGGATCCTCGGCTTCTGCGAGCAGCCGCGCATTGAGAGCCTCGAAATCGGCCTTCGCCATGAAGACTTCGCCGCGGATTTCGAAGATGGCTGGAGTGGTTCCGTCGAGGCGCTGCGGGATATCGGCAATCGTCCGCACATTGCCGGTCACATCCTCGCCGACCTGCCCGTCACCGCGTGTGGCCGCCTGCACCAATTCACCATTTTCATAGCGGAGCGAGCAGGACAAGCCGTCAATCTTGTCCTCTGCCGTCAGCGCTACAGCCGCGTCTACTGACACGTTCAGAAAACGCCGAACGCGCGCCACGAAATCCTCGACATCCTCATCAGCGAAGGCGTTGTCGAGGCTCATCATCCGCTTGGCGTGCGTCACCTTGCTGAGTGGTGAAGCCTCAACCGCCGCCCCCACCTGCGCATTGGGGCTGTCAGCGCGCACGAGGTGCGGGAAATCCGCCTCAAGCTCGTTGTTCCGCCGCACCAGCGCATCAAACTCAGCATCCGAAATCTCGGGCGCGTCATGCGCATGGTAGAGCTTGTTATGATGCGTAATCGCCTTCGCCAGACGCATCAGTTCGTTGGCTGCATCGGCTTGAGAGAGGTTTTCGACCTCGCTCACACACCCTCCATCAGCCGCGCAGCTTGCGCCCGTGCCTCGTCGGTAACTTCGGTACCCGAGAGCATCCGGGCGATTTCCTGACGGCGGCCTTCGGAATCTAGGCGAACGACGCCGGTTCGTGTTACCGTGCCTTCGCTCGATTTGG
Source organism: Sphingorhabdus sp. (assembly GCA_017987825.1). Classification (GTDB taxonomy): domain Bacteria; phylum Pseudomonadota; class Alphaproteobacteria; order Sphingomonadales; family Sphingomonadaceae; genus Sphingorhabdus_B. The sequence goes on along the minus strand of JAGNSY010000003.1, from coordinate 31,735 downwards.
CGATGAAGTAATGCGCCTGCCCCTTGGCCGCGACCTGCGGGCTGTGGGTGACCGCCAAAAGCTGTTTGCCTGCACCCGCAAGCCGGGCGAGCCGCTCACCAATGGCGGAGGCCACTGCGCCACCTACGCCACGATCGATTTCGTCGAAGATGATTGTGGCCACGCCGCCTTCTTCGGCCAGCGCGACCTTGAGCGCGAGGATGAAGCGCGACAATTCGCCGCCCGATGCGATTTTTGCGAGCGGCGCAAAGGGTGCGCCGGGATTGGTTGAAATCAGAAATTCGACGCGGTCCACGCCCGTTGCGGTCCAGCGATCTTCGGAAAGTGTTTCAACCGCCGTCTGGAATTTTGCAGCATCCAGTTTGAGTGGTGCCAATTCGGCAGCGACGGCAGCATCGAGGCGTTTGGCGGCATCACTCCGCTGCTTCGATAGACCGGTTGCAGCCTTGCGATAGGCATCAGCGTGCCGCGCGACTTCTGCCTCCAGCTTGGCCAGACCCTCCCCGCCCGCCTCGATCGCATCAAGCTTGGCGGCAAGCTCACCTGTCAGTTTCGCCAGTTCTTCAGGGCGGACATTGTGCTTGCGCGCCAATCCGCGCAGTTCGAACAGGCGCACCTCGATGGCGTCGAGCCGTTCGGGATCGAAACTTAATGCCTGTGCCGCCGCGATCAGCTTGTCTTCGGCCTCGCTCGCCTCAATTACGGCACGATCCAGTGCGGTCAGGGCCTCTGCGAGCAGCGCATGTTCGTTCGCCAACCGGTCGAGCCGCCGCGCTGCGCTGCGCAATTTGGCAAGGCCACTGTCGGAACCTTCGAACGCCTCGATAACAGCGCGCAGATCTTCGGCGATGCGTTCACCCTTCTGCATATCGGCGCGCTCGGTGGCGAGTTGTTCTTCCTCACCCTCTTCAGGCGCAAAGCGGCGCAATTCGGTGACGGCATGTTCCAGCCATTCACGGTCACGCGCGGCATTGTCGAGCGCCTCGCGCGCGCTATCAAGCCGTGCTTTGGCCTCTTGCCATGCGGTGAAATGACCTGCCACCAAAGCGGCATCGCATCGTCCGAAAATATCGAGCAGCGCGCGATGGCCGCGCGGGTTGAGCAAGCCGCGATCATCGTGCTGGCCGTGGATTTCAACCAGATACATTCCGACATCGCGCAGCAGGGCCGCCGAACAGGGCTGATCGTTGATAAAGGCCTTACTGCCACCATCGGCACGCACCGAACGGCGCACCATCAACGGTTCACCGGGTTCGACATCGATTTCATTTTCATTGAGCAAAGCGGCCAAAGGCGAATTCACAATTGGCGCAACGAAGCTCGCGGTCACCTGTGCCTTGTCAACGCCTGACCGCACCAGTCCGCTATCTGCACGCGCACCCAGCGCCAGCCCCAAGGCGTCGAGCAGGATCGATTTGCCGGCACCGGTCTCACCCGTCAGCACGCCCAAACCGGAATCAAATTCAAGGTCAAGCGCCTCGATCAGCACCACATCGCGGATCGAAAGGCCGGTCAGCATGGCTGCAATTTCACGCCCCCGGAGCGTGCTTCTGCATCAGGTCGAATGCGCGCTGGTACCATTTGCTACCCGGGTAGTTGGCACCGAGAACCGCGGCGGACCGCTTGGCCTCTTCCGGAATGCCCATCGCCAGATAGCTTTCGGTCAACCGGTACAGTGCCTCGGGCGCATGGGTCGTGGTTTCATATTTCTGCACCACTTCCTTGAAGCGCAGCGAAGCCGCCAGCCACAATGCGCGGCGCTGATAGAAGCGACCAATTTCCATTTCCTTGCCGGCGAGGTGATCGCGCACAAGGTCAATCTTCAAACCAGCATCAGCAGCATAGCGGGTATTGGGATAGCGGCGCTGTACTTCGCCAAGCGCAGATAGCGCCTGTTCGGTGATTTTCTGGTCACGGGTAACATCGCTGATCTGCTCATAATAATTGAGCGCAATCAGATAATAGGCATAAGGCGCGTCCTTGTTACCCGGATGGATCGACAGGAAACGGCGCGCCGAAGACGTGGATTCGTTATATTTTTGCGCCATATAGTAGCTGAAGGCGCTCATGAGCTGTGCGCGGCGCGCCCAGGGCGAATAGGGGTGCTGGCGCTCCACCTCGTCGAAAAGGGCGGCAGCAATCTGGTACTGGCCCTTATCCAGCTTTTCCTTCGCCGCCATATACAGCGTATTGACGTCACGCGCGACATAACGGGTGTCCGGGCCGCCGCTGCCGCCTCCACCAAGCCCGAGCGAAGAGCAACCGGAGAGCAATAGGGCGGACATACCGAGCGCGAGTGGGGCGATAAGCTTTTTCTGCATGGGCATCCCTTAATGGCACTTGGCGCCGTCGCCAAGGCTTTTGCGCGTTCTTTATGCAGCGGTCTGTATCGGCGATGAACCGGACGACCAAACCCGCGCAACAGAAACAAAAAAGGGCCGCCGAAGCAGCCCTTTTCCTTAGTCTAAATTTGAAAGATCAGTCTTTCAGGAAATCCGGAACATGGTTCGGATCGCCGCCTTCTCCACCTTCGGAGCGTTCACGACGCGGACCACGATCACGGCTACCGCCATCACGACGCGGGCCACGGCCACGATCACCGCCATCACGACGGGGGCCACGGTCTCCGCGGTCGCCACGATCGCCTCTGGGTTCGCGGGGTTCGCGCGGCGGACGGGTGTCTTCCAGTTCTTCACCGGTTTCCTGATCGACCAGACGCATCGACAGGCGAACCTTGCCACGCGGGTCGATTTCGAGAACCTTGACCTTGACGTCCATGCCTTCGCTGACAACATCGGTCGGCTTTTCGACGCGCTCATTCTTCATTTCGCTAACATGGACGAGGCCGTCCTTGCCACCCATGAAGTTTACAAAGGCACCGAAATCGACGATGTTGACGACCTTGCCGTCATAGATTTTGCCGACTTCGGCTTCTTCTACGATTCCCGAAATCCACTTGCGTGCGGCTTCGATCTGCGAAAGGTCGCTCGACGAAATCTTGATCAGGCCTTCATCATCGATGTCGACCTTGGCGCCAGTGGTGGCGACGATTTCGCGGATGACTTTGCCGCCTGTGCCGATGATGTCGCGGATCTTCGACTTGTCGATCTGCATCGTTTCGATACGCGGAGCGTAATCGGACAGTTCGGTACGAGCCGAACCCAGCGCCTTTGCCATTTCGCCAAGGATATGCGCGCGGCCTTCCTTCGCCTGGTTCAGGGCAGCTTCGAAGATTTCGCGGGTAATCCCGGCAATCTTGATGTCCATCTGCATCGTGGTGATGCCTTCAGACGTACCGGCTACCTTGAAATCCATGTCGCCGAGGTGATCTTCGTCACCCAGGATGTCGGAAAGGATCGCGAAATCCTTGCCTTCGAGGATCAGGCCCATTGCGATGCCGGAAACCGGACGTTTGATCGGCACGCCTGCGTCCATCATCGACAGCGAACCACCGCATACCGACGCCATCGACGACGAGCCGTTGGACTCGGTGATGTCGCTGGTCAGGCGGATGGTGTAAGGAAATTCATCCTTGCTCGGCAGCACGGGGTGCAGCGCACGCCATGCCAGCTTGCCATGGCCGACTTCACGACGGCCCGGTGCGCCAAAGCGACCAACTTCACCCACCGAATAAGGGGGGAAGTTATAGTGCAGCATGAAGTTCTGGTATGACAGGCCGTTGAGGCCATCGACCATCTGTTCTGCATCCTTGGTACCCAAGGTGCAGGTTGCGATGGTCTGCGTTTCACCGCGCGTGAACAGGCACGAACCATGTGCACGCGGCAGGAAGTGCGTTTCGGCCAGGATCGGACGGATCTGCGTGGTCGAACGACCATCGATGCGGGTGCCATCCTTCAGGATCGCGCCACGGACGATTTCAGCTTCAAGCTTTTTCATCAGCTTGTTCGCCGCCATCTGGTCCTGCGGGGTCGCGTCGCTAAACGCTTCCTTCGCTTTCGCGCGGGCTTCGTTCAACGCATTCGAACGCTTCGATTTGTCGGTCAGCTTGTAAGCAGCGGCAATATCCTTGCCGATCAGCTTCTTCAGCTTGTCCTTGGCAGCCGAGAGATCGGCCTGTTCGGCCATTTCCCAAGGATCCTTGGCAGCTTTTTCCGCCAGCTTGACGATTGCCTTGACGACTTCCTTACACGCATCATGCGCGAACAGGACGGCGCCGAGCATGACTTCTTCCGAAAGCTCATTGGCTTCGGATTCGACCATCATCACCGCGTCGTAAGTAGCAGCAACGACCAGATCGAGATCGCCTTCGGCAACCTGTTCGTCGGTCGGGTTGAGGATATATTCACCGTCGACATAGCCGACGCGAGCTGCGCCGATCGGGCCCATGAAGGGAACGCCCGAAATGGTCAGCGCAGCCGAAGTTGCAACCATAGCGAGGATATCGGGCTCATTCTGGCCATCATAGCTCAGAACCTGAGCGATAGCGTTGATTTCGTTGTAGAAACCTTCAGGGAATAGCGGACGGACCGGACGGTCGATCAGGCGCGAAACCAGCGTTTCCTTTTCGGTGGCACCGCGTTCACGCTTGAAGAAGCCACCGGGGATGCGGCCTGCAGCCGAATATTTTTCCTGATAGTGGACGGTTAGCGGGAAGAAATCCTGACCCTCTTTCACCGACTTTGCAGCGGTAACCGCGCAAAGAACGACAGTTTCGCCAAGGGTCGCAATGACTGCGCCGTCGGCCTGACGGGCAACCTTGCCCGTTTCGAGTGTCAGGGTTTGTCCGCCCCACTCGATTGATACATTTTTCACATCAAACATAGATTTTCCTTGAGATGCCTTCGCGCCCTATTGCGCAAAGGGGCCTCCTATTTTTCCGGGATCTCCGGCCCGGGCCGGTTGGGGCATTTTGCGCCCCCAAGGCCGGGTCCGCCGAAATGCGAACCCACCCCATAAAGCAAAAGCGGCCCGCAGATGGGGCCGCTTCGCAATCTCTTATTTACGCAGTCCGAGCTTGGAAATCAGCGCATTGTAACGCGCGACATCCTTTTTCTTGAGATAATCAAGCAGCGAACGACGCTTGTTGACCATCTGAAGCAGGCCACGACGCGAATGGTTGTCCTTGTGGTGGCTCTTGAAGTGCGCGGTCAGGGTGTTGATGCGATCAGTGATGATTGCAACCTGGACTTCCGGTGAACCGGTGTCGCCTTTGCCCTGGGCGTTGTCCTTGATAACTTCGGCTTTGCGTTCTGCAGTAATAGACATGTTTTTCCTTCGAACATCGTAATTTAAAGGTTGAAGCCACGAACGGTTCTTAACTCTCCGTCGATTTGCTCTACCAACGCCAAGGCCCGCATTTCTGCGTCTCGCGCCCAATATAGCCCATCTTTCGTGGCAACCCCGGTTAAGACGCGACCCTGTTGGATCGCCTTTGCCGCATCCGGGGAGAGATCAAGAGCCGGGATGTCGACCAGCCCTGCCTCCAACGGCAAGATAATGTCTTTTGCAGGCGCGCCCTTACCAATTTCGTTGAGTTTGTCCAGTGAAATCGCCTGATCGAGACTGAATGGACCGGCCTTTGTGCGCCGGAGCATAGTGACATGGCCAACAGTGCCAAGGGCACATGCAATATCTCGCGCCAGCGATCGGATATAGGTGCCTTTGGAAACGTGCGCCGAGAGTGTTATCTCGTTTTCACTGTCACAGTGCAGAGGCCCGGCAACAAACAATGAATAGACGGTCACTTGCCGTGCCGCCATTTCAACGACTTCTCCGGCTCTTGCGCGATCATAGGCGCGTTTACCTTCAACCTTTATCGCCGAATAGGCAGGCGGAATTTGTTCGATTGCACGTGTGAAACGCGGCAGAACAGCCTCGACTTCGGGCAATGCCGGTCGAATATCCGATGTCGCGACAACTTCCCCCTCGGCGTCGAGCCCCGCCGTCTCCTCGCCGAATTTGATCGTGAAATCATAGTGCTTCGACGCATCAAGCATTCGTCCGCACAGCTTGGTCGCCTCACCAATGGCGATGGGAAGCACGCCAGTTGCGAGCGGATCAAGCGTGCCACCATGGCCTACTTTGAGTTTGCCATAGCCTGCCTCGCGCATATTGCGTTTTACCGCTGCGACCGCCTGCGTTGAGCCAAGCCCTAAGGGTTTGTCGAGAATGATCCAGCCATGCACCGCGTCGCCTTGGTCGTCCGGCCGTTGCCTGTCAATCGCTGGGTGCGACAGCTTTTTTCGCTTCGAGCCTTACTTCTTTGCGCAATTTCAGGCGTTCTTTACGCGGTAACGGCTTCTCGGCAGTTACCAGGCTTTCGATCAGACAATAATCCCCATCGACGGCAATCGCTCCAAAGCGGTCAAACGACGAAGAACCACGCGTGTCAAAAGCAATGCCATTCGCATAATCAATGCCACGGCAATTGCCGATAAATTTCGCATAATACCAACGGCGCTGACGATCTTCGATCCAGAGCCCCCGCTCTTCATTCGCTTCAAAATTACGAATTCCGCCATGATTAGGAAAAGCGATGCTGGCATCCAGCCCATATTGATCCCAATCCTTTGCCTTGCCGGCGAAGGCGGGTGAGACAAATGTCATCAGCGCAAAGGTGAAGCCAATTGCGGGCAACAGAAATTTCGACATCGCACAACCTCCAGAGGCCAGTTTATGCCGGTTGAAAGCTTAACCCCGAATGAGCAGCGGCCTCCTTACGGGCCTCCATAAAATGGCGTCGGCACATCGCTACATAGCGATCATTGCCTCCTATTTCAGTCTGATTGCCATCGATGACCGCATAGCCCTCGGCATCGACGCGCAAGTTCATCGTCGATTTTCGACCACAATGGCAGACCGCCTTCAACTCGACCAGAGCATCTGCAAGTCCCAGAAGTGCGGCAGAGCCGGGGAATAGTTCGGCCGCAAAATCAGTCCGCAGGCCGTAGCACAGGACCGGAATACCCTTCTCATCGGCAATACGCGCCAATTGCAAAACCTGATCGCGAGACAGGAATTGCGCCTCGTCCATCAAAACACAAGCCAGCGGATTGCGCTCATGTTCATCGACAATGTCGCTCCACAATTCGGTCTCAGGCGAAAATTTATGCGCTTCCGCCTGCAGACCAATACGCGAGGTGACATAGCCCTGCCCGTAACGGTCATCGAGCGCAGCCGTCCAAACCATCGTGTTCATGCCACGCTCGCGATAATTGAAATCGGCCTGCAATAATGTCGTCGATTTGCCCGCGTTCATCGAGGAGTAATAGAAATACAGCTTAGCCATATATCTACTTAATAGTCCTCACTGGACGAATCCAAGCGCTATCTGCCAAGGAAGCGTCGGGTCGCAAAATTGGAGAAAATAATGCGGTGGAAAACTGCTAAATGCGTGACGGCGCTGATGCTGCTTTGCGCTTCAACACTGGGTTACACTGCATCCACTTACCGGTTCAGGCTTGATCCGGTTTCCAGCTCGGTCGATGCCAAAGTGGCCTTCATGGGCATTGGCAACCGAAAGGCCTATTTTCCAGCATTGCGGGGAAATGTTACGCTTTCGCCGGAACAAATGAACCAGATCGATCTCAACGTCACGATCGATGCCACCCAATTGACAGCCGATGATGGCACCACAACTGGCCGCCTTAAGGGGAAAGACTTCTTCTACGTTGATAAATTTCCGACGGTGCGGTTCGAGGGCACACAATTGTCGATGACAAATTCCACCAACGGCATTGTTCGCGGAAACCTTACAGCACGCGGCGTGACCCGTCCGGTTGCCTTGAACGTCGCTTTTTCGACGCCGCCTGCCGATGCCAAAGGTAAGGACGCCATCCGTTTGACCGGAGTCACCACGATCAACCGCAAGGATTTCGGGATGACGGCTTATTCGCTGGTCGTCGGCAAGAAAGTAACGATCACCATCAAGACGCGGCTACTGCCAGCCTAGCCTGCCGCATCCTCGTCAGAATTCAAATCCTGCGTAACATGCGGATTGGATAGCAGCTTTTCGATATGACTGGCTTCGTCGAAACTTTCATCAGCCAGAAATTTCAGCTTCGCCGCATATTTCAAGCGAACGCGTGAAGCGACTTCGCGCTGCAGAAACGCGGTGTTGGTGCGCAAAGCCTTCAGCACCTCCGCCTCATCCGCACCGAGCAGGGATTTCACAAACACCGTTGCGTGCCGAAGATCGGGCGACATGCGCACTTCGGTGATGCTGACGCTGTGGCTGGTCAGCACATCATCATGCACATCGCCGCGCGCCAGCAGTTCGGAGAGGATGTGACGGAATTGCTCACCGACGCGTAGCAGCCGAACCGAACGGCCTTCTGGCGTTTCGTTATGCCGTGCCATCAGATCCTCGTCCCGGAACCGGGGTCGGAATGGCGGTGGATGTGGCGCGGGCATAGATCGTGGTCCAGCTGGTGTCCCACAATTCGCCTTCGAGGAAGATCGCACGGCGACCACGGCGGATCACCCTGCCCTTGCCCATAAGCGGGCCGGGCGGAATCAGCTTAAGCAGAGTCATGGCGATTTCCAGATTGAGCGGCGCTTCCGCTCCTTCCGTCGCTTGGACATGGGCCCAGCCCATCGCCTCATCGAGAAAACCGGCGACCAGCCCGCCCTGCACGCCGCCACGCCCCGTTATGAAGCTGTCCGGCGCGTTGAAGCGCATGGTGATCGTTTCGCTAACGGGATCGAAGTCGATAAACTCCGCCCCCATCAGCTCAACATGCGCGCCGCCTTTTCCAAGAAACTGCGTCACAGCGTCCGTTCACGCTCCTCGACTTCAAAGATTTCGAGCATATCGCCCGCCTTGATGTCGTTGGTATCCTGAAGCACGACGCCGCATTCGAGGCCCGCGCGGACTTCGTCGACATCGTCCTTGAAGCGACGCAGCGAGGCAATGACGGTCTTCGAAACAATGACGTCTTCGCGGGTAAGCCGCGTGTGATAGCCCTTGCGGATATGGCCTTCGAGAACGAGCAGACCAGCGGCCTTGTCTTTCTTGCCAGCGTTGAACACATCCTTGATCTCGGCACGACCGACAACAGTTTCGATGATTTCGGGGCCGAGGATACCCGCCATTTCCTTGGCGACATCTTCGGTGAGGTGATAGATCACATCGAAATATTTGAACCGTGTCTTTTCGCGCTGCGCAATCTCGCGTGCCTTGGCGTTCGGGCGAACGTTGAAGCCGATGATCGGTGCTTTGGTCGCATTGGCCAGCGTCACATCGCTTTCGGTGATCGCGCCAACGCCCGATTGCAACACGCGGACCTTGATTTCATCGGTCGAAATCTTGTGCAGCGCATTGATGATCGCTTCGACCGAACCCTGTACGTCGGCCTTGATGACAACCGCAAATTCTTTCGCGCGGTTCGCCGCCAATGCCGAGAACATATTGTCGACCGAAACCGGCGCCTGTGTAGTGCGCTTCAGCTTCGCCTGTTCCTTGCGGAAAGCGGCAACTTCGCGGGCACGGGCTTCGTTTTCAACGACGGTCAGGATTTCGCCTGCGCCGGGAACGCCGGTGAGCCCCAAGACTTCGACGGGCATCGCCGGTCCGGCAGTTTTTACCTGCTGGCCCTGATCGTTGATCAGCGCACGAACCTTACCCGATTCCTCGCCGACCACGAAAATGTCGCCGGTTTTCAGAGTACCGCGACGGATCAGCAGGGTCGCAACAGCACCCCTGCCCTTGTCGAGCTTCGCCTCGACCACCACGGCTTCCGCCGCACGATCGGGATTGGCCTTGAGCTCCATCAACTCCGCCTGCAGCGCCAGCTTGTCGAGCAGATCGTCGATACCGGTTTTCTTCAGCGCAGAGATTTCAACATCCTGCACTTCGCCGCCCATCTTCTCGACAACGACTTCATGCTCAAGCAGACGTTCGCGGACCCGCTGCGGATTGGCGCCATCCTTGTCGCATTTGTTGATCGCGATGATCATCGGCACATTGGCCGAACGGGCGTGATTGATGGCTTCGATCGTCTGCGGCATGATACCGTCGTCCGCGGCGACAACCAGGATGACGATATCGGTCACCATCGCACCACGTGCGCGCATCTCGGTAAAGGCTTCATGGCCCGGTGTATCGAGGAAGGTGATCAGATCACCATTCTTGGTTTTCACCTGATAGGCCCCGATATGCTGGGTAATGCCCCCGGCTTCACCCGCCTGTACATTGGCACCGCGCAGCGCATCGAGCAGCGAGGTCTTGCCGTGATCGACATGGCCCATCACGGTCACGACCGGCGGACGCGCCTTCAGCGTTTCGGGCGCATCGACGTCGTCATCATGGGCAATATCGACGTCCGCATCGGAAACGCGGGTGATATTGTGGCCAAATTCGGTGACCAGCAGCTCTGCGGTATCCTGGTCGATGCTTTGCGTCAGCGTGACCGGCATACCCATCTTGAACAGCGCCTTCACAAGGTCGCTGCCCTTTTCGGCCATACGGATCGCCAATTCCTGAACGGTGATCGCTTCAGGAACAACAACGTCGCGCACCTGCTTCGGCTGTGCGTCGCGCTGCATGCCCGACATGTGCGAACGACGTTCCTTTTCGCGCGCACGTTTCAGTGCAGCGAGTGAACGTGCCCGTGCACCTTCATCATCATCGAGCGCGCGCGTTACAGTCAGCTTGCCCGATTGGCGACGGCTGTCTCCAACGCGATCGCGGCTTGGCTTGTGCGGTGCTTTTTTCGGATCCTCGCGACGAAGTTCTTCACGGGGCCCGCGGGCCTCTTCACGCGGAGCGGCAGGTGCCGGACGCTTAGGCGATTCCACAGGTGTAAAGCGACGGGCCGGCGGCGGCGATGCACCATCGCTGGCTTCCGGAGTTTCGGCTTCGATTTCTTGAGCGGCGGCAGGTGGCGGGGCTTTTGCCGCCTCGGCGTCAGCCTTGCGATTATCCTCGGCACGGCGGCGTTCTTCGTCGGCTGCACGCGCCCGTTCCTCTTGCTCGCGCCGATTGGCTTCTTCGGCAAGACGCAAACGGTCTTCTTCAGCCTCGCGCTGTAAACGGGCCACACGCTCTTGTGGCGTTTCACCATTGGGCGCGGCGGCGCGCGGCGCGGGAGCGGCGGGCGGCGGCGGGGGAGGAGGCGGTGGCGGCGGTGCGGCAACTTCCGGCTCCGGCGCATAGCCCGGCTTGCCGACAAGCTTTTTGCGCTTTACCTCGACCACAACCTTGTTGGTGCGGCCATGACTAAAGGTCTGCTTTACCTCACCCGACTCCAGTCGCGGCTTCAGCCCAAGCGGCTTGCGACCCAATGTCGGTTTGTTTTCGTTTTCGTCACTCATTTTCTACAGACCTTGCCTTCAATCAATTACCGTCCGATGCAGCATTCGCGCGACGGTCCGCCTTGGCGTCGCCGCGCGCGTTACTGCATCCTATGAAATAAAGCCAGCGGTCTAGGTGATGTTTCACCCGCTCCGCCGCTTTTGCATTGGTGATCGCCACATGCACCGAATTTGTCCGCCCCAGTGCCGCGGAAAGCCGGTCGCGATCGACCGGCAAGCGCAGGCCCTTGCGACCACTGCCTTCTTCTTCGAGGCCTACCCGCCAGCTCTGGTCGCGCTTGGACGCGCCATCGTCACTGGCGTCAGCGGCGTGAAGCAACAACGCAACTGCTCCGCTTCGCGCGGCCGCATCGACCTTTTCCGCTCCGGAAAGCAAATTGCTCGACCGCGCTTCAAGCCCGAGCCGGTCGAGTGTTGCCTTTTCAAGTCCCGAACGGATCCGGTCGACCAGATCGTCCGGCACCGAGAGTTCAGAAACTTTGAAGGCACGCTTCAAAAGTCCAGCAAGCTTTCCCTTGGTGCGTGCACTTTCAAGTTCCTCGGCAGGCACACCGATCCAAGCTCCGCGACCGGGCACTTTCCCGTGAATATCGGGAGCAACCTGTCCATCAGGGCCCAGCGCAAGACGGATCAGCAGGCGTTGTTCCGCCCGCTCACCCGTCAGAATGCACCTTCTTACAGGGCTATCAAGGTTCTCATTGGGAGTCTTCCGCGACAACGGCGTCCTCCTCATCTTCAAACCAGTGCGCGCGGGCAGCCATGATGATCTCGTTGCCCTGTTCTTCGTTCAGGCCGAAAACCGCCAATATGCCCGGCTTATCTTCAACGCGGTGACGACGATTGTCGCTGCGGCGCTGTTCGGTGCGGCCCTTCTGGATCAGTTCGTCGGTCGCAAGGTCGGCAAGGTCGTCGAGCGTTTTGACCCCCGCCTTGCCCAAAGTCACCAGCATCGCTTCGGTGAGATGCGGCAATTCGGCAAGCGCATCTTCGACCCCCAGTTCTCGGCGCTCGGCGCGCGCAGACTCTTCCTTGCGTTCCAGTGCTTCGAGCGCGCGGCTCTGCAATTCTTCTGCCAGTTCGTCGTCGAGGCCTTCAATGCCTGCGATTTCTTCAAGCGCGACATAGGCGACTTCTTCAAGCTCGCTAAAGCCTTCGGCGACCAGCAGCTGCGCCAGCGTTTCGTCGACATCGAGTTCCTGCTGGAACATTTCCGACCGCTCGACAAATTCCTTCTGGCGCTTCTCGCTCGATTCCGCCTCGGTCATGATGTCGATCGCACGACCGGTCAGCTGGCTCGCGAGACGGACATTCTGGCCGCGACGACCAATGGCAAGGCTCAGCTGATCGTCGGGAACGACAACCTCGATACGCGCTTCTTCTTCATCGATAACCACGCGGCTGACCGTTGCGGGTTGCAGCGCGTTGACGATGAAGGTTGCGGCATCTTCGGACCAGGGAATGATGTCAATTTTTTCGCCCTGCATTTCCTGAACGACTGCCTGAACGCGGCTGCCCTTCATGCCGACGCAGGCACCGACCGGGTCGATCGAGCTATCATAGCTGATTACGCCGATCTTGGCGCGGCTGCCCGGATCGCGGGCTGCGGCCTTGATTTCGATGATGCCGTCGTAAATTTCGGGCACTTCCTGTGCGAACAGCTTCTTCATGAAGTCAGGATGCGCGCGGCTGAGCAGGATCTGCGGGCCGCGATTTTCGCGAACAACTTTCAGGATCAGCGCACGGACGCGGTCACCCGGACGGACCGCTTCGCGCGGAATCTGCTGGTCACGGCGGATAACGCCTTCGGCGCGGCCTAGATCAACAACGACATGGCCAAATTCGACTGACTTGACGACGCCGGTGATGATTTCGCCGGAGCGATCCTTGAATTCTTCAAACTGACGCTCGCGTTCTGCGTCGCGAACCTTTTGGAAGATAACCTGCTTTGCCGATTGCGCATCGATGCGACCGAGATCAACAGGAGGCAGCGGATCGACGATGAAGTCACCAACGGCTGCACCTTTTTGCAGCTTTTCAGCCTGCTTGATATCAACCTGCTTGAAATAGTCTTCGACGACTTCAACCACCTCGACAACGCGCCACAGGCGAAGGTCGCCCGTCTGCATGTCGAGCTTTGCACGAATGTCGTTTTCGGCACCATAGCGGGCGCGAGCCGCACGCTGGATCGCTTCTTCGAGTGCCTCGACGACGATCGCCTTGTCGATCATCTTTTCGCTGGCAACTGCATTGGCGATTGCAAGCAGTTCAGCCTTGTTGGCAGCAATCGGACTGGCCATGACTCTAGTCTTCCTGTTCTTGGTCGGGGTTGTCTTCGTCGATTTCGTCGGCCCCGACGCTATTGAGCGGCGCAGTCGACGCAATCAGCCGGTCTGTCAAGACCAGCTTGGCGGAATGTATATTGGAAAAGGCAATTGCATGTGTGGCACCGGTGCGATCGGTGATCGAAATCACATCGCCATCAATACCAGCGAGTTCGCCGCGAAATCTTTTCTGATTCTCAATGGGTTCGATCGCCTCGATTTTGGCTTCATGCCCTGCCCAGGTAGTGAAATCTTTCAGGCGGGTCAGCGGGCGATCAATGCCGGGGGAGCTTACCTCCAGCCGATACGCCTCTTCAATCGGATCCAGTTCGTCGAACAGGTCCGAGATCCGGTGTGACAACGCGGCACAATCGTCGATGACAAGCTGACCCGTCTCCGGCCGTTCTGCCATCACCTGCAATGTCGGTTCATCCGATCCTTCCGCGCCGCGATCAAACCAGGCCACGCGCACCAGATCGAAACCGAGGGCTTCGGCTTCGGGTGCAATCAGTGAGGCAAGCTTTGTCAAATCGGGCATGGTGTTCCAAAACAGTCGATGACAATGCGAATGGCCGATTGCGCCGGCCCCTCTCGGCGCCAGCCCCTTCAGTGTTTCGCAATGTCGGGATAAACCCCATCTAGTCGGCGGTGAGGCGAAATGCAACCCTCTTGCCAAGCCAATGATGCATTCGCATTTAACAGCCGGAATATAAGAGGAGATCTCCCCATGTTGCGTGCCTTCAGTTTGACCGCCGCGAGCCTTGTTGCAGTTGCTTGCACCCCGTCAACCAGCAACGCCGAAGTTTCGACAGGCCCCAAGCCGTTCGCCATCACCGAAATCGCGACATTCAACGAACCTTGGGCGATGACTTTTCTGCCCGAATATAATCAAGCCCTGATCACCGAAAAGGGTGGCAGGTTGATCCTTTGGGAATCCGAAGGCGAAGTCGTCGAAGTGAAGGGCGTGCCCGAAGTCGCCTATGGCGGCCAGGGCGGGCTGGGAGATGTCATCTTGCATCCCGACTTTGCCAATAATCGCACCATCTACCTCAGCTATGCAGAAGCTGGAGAAGGCGGATTTGGCGCGGCGGTTGCGTCAGCCAAACTCGACAGCGAAAATGGCGCGCCTGTGCTTAAGGATGTAAAAGTCATCTGGCGGCAAGCGCCCAAAGTCCAGGGGCGCGGCCATTATGGCCACCGCCTCGCTTTCTCGCCCGACGGGAAATATCTGTTTATCGCTTCGGGTGAGCGGCAGAAATTCGATCCCGCGCAGGATATGAACTCCAATCTGGGCAAGATATTGCGCATCTTTCCCGATGGTACAGTCCCGAAAGATAATCCCTTTTACGACGCAACCAATCCGGTGAAGTCGCAGATCTGGTCACTCGGCCACCGCAATCCGCTTGGCCTGACATTTGATGACAAGGGCCAATTGTGGAACCAGGAAATGGGCCCGCGCCACGGTGATGAGCTCAATCTCATCAAACGCGGAGCCAATTATGGCTATCCCAAGGTCTCCAATGGCAGCCACTATGACGGTCGCGACATCCCTGACCACGCACCCGGCGACGGTTTCGAGGCGCCCAAAGCCTTTTGGGTGCCGGCTATCTCACCCGGCGGGCTCATGTTTTACAATGCCGACCTTTTCCCGAAATGGAAGGGCTCCTTGTTTATCGGTGGGCTGGGCGGTGAAGCGCTCGTCCGCGTCAAAGTGAACGGAGAGAATGTCGAGAAAGCAGATCATTGGCCAATGGGCGCGCGCATCCGCGAAGTCGAACAGGGCCCCGATGGCGCGGTCTGGCTGCTGGAAGACGGCGAAAAAGGGCGTCTGCTGAAGCTGACGCCCACCAAGCCTTAACCGGCGGGATTAGTCCCAGCGAGGTCCGCGATGAAACTGCGGACCCGCTTGGCGTTCATGCCAAGGTCACTGACGCCAACCCGGCTGATCGACCGCATGTCGACGATGCTGCCAGTGCCGTCTTCAGTCGGGCGGACACGAACGACAACATCGTCTTTGAAGCGGAAGAAGCGGGTGGTGTCGGTTGCCTCAAGCCGTCCCTCGATCGGATCAGCGACAACAACCTCCCAACCGCGCACCTTGGCAAGCCGCTCTGCCTTGGCAATGGCTTCCGCCACCGGCATCGCGATGCGAACCGAGCGGATATCGCCATAGGCCTGTTGATGCAGCGCCGCCCAGCGTTGCTGCGGATTCATACCTTTCATTTCGGGCTCATTCTCACCAGGAATCTGGTCAAGATTGTCGGCCCGCACCTCGAGCATCCGGAATTGGGGTGGATCAGCCAGATCGGTCGAAATATCGTGGATCGCGGGCACGGTGCGCGCTGTATAAGCGAAACTCAACAGCCACAGCGCCAGTGCGCCGCCCAGCGTCATGCCCAGCCAGCGTAGCGGGCGAGCCGCTGCCCTGCCCTTGCGCTTTGCCCACCAGCCGACAACGAAACCGCCCAATAAAGCCAAAATCCCTGCGCCGAAGGCAAGCATCAACAGTTGGAATCCGAAGCGGAAATCCCACAAGCCCCAGCCAGAGCCGAGCCCCGCAGCCAGTGCAGTCAGTATCGAACCAAGCCCGAGCAAGAAGATTGTCTTCCCGCTCCAGTTCGAAGATTTTTTCGCGACAGATGCCGCAGCCACCGTTTCGCTGACGGGTTCAGGCGTAGGCTGCTGTACCGCTTCGACTACCGGTTCCGTCTCAGCTTCGCTTTGCACAGGCGGGTTTTCGTCATTCTGCATTTGCGGCTCCCCTCGGTCTTCCATCGCAGCCAAGCTAGCGCAAGTCCGGCAAAAGCCAAAGTAAATCCCGCTATCGCTAGCAACCGACATTCCAAAAATATTGGACAAAGCGGGGCGCCACTGACAAGGCCGCCGCGATGGTGATGGACCCTACCCTCAAGCGCCGCGCTACCCGCTTCGTGCTGCTGACCGTGCTCATTTATTCGATGGGTTTCGGCATCATCATGCCTGTCCTGCCCGATCTCATCAAACATCTGGCGCATGTCGATGCCGCCGAAGCGGCGCGCATCGGGGCTTGGATCGGCGCGACCTATGGACTGTTCCAGATCCTGTTGATGCCCGCTGTCGGAAATTTGGGGGACCGTTTCGGGCGGCGCCCGATTTTTCTGATTTCGCTGTTCGCCTTTGGCTTTGACTTTCTGCTGATGGGGCTCGCCCCAAATATCGGCTGGTTATTTGTCGGGCGCGCGATTGCAGGCGGATTGGGCGCTGTTTTCGGCCCGGCCAATGCCGCGATGGCTGATATGTCCACCCCCGAAGAACGCGCCGCCAGTTTCGGCAAGGTTGGCGCGGCTTTCGGCCTTGGCTTTATATTTGGCCCGGTAATTGGCGGCCTGCTCGGCGATTTTGGTCCGCGCGTGCCTTTCTTTGTTGCGGGCGCGCTGGCGATTGCAAACGGCATTTACGGCTGGATCGTATTCCCGGAGACCATGCCCGAAGAAAAGCGGCGGCCCTTTGAATGGAAGCGAGCCAATCCGCTGAGTGCTTTCGCTTCGCTGGGTAAGATTGAGGGGATTGTGCCAGTCGCGCTGATCTACTTCCTCTGGTCGATTGCCGGTAATGTCTATCCAGCAAGCTGGTCTTTCTTTGCGCCGATCCAATATGGCTGGGACAGCGGCATGGTTGGCGTTTCGCTCGGCCTTGTCGGTATTTCGATGGCAGTGTTCCAGGCGCTGGTGATCCGCCGCTTCATCACCCGTTTTGGCGAACGCAAGACCGCCTATATCGGAATGATTTCGGGGATAGCCAGCTATTTGATCGTCGCGTTTGTGCCCTTTGCCGGGATCATTTTGGTGTTGCTGCTGGTCAATGGCTTTTCAGGCATGGTGATGCCGGCCCTCAATGCCATGATGTCGCAGCGCGCGCCTGCCTCGCAGCAGGGTGAGTTGCAGGGGCTGGTCGGCTCGCTTGCCGCCTTCAGCCTTATGATCGGGCAATTTGCGTATAATTATGCTCTGGCGGCCTTTACCGAAACTGGCGCCCCGATACGCTTTCCCGGCGCGCCCTATTTAATCGCAGCGACAGCAGGCGCGTCTGCCTTGATAGCATTGGCGATGCTCCGCAGGCGGCAATTGCCCGAGGTTTTACCAGATGCCTGAGCTCATTCCGCTCAATGAGGTTACACCAGACAAGGTGGAACAGTTGCTCGACGACGCGTTTGGCAGTAATCGCTTCGGTCGGACCGCCTATTTATTGCGGAAACGCAGCAAGCCGATTGTTCCGCTATCCTTCGCGATCATCGAAAATGGCGAACCTGTCGGCAGCATACAGTGCTGGCCCGTCCGCGTCGGAGATTTTCCCATAGTGCTAGTCGGCCCGGTGGCGGTTACGCCTTCGTTGCAAGGCAAGGGCATTGGCCACCAACTGATGCACGCGATGCTTGAAGCAGCCGCCAAAATCGGGGAACCTGTGATGGTGATGATTGGCGATCCCGAATATTATGGCCGCTTCGGCTTCAGCGCAGAACAGACCGGCGGCTGGTCATTGCCCGGGCCGTGGGAACCCCGCAGGCTGCTGGCGCGCAATGCAAAGGGCGTGACGCTACCTGAAGCCGGCATGCTGGAGGAGGATGATCGTGCCCTATGAGCCCCCTCCCGCATTGAGCGACCTTGACCTCTCCCAGATCGCCGAACTGGCAGCACAGCGCAAATTACCGCCGGTCGAGAGCTGGAACCCGGCGAAATCGGGCGACAGCGAAATGCGCATCGCCTTCGACGGGCGCTGGTTTCACCAGGGCGGAGAGATAACCCGCCCGGCCATGGTCCGCGCTTTTTCAACATTGCTACGGACTGATGCGGACGGCAACTATTGGCTGGTGACACCGCAGGAAAAATTATCGATCGTGATAGAGGATGTGCCCTTCATTGCGGTTGAAGCGCAAATCCGAGAGGCAAACATTGCGTTCAGGCTTAACACTGATGACCTGATTATTGCTGGCCCGGAAAACCGGATCGAAACGCGGCTCTACGAAGGCGTTCCAGTACCCTATCTGCATGTTCGCGCCGGGCTATGGGCACGCTGTTCACGGCCGGTCTATTATGAACTCGTAGACCATGCGCTTAACGCCGACCCTGAAAATCCCGGACTGTGGAGCGAAGGTGTGTTCTTCGCATTGGATATCGCCGGATGAGCTGGAAAAAGCAGTTTTCCGAGGCACTCCATCCCTCGCGCGCGATCGCGATTGAGGATGAACGCGCCTATCCACGTCATGAAGGCGACTATCGCCACGCTGCCGTGCTGGTGCCTATTACTGACAGAGCCGAACCCGGCGTCATCCTAACGCGGCGCCCAGCCTGGTTGCGGAGCCATGCGGGGCAAGTCGCCTTTCCCGGGGGCAAGGTCGATCCTGAAGACGAAAACGCCATTATAGCGGCACTTCGCGAGGCTGAGGAGGAAATCGCCCTGCCCCGGCATGAAGTCGATATTCTCGGCCCCGCCGACGACTATTATTCTGGCAGCGGATACCAGATCACACCGGTCATAGGGGTCGTTCCGCCTGACCTTCCGCTAGTGCCCAATCCCGAAGAGGTCGAGGAGTGGTTCGAGGTCCCGCTTGCGATTTTGTTTGATCGTGCCAATTACGCCAGACGGCAGGTCGAATGGCAGGGGCAGATGCGCGAATATTATGACATGGATTGGGAAGGCCGGCGCATCTGGGGCGTGACCGCTGGCATCATCGCCAACCTGTCGCGCCGCCTGCTGGGTGAGTACTGATGCAACTGCCCGACGCACTTTGGCTGCAAGATCCTGCGCTGCGCCGTGTGGTTGATACCCTGAAAGTCGATGGCCAACCGCCACGTATCGTGGGCGGTGCGGTGCGCGATGCTTTACTCGGCATCGCAGTAGCTGATGTTGATATTGCGACTCCTTTGGTGCCTGCAGACGTGATCAAGCGTTTGGAAGCAGCACGTATCAAAGCCGTTCCGACAGGCATCGATCATGGCACGATCACAGCCGTTGCCGATGGTCACACCTTCGAGGTTACCACCCTGCGCCGCGATGTTTCAACCGATGGCCGCCGCGCCACCGTAGAATTTGCGACCGACTGGCAAGAGGATGCCGCACGACGCGATTTCACCATTAATGCGCTCTATGCCGATCCCGAAAGTCGCCAGATTTTCGACTATTTCGATGGCCTGACCGATTTGAAGGCGCATCATGTGCGCTTCATCGGCAATGCCGAGCAGCGCATTGCCGAGGATCATCTGCGTATCCTGCGCCTCTTCCGTTTCCATGCGCGTTTCGGGCAGGGTGCGATCGACGCCGACGCATTGGCGGCTGCAGCCAAACATGCCAGCAAGCTGATGGCTTTGTCGCGTGAGCGCATCGCCGATGAACTGCGCAAATTGCTTTCAGTGGCAAATCCTGCTCCTGCGGTGCAGGTGATGCTCGACAATGGCATTTTCGCAGCTTTTCTGCCGGAAGTTGTGAACGACGCTGGGAGCAAGCTTGCAAAGCTGATTGATCGGGAAACAGTGTCTGCATCCAATCCCTCAGTTGGACGAAGGCTGAGCGCGATCCTGCCCGTAGATGCCATAATCGTTGAAAAGGTCGCCGCACGCTTGAAGCTGTCAAACCGCTTGCGCACCGATCTGACCTATTTGGCGACCAATGCCAATACAGACCAATCGGCGCGCCAACTGGCTTATGCCATTGGCCTAGAAAATGCCCGCGATCTGGTCTTGCTGAGCTCAAACGAAGAAAACTGGAGCGTGGAATTGGCCAGTCTCGAGAACTGGGATGTTCCCGAACTGCTGATCAAAGGCGGCGATCTGATTGCAATGGGACTGCGTGCCGGACCAGTGGTTGCAAAAACATTGCAGGCGATCGAACGGCAATGGGTCGCGGAATCGTTCCCCGCCGAACCTCGCGTTACCCAGATCGCTGATCAGCTGGTCGCGGGTGCGTTAGGCGACGACAAAAAGCTGTAAGCTGCCTCCGCGGTCAGCGGTCGGGCAAAATAATAGCCCTGCCCATTGGTGCAACCCAGTCCCTTTAGTTCAGCCGACACGGCAGCACATTCAATGCCCTCCGCAGTGGTCTTCATGCCCAGGGCCGAAGCCAGCGACAATATGGTGCTGACAATCGCCCGGTTGTCGCGATTGGCCAGCATATCCGAAACAAAACTGCGATCGATTTTGAGAACATCAATTGGCAGCTTTTGCAGATAGGCCAGATTGGAATAACCTGTGCCGAAATCATCCATAGCCAGATTCGTGTTCAATGCCTTCAGCGCTTCGAGCACACGGCGGGCACCATCCGGATCATCGACAAAGGCGCTTTCGGTCAGTTCCAGCGTCAAGCGGTTGCCATCGATGCCAGCCGAACGGATGGCATGTTCGACGGCCTTGGGCACATCATCACGCAGCAATTGGACGGCCGACAGGTTGACCGACACTTTGATCGGCAGGTCGTCACCCATATCGCCTTCCCATTGGGCAATCGTTTTGGCAGCCTTTTCAAGCGCCCAACGCCCCAACGGAACGATCAGTCCGCTTTCCTCTGCAACCGGGATGAAATCGAGCGGCGAGACCATACCCAGCTTCGGATGGTTCCAGCGCGCCAATGCTTCAAAGCCATTCAGCTGTCCGCTTTCCAGATCGATCAGCGGTTGATAGTGAAGCTCCAGCTCGTCACGCTCCAATGCACGACGCAAATCGGTTTCGAGTGAGAAGCGGTGCAGCGCCCGGTCAAGCTTGTCCGCTGAAAACAGTTCAAACTTCTTCGACTGTTTCGCCCGCTTGAGCGCAATCTGGGAATGGCGGAGCACATCCATCGGATCATCTGACGCGGAATCGCCCAATGCAGCGGCAACCGCGCAATCAATCTGGATTTCCAGGTTCGACAATTTGCAGGGGTGGTCAAATGCCTTCACTACCCGAGATGCGATTGCCTCTGCGCCACGTATATCGTCAACCGGCGCGAAAAGCGCAAATTCATTGCCACCGAGGCGACCGATTATTTCACTGCTCCGAAGTCTTGACGTCAGCCGTTTTGCGACCGTGATGATAAGCTCATCTCCCGCCAATACGCCGACCGATTCATTGATCCGGCTGAAGCGTGCGAGATCGAACATGATGAGCGCAAATTTTTTGTCGCTGCCGGTCCGCTGCATTTCATCGACGGCCTCTGCGATACGCTCCTCAAAACCGATGCGATTCGCAAAGCCCGTCAGGCTATCGTTCATCATCTCACGGCGCAGGTTCACATTGCCCTGTACTTCCGCGGTGCGATCAACCAGCGACACCAGAACATGTGGCACTTCATTGCCAAAACGCGAGACACTGATTTCGACATCAAGCGGTTGAATCTTGTCGGGCGAACGCCAGCGTTCGAAATGTTCTTGGCGGTCGTTGTCGACCATGTCGAGGATCAAGTCATTGAAGTAGCACGGATCAAATCCGGCATCACGAGCGCGGTTCAATGCAAGGTAGTCGAATTGGCCGTTGGTCGCGATGCGTTTGGCACCGCTGATATCGACACGGTAAATGGCCGCAGCAATGGGCAGCGAGTTCAGCCAAGCATGGCTCGCTTCCTCGCCTTCGGGAACAGTTCTCTGGACGAGTTTAGACGTCAGAGAGGCTGGCGACCCGTGGGCGAATGTTTTGTTGTCCCACATCCTCATATGATCGGGACTATGTGAAAGATGTAAAAATTTGCTTCACACCGGGCATAGAACAAAGGCTATACTGGCGTGGTAAACATGCTCAGTCGAAGCGGTTGTTCCTCGGGAAGCCCTGGGGCGGAAGCCGTCCTGCGGCCCCGCGCGCCACGCGCCACTGGGTCAGGTCAGTTTCGGTTCGGGTGCGCCCACTGTCGCCGCCCATCGTCCAGCTCAACCCTTCGCTCAGATTGAAGCAAACAGCATCCGACAGCCCGCCATCCTTATAGCGTTGCAAGGTAACGCCCTGCCCTTTTGCCATTTCGGGGATTTCGTTCATCGGGAAGATGACCAGCTTGCGGTTATCGCCAACGACAGCGACATATTGATCCTTGGCCGCACCTTCATCCGATGTTTCTGCCGGGGCGAGACGCACGACCTGCAGCCGTGCGCCGGGCTTCAGCGTGACGACGCCCCTGCCCTTGCGCGTTTCAGCAACGACATCTTCCATCTTGCAGAGGAAGCCCTTGCCGGTCGAAGCCGCCAACAGCATTCGGCCACCCGAGGTGACCGGCAGAAGCGTCAGGACATCATTCCCCGCCTCAATGTCAATCATCGTGCCCAGCGGCTCGCCAAAGCCGCGCGCACCGGGCAGCTTGTCAGCGCCAATGGTGTAGAAACGGCCGTTGGCAGTCGCGACCAGGATTTTTTCGGTGGTCTGGGCATGGAAGACCTGCGCCAGCGCATCGCCTTCCTTGAACTTGTAATCGGCCTTGGCCGAAAGGTCGGCATGGCCCTTCATCGCCTTGATCCAGCCACGCTTGGACAGGATGACGGTGACAGGTTCGCGTTCGACAAAGGCTTCGAGCGAGATTTCGCGCGCGGGTGCTGCTTCGATCAGTGACGTGCGCCTGCGTCCAAGCTCGGTATCTTCGGCATAGCCGATGCGCAGTTTCGTCAGATCCTTTTTCAGCCTTGTACGTTGCCGTGCCGGGCTTTCGATCAGCTTGACCAGTTCCTCACGCTCGGCGTGAAGTTCGTCGCGTTCGCGGCGCAGTTCCATTTCCTCCAGCCTGCGCAACGACCGCAAACGCATGTTGAGAATTGCTTCAGCCTGCCTATCGTTCAGCAGGAATTCGGCCATCATCACAGGCTTGGGTTCATCCTCTGTCCGGATGATCTCGATGATCCGGTCGAGATTGAGATAGGCAATGATATAGCCTTCGAGCAGCTCCAGCCGGGCATCTATCTTTTCCAGCCGGTGCTGCGAGCGACGCACGAGCACTTCGATCTGGTGCGACAGCCACTCGCGCAGCACTTCGCCCAGCCCCATCACCTTGGGCACGCGGTTGGCATCGAGCACATTCATGTTGAGCCCGAAGCGCGTTTCAAGGTCGGTCAGACGGAAGAGCGCGTTCTTCAGATCTTCGGGATCGACGTTGCGGCTCTTCGGAACCAATACAATGCGAATATCGGCATCCGATTCATCGCGCACATCGTCAAGGATCGGCAGCTTCTTGTCGGCAATCAGCTGGGCAATCTGTTCGATTAGTTTGCCCTTTTGCACCTGATAGGGAATTTCGCTTATGACCAGTTGCCAGGTGCCACCTGACAACCGCTCAATACCGGCTTCGCGGTCCGCTGCATCCTTGGCGTCGGCGGCATGGAAGCGCGCGCGCACCCTTAAGGCGCCCCGGCCACTTGCATAGGCTGCGCTAATGCTTTCGCGGCTGTCGACCAGTACGCCACCGGTCGCAAAATCGGGCCCCTGCACGATCTGCATCAATTGCTCATGCGTCGCCTTGGGCTCGTCGATCAGCAGCATCGCAGCATCGATGACTTCGGCGGCGTTATGCGACGGGATGCTGGTCGCCATGCCCACCGCAATCCCGCTCGCACCATTGGCGAGCAGATTGGGGAAGAGGCCGGGCATTACTTCCGGCTCTTCATCCTCGCCATTATAGGTCGGTTTGAAGTCGGTCGCGTTTTCGTCGAGCCCTTGCATGAGCTCGATCGCCGTTTTGGTCAGCTTGGCTTCGGTGTAACGATAGGCAGCCGCATTATCGCCATCGATATTGCCGAAATTCCCCTGCCCATCGACCAAAGGATAGCGCAGCGAAAAAGTCTGCGCGAGACGGACCATCGCGTCATAGACCGACTGATCGCCATGCGGGTGATATTTACCAATCACGTCACCTACGACGCGCGCACATTTCTTGTACCCACTCGAAGGATCGAGCTTCAGCTGCCGCATCGCCCAGAGCAGGCGACGGTGCACAGGCTTCAGCCCGTCGCGCAGATCGGGTAATGACCGCGCGGTAATCGTCGACATCGCGTAAATCAGATAGCGTTCGGAAATCGCCGCATCGAACGGCGCATTCACGATCTGGTCGAACGGATCTTCGGCGGGCAAGTCTGTGTCGGTGGTATCAGCCATCCCCGCCCCGATAGCGAGCCAGCGAGTCACCGCATAGCGCGGATTGCATCAATCCACAGAATTCTGCGTCGGCAGGCGCTTTTATGCTGCGTTGCAATAATGACACAGGAATGTCAGAAAATGAACAGAAATTGCGCCTACACTAGCCATACCTTTGCATTAGTGGCAGCGTTCCGTGCACCAAATTCTATTGAACAGGGCAAAGGACCAAAAATGAAAAAATCCAGCACCGGATCGCTCCTTGCAATCTCCGCCTCAGTGGCAGCCGTTATGGTTGCAACAGCTGCTCCCGCCTATGCGCAGGAAGAGGCGCAGGCCGACGATGCAGCAGACCAACCAGCTATCATCGTCACCGGCACCCGCCGCACCGATCGCACGGTGGCCGACAGCCCTGTTCCGGTCGACGTGCTTTCCGCAGCCGATCTGGTGAACAGCGGTTCGACCGAAACCAATCGCTTGCTCAACCAGCTAGTCCCTTCCTTCAACTTTCCGCAGCCTTCGCTGACCGACGGCACGGACTCGCTCCGCCCCGCCACACTGCGCGGCCTCGCACCAGATCAGGTGCTCGTGCTCGTCAACGGCAAGCGCCGCCACCAATCGTCGCTGATCAACCTCAACGGTTCGGTCGGACGTGGTTCAACGGCGGTCGACATGAACACCATCCCGCCGCTGGCGATTGAGCGTATTGAAGTGCTGCGCGATGGCGCCGCCTCACTTTATGGTTCGGATGCGATTGCGGGCGTTATCAACGTCCAGCTGAAAAGAGGCGTGGGCGGCCGTGCGCAGGCAACCTATGGCAAGTACATCACCACGATGGAAGATGTCGGCCAGGTCGACACAGTGGCTTTGACCGCGGGTGCATCGGACAATCCGGTGATTACCTATACCGGACAGGATCGCAAACGCCGCGACGGTGATACCTACACCTTTGCGTCCAACTTTGGCCTTCCGGTTGGCGATAGCGGTTATCTCAACTTTACCGCTGAGTATAAGGATCGTTCCCCCACCAACCGCTCCGGCGCGGATATCCGCCGCAACTATTTCGCTCCCGGCGATCCACGTGAAGCGACCTTTAATCGTTATGCGCACCGTTATGGCGATGGCGTTTCGAAGGACCTGAACTTCTTCCTGAATGCCGGATATGATCTGTCGGATAATATCGAATTCTATACATTTGGCAGCTATGGCGTCCGTGACGGCAATGGCGCAGGCTTCTATCGTCGTTCCACCGACGCCCGCAACCGTGACTGGGCAGCATCTACCACAACATTTGTGCCCATCTACGCCGATGGCTTCCTGCCGCTGATTGTTAGCGAGATTGTAGACATCTCAGCTGCTGCGGGTCTGCGCGGGGCGCTGGGATCATGGGACTATGACCTGTCGGTTGTCTATGGCTCCAACCTTTTGAACTATAAGATCGAAAACAGCGTCAACACCTCTCTCGGTGGCACCGACAGTGCCCGTCGCTTTAATGCGGGCGGCATGCGCGCTGGCCAGACGACGGTCAATCTCGACATGCGTCGTGATCTTGATCTGGGCATCGGCGATAGTATCTCGCTCGCATTTGGTGGCGAGTATCGTGACGAAAATTACAAAATCGTCGCGGGCGAATTGCAGAGCTATGTCAATGGCCCCTTCTCGGCCCCACCGTTCGGCGCGGCAGGTGGTTCGCAGGTGTTCCCGGGCTTCCGCCCGAGCAATGCCACCGATGAATCGCGCGACAGCTATGCCGGTTATGTCGAACTGGATGCTGACCTGAGTTCTAGCTTCACGCTGCAGCTTGCAGGCCGCTACGAACATTATAGCGATTTTGGCAGCACCGTGAACGGAAAGGCCGCGGCCCGCTTTGAGCCAATTGACGGCCTCGCCTTCCGCGGTTCGATTTCGACTGGCTTCCGTGCGCCAAGCCTCGCCCAGCAGTCATTTGCAACGACGTCGACCAACAATGTCGGCGGCACATTGATTGAAATCGGTACCTTCCCGGTATCATCACCCGTAGCAATTGCCTTGGGTGCCGAACCACTTAAGCCTGAGAAATCCGTCAACATTGGCGGTGGCTTCACCTTCACAATGCTCGATGGCTTGAACCTGACGGTCGACTATTACAACATCAAGATCGAAGATCGCATCACACTAACCGAGAACCTGCAAAACCTGTCTGTCGCGGTTCCAGACGTAACCGATGCTTTGGCCTTGGCTGGCATTACCGGCGTCACCTCGGCCCGCTTCTTCATCAATGGCATCGACACCAAGACTGAAGGTCTGGACATCGTTGCAAGCTACCGCGTCCCTGATTTCGGTATGGGAACGGTCCGCTTGAGTGCGGGTTACAACCTAAACAACACCAAAATCACGGATCGCCGGACCTTCTCAGGCTTCACCGCTCAGCGTCTGTTCGCGCGTCAGGAAAGCTTTCGCCTGACCGACGGCCAGCCCAAGAACAAGCTGAATTTCAGCCTTGATTGGGATTATGACATGTTTGGTCTGACGCTGCGCACCAACCGCTATGGCGAAGTCTTCCTGCCGAGCAGCTTCTCGACGGCGGCGAACAACAATAATATCGCGCTGGCGCCGGGCGATGTTCCGGGGGACATCTTCCTGTCGCCCAAATGGGTCACCGACCTTGAGCTGCGCGTCAAGCCGATGGAAAAGCTCTCGCTCGCCATCGGCGCGAACAACCTATTCGACGTTTATCCCGACCGCCTGCCCTTCGGCACGGTCGACGGCGTGAATTATGGCCTGAACAACTCGTTCCTGCCGTACAGTTCGCAGTCGCCCTTCGGCTTCAGCGGTCGCTTCCTCTATGGTCGCGTATCGTACGAGTTCTAAACAGCGTTTTCAGAATGACGAAAAGGGCGGCGCGATTGTGCCGCCCTTTTTCGTTGCGCTTTTGACGCTGTGTCCCCCGCCTGCTAACGGCGCGGGCGACTCCACGCCTCTCTGCAGAAAGCCCGCACATGGTCCCCCGCTACGCCCGCCCCGATATGGTTGCCATCTGGGAACCCGAAAACCGCTTCAAAATCTGGTTCGAGATTGAGGCGCATGCGACCGAGGCATTGGCCGACCTTGGCGTAGTGCCTAAATCAGCGGCAGACGCGCTCTGGAAATGGTGGGCAACCAATCCATCCATCGATGTTGCGGCCATCGACGCCATCGAATCCGTAACCAAGCATGACGTGATAGCCTTTCTGACCTGGGTAGCCGAACAAGTCGGCGACGAAGCCCGTTTCATGCACCAAGGGATGACGTCGAGCGACGTGCTCGACACCTGCCTCGCGGTGCAACTGGCGCGCGCATCGGATCTGTTGCTGGCCGATCTCGATGCCTTACTCGAAGCCATCAAGCGCCGCGCCTTTGAGCACAAAATGACGCCCTGCATCGGTCGCAGCCACGGCATCCACGCCGAGCCTGTGACCTTCGGCCTCAAAATGGCCGAAGCCTATGCCGAATTTTCGCGCTGCAAGGATCGCCTGATCGCCGCACGCCAGGACGTCGCTACCTGTGCGATTTCGGGCGCAGTTGGCACCTTCGCCAATATCGACCCGCGCGTTGAAGAGCATGTTGCGGCAAAACTCGGCCTGTCGGTCGAACCCGTGTCGACACAGGTCATCCCGCGTGATCGCCATGCCATGTTCTTTGCGACATTGGGCGTCATCGCCTCGTCAGTCGAACGACTGGCTGTCGAAGTCCGCCACCTGCAGCGCACCGAAGTGCTTGAGGCGGAGGAATATTTCTCACCCGGCCAAAAGGGTTCGTCGGCGATGCCGCACAAACGCAACCCGGTGCTCACCGAAAACCTCACGGGTCTTGCCCGTATGGTGCGCAGCTATTCCATTCCCGCAATGGAAAATGTGGCACTTTGGCATGAACGCGACATCAGCCACAGCTCGGTCGAACGCTATATTGGGCCCGATGCGACGATCACGCTCGACTTCGCGCTCGGCCGCCTCACCGGCGTGATCGACAAGCTGCTCGTCTATCCAGAGCGCATGCAGAAGAATTTGGACAAGATGGGCGGGCTGGTCCACTCGCAACGCGTGTTGCTTGCCCTGACGCAAGCGGGTGTCAGCCGCGAAGACAGCTATTTGCTGGTGCAGCGCAACGCGATGAAGGTGTGGGAATCGGATGGTGCATTGTCGCTGCTCGAACTGCTGAAGGCCGATCCCGATGTGACCAAGGCATTGTCGCCGCAGGAAATCGAAGAGAAATTCGATCTGGGCTATCATCTGAAACATATCGACACGATTTTCGCGCGGGTTTTTGGGTAATTCCAACCATAAGCCAAGGGGGCTGGAATCCTTGCCCCCCTTCCCTTAAGCTGCCTGCAAACAGACAAAGGAGAAGCCGCGAATGTCGTTCCTGAAAACCCTATTCTGGGTCATTTTCCTCGTCGGCTTCACCGTGTTTGCAATCAACAACTGGCAGCCGGTTTCGATGAAATTGTGGAACGGCCTGTGGCTCGATAGCAAAT